>DATJYZ010000377.1:0-3791 GCA_035499355.1 Burkholderiaceae bacterium | reverse complement strand
GCCGGCGAGCCGGTCGATGTGTGGCTGTTCGACGGGCTGGTCTGAGCGCGGCGATCGCGATCGCGCGGGCCGCGTTGCCGTAGTCGAACGCATTGCCCGCTGCACACGGCTCGTGTAGCGTCCAGCGCATGGAGCACCTCGACGCCGGGCGCCGCGACCTGATGCGCCAGGCCGCGTGCGTCGCCGGCGCGTGGGCCGCCTCGGGTGCGCTGCCGGTGGTGGCGGCGGGCGACGTCGAACGCCAGCACGCGCGTTCGCGGCTGGTCGATGTCAACGGCAGCCCATGGTTGGCGCGCCAGCTCAAGGTGGGCGAGGCGTTCCTCTTCAACTACCCGTACACGGCGTCGCCGGTGTTCCTGTTGGCGTTCGAGCGCGAGGTGAAGCCGGTCGAGCTGGTCACCGAAGACAAGCAGCGGTATGCCGCGCCGCCCGGTGTGGGCCCGAACAGGTCGATCGTTGCGTTCTCGGCGATCTGCGCGCACAAGCTGATGTATCCCACGCCGGCGATCAGCTTCATCGGGCTGCGCAGCGGTGCCCGTGACGAGCCGACGCAGGTGATCCACTGCTGCGGCGACAACTCGCGCTACGACCCGTTGCAGGGTGCGCGCGTGATCGCCGGCCCCGCGCCGCAGCCGCTGGCCGCGGTGGTGTTGGAATGGGACGCCAAGACCGACCAGCTGCATGCGGTGGGCACACGCGGCGGCGAGATGTTCGATGCGTTCTTCGACAAGTACGCGATGAAACTCGAACTCGAGACCGGCAGCGGCTTGCGCAAGCCGACCGGTGCCACCGCGGTGGTGAAACCCGCCGCCGCCTACAGCAAGCAGTGGCGCAGCTGCGCGGCCTGAGCCTTCAGCCGGACACCAGCCGCACCGGGCCTCGCTGCGGCTCGGGCTCGGAATCGAAGCGCTCGAAGCCGGAGTAGCAGATGAAGTGCCGGTTCGACGCGCGGCCGAACAGCGTCATGCCGAGCCGCTCGGCCATCTCGTGGCCCATCGCGGTGACGCCGTTGCGGCTGATGATGATCGGCACGCCGATCTGCGCCGACTTCAACACCATCTCGCTGGTCAGGCGGCCGGTGGTGTAGAACACCTTGTCGGCGCCCTGCACGTTGTTCATCCACATCCAGCCGGCGATGGTGTCGATGGCGTTGTGGCGGCCGACGTCCTCGATGAACATCAGCTTCTCGCCGCCGCGGAACAGGGCGCAGCCGTGCACCGAGCCCGCCTTGCGGTGGATGCTGTCCTGCTGGCGCATCACTTCGAGGATGTCGCGCAGCCTCGACTGGCTGATGCGGGCGCTGCGCGCGTCGGGCAGTTGCACCGACTGCAGGCCGTCCATCATGTCGCCGAACACGGTGCCCTGGCCACATCCGGTGGTCACCACGCGCGACGCGGTCTTGCGCTCGAAATCCTCCACGCCGCCGCGGGTGCGCACCGCCACCGCGTTGACGTCCCAGTCGGCCGTGATCGACAGGACCTCGTCGACGCGTGCGACCAGGCGCTGGTTGCGCAGATAGCCGAGCGCCAGCAACTCCGGCTCGGCGCCGAGCGTCATCAACGTGACCAGCTCGCGCCGGTCGACATACAACGTCAGCGGTCGCTCATCGGGAACGTGGATGATGCGCCGGTCGCCGTACTCGTCGAGCACTTCGATCTCGCGCGTCAGCGCATTGCCGGCGCGGGTGAGCAGCGGCAGCCGTGGCGGCGGATCGCTTGTGGTGGAGGTCATGTCAGCGCTTGCCGGGCGCAGGGCCAGCTTACCCCGTACGCCGACACTCGATCAGGACTTCTTCGCCGGCGGCGGTGCTGCGGCGGGCGCGGCCGCGGGCGGCGGGTAGACGAACGGGCCGGGATCGGCGCACGCCGGCGTCGCCGTCGGCTTGATGTCCTTGCCGGCCTTCTTCGCTTCGGTCAGATAGACGGCGGCCACGTGATCCATCGACTGGCACAGCTTGTAGCCGGCCACCTTGTCGCCGTAGGCAGCCTTCGCCGCCGCCTCGGCCGCCTTTGCCTTGGCCTCGTCCGACAGCGGCGGCAGCTTCGCAAGGACGCCCGATGCACAAAGACCCAACGCGATGACTCCAACGACGCGCTTCATGCCGTCTCCTTGGCGCTGGCGCGCCGTTCGCCCGGAAGGATGGATGGCCCCGGCGTGGCGTGAGCGGCCGTTGGGGCTCATGCACCCTCCTTCGCGGCCTGCATGCCCGTGGGTGACGACGACCGCTTGGCGGGGATCTTGCCCGCGCGGACGTCTTCGGCCCACAGCGCATGGTGCTCGTGCGCCCAGGCCTGGTCGACATAGCCGTGGCGCATCGCCCGATAGGCACCCTTGGTGCCGATCGTGCCCAGGTAGATGTGACCGAGGAACAGGCACATCATCAGCACCGCAGCCACCGCGTGGATCATGTGCGCGATCTGCATGTCGCCGCGCAGGTACTGCAGTCCGGGGATCAGCTTGTCGAGCACCAGGCCCGAGCCGACCACGATCGTGCCGAGCAGAAACACCCCGGCCCAGAAGACGACCTTCTCGCCCGCATTGAAGCGGTGCGACGGCACCTCCTCGCCGCTCAGCAGACCGCCGCCCCGGCGCAGCCACAGGGAGTCGCCGGCGCGCGGGACGTTGTCTCTGACGAAGGTGATGAACACGATCACCAACGACACGGCGAACAGCGGCCCGGCAATGTTGTGCGCGGTCTTCAAGGCGTAGGTGAGCCAGCCGAACAGCGCGGCGCCGATCACCGGCAGCAGGAAATACTTGCCGAAGGCCATCACGATGCCCGAGACCGCGAGCACCACGAATGCGGCGGCGTTGGTCCAGTGCGCGGCGCGCTCGAACGGGGTGAAGCGCTCGATCTCGCGACCCGCGGCGTTGTCGCTGTGGCCGATCGGACCTTTGCGCCAATAGAACAGGGCGATCGCCAGCAGCACGATTAACAGCAGCGACCCGCCATACGGCACGATCCATTGGTTACGCACCTGGCGCCAGGCTTCGCCGGCGGTGGCCAGACTCGACCCCGGGTACTGCACGAAGCGCTGGATCAGCGTGCCACCCTCGTGATCGGGCAGCGTCGTGAAGCCCGCCTGGTTGCCCGACTCGCGCACGGCGCGCCAGAACGGCGCGTTGTTGCCGGGCTGCGACTTGGCGCGCTGCGCGTTGGTCTCGTCCGGCTTCGGATCGGCCGGCGCCGCCACGCCCGGCGACACCTTGCCGCCGGCCGGATCGTCGGGCGCGGTGCTCGTCTGCGCCAGCGCCGGCGCGCCGAGGCCGAACGCGAGCACGAAGATCAAGGGCAGCCAACGGCGATGCATGCTCACTCCTGGGCTTCGATGCTGGGGCGTCGACCGATCATTGGGCGCCGATGCGCGCGTACTCGTTCTGCTGTTGCGCACGCGCGCGCAACTCGTGGTCCCACGACGTCTGGTCGCCCGCCTTCCAGGCGCCGGCCGTGAAGGCGCTGGCGCCGGTGGAACCCTGGAACGCCGGCACGTCGGACTTCTTAGCTGCGCCGGCGGTCTTCTCGCCGCACGCGGCCAGCGCAAGCGCCGCACAGCACAACAGCCATGTCGTCGCGCGCATCATGACTTCTTGCCTTCGGGCTTGGTCTGCGGCGACCCGCCAGTGGATGGCCTGCCGTACGCCGTGCCCCAGCCCCACACTTCGCTGCCCTTGCCGCGCACCAGCACGCGGTTGCGAAAGATGTCGGCCACCACGTCGCCGTCGCCGCCGAGCAGCGCCTTGGTCGAGCACATCTCGGCGCACGCCGGCAGCTTGCCTTCGGCCAGGCGGTT
>DATJYZ010000376.1:0-36756 GCA_035499355.1 Burkholderiaceae bacterium | reverse complement strand
GCGACATCAGATCAATATAGCACACAATTTCATTGCACACAATCTATGTGGGAATTCCCGACGACCGGTAGGGGATCGTCGGAAGCTCTGGAACGGCGCGCCCGTGCGCCAGCTGGCAGATGGGCGGCGACGAAGGCCCGTGGCGCCGGGCCTCCGGACGGATCAGGCGACGAGACGCTCGTCCTCGCTCTGCGCATCCTCGTCGGCGGTCTTGCGACGATCGTTGCCCACGAAGGGCAGCGAGTGCTCGCGGCGCTCGGCCGCGCGTACCAAGGTCAATGCGCGGGTCGGCGACTGCCAGGGCACCGGGCGTGCGGCCGACGACACGGCTTCCCAGGTGAGCCACAAGATCGACGCACCAACTCCCACCAGGGCCATCAGATAGAGGACTGACAAGTCGTTCTCCCGTTTCGCTGTCGTTTGCAGGGCCGTATGCCCTTCGGGCGACGCGGTCCTTGAGGCAGCGGCGGATTCTTCTTCGCGCGGGCTGCGTGCGGGCGGGAACATGTCGCAGCGTGCAGCGCAGCAACGTTCTGCCATACGTCCGTGGGAGTGAATATGCCCGGCGTCGCCTTGGGCTAGCCGCCAGTCGTGATGGATTCGATCTCGGCGTGCAACGCGAGCCAGCGCTCTTCGAGCATCGCGGTTTCGGCCGCGATGTGGTTGAGCCGACGGCCATGCTCGGCCATCTCGGCGCCGGGCACCGCGCCGGCGACGAGCGCGGCCTCGAGTTCGGCCTTCTCGGTGCCGAGCTTTTCGAGGCGACCGTCGATCTGCGTGACTTCCAGCCGCAGCGGCCGCGTGCGATTGGCCAACAGCGCACGCGACTGCGCTTGCTGTTTGCGATCGTCTCGGCGGTTGCTGTTTGTAGTCGCAGGCGTGCTGACCTTGGGGGCCTTTGGCGTGTCGGCGACCGCAGCGGCCGCGGTCTGGGCGACCGTCGTCGCGCGCCCTGGGCGCGTCGGCGCTTCGCCGCCGCGGGCGCGCGCGCGTGCCACCTCGAGCAGCCAGCGCTGGTACTCGTCGAGGTCCGCGTCGAGCTCTTCCACGCCACCGTCGACCACCAGCCAGAACTCGTCGCACACCTCGCGCAGCAGAGCGCGGTCGTGGCTCACCAGCATGACGCTGCCCTCGAACTCGTTGAGCGCCATCGACAGCGCCTCGCGCGTCGTCAGATCGAGGTGGTTGGTCGGCTCGTCGAGCAGCAGCAGGTTGGGGCGCTGGTAGACGATCGTGCACAGCACCAGCCGCGCACGCTCGCCGCCCGACAGCGTGCCAACGCGCTGGTGCACCATGTCGCCGCCGAAGGCGAATTGGCCGAGAAAGTTGCGCAGCTCCTGCTCGCGCGCCTCGGTGCCGCCGTGCTGCTGAGCCAGCGTGCGCGATAGCCGCGTCATCATCTGCAACGGCGTGTCGTCTTCGTGGAGCAGGTCCATCTCCTGCTGCGCGAAGTAGCCGATCACCAAGCCCTTGCCGACGTCCATGCTGCCGGCCAGTGGCGGCAACGCACCCGTGATCGTCTTGACCAGCGTCGACTTGCCCTGGCCGTTGGCGCCGAGGATGCCGATGCGCTGGCCCGCGCGCACGCTGCGCGTGACGCCGCGCAGGATGACCGCGTCGCTGCCGTAGCCGCACGCCACGCCGCGCAGGTTGAGCATGGGGTCGGGCAGGTTCGCCGGCTCGCGGAACTCGAACTGGAAGTCGCTCGCCGTCAGCACCGGCGCCAGCTTCTCCATGCGCGCCAGCGCCTTGACGCGGCTTTGCGCCTGCTTGGCCTTGGTGGCCTTGGCCTTGAAGCGATCGATGAAGCGTTGCAGGTGCGCGATGCGCTCCTGCTGCTTGGCATACGCCGTCTGTGCCTGCGCGATGCGCTCGGCGCGCGCCTCCTCGAACGCGCTGTAGTTGCCGGTGTAGCGATCGACGCGCGCGGCATCCACGTGCAGCGTGACCTTGGTGACCGTGTCGAGGAACTCGCGGTCGTGGCTGATCACGATCAGCGTGCCGGGGTAGCGCACGAGCCAGCTCTCCAGCCACACCAGGGCGTCGAGGTCGAGGTGGTTGGTCGGCTCGTCGAGCAGCAGCGCATCGGTCGGAGCCATCAGCGCGCGCGCCAGCTGCAGCCGCATGCGCCAGCCCCCGGAAAAGCTGTTGACCGCGGCGTCGAGCTGCTCGACCCGAAAGCCCAGTCCGAGCAGCAGTGCCTGCGCCCGGGCCCGCGCGTCGAAGGTGCCAGCCTCCTCGAGCGCGAGATGCGCCTCGGCGATCGCATGGCCATCACCGCTCGTTTCGGCGTCGATCAGCTGCGTCTGTGCGCGCATCAGCACGTCGTCGCCTTGCAGCACGAACTCGGTGGCGCCGTCGCCGGTTTCGGGCATCGATTGCGCGACTTCGCCGACGCGCCAGCGCGGTGGCACGTCGACATCGCCCTTGTCGGCGTGCAGCCGGCCGGCCAGCAGCGCGAACAGCGACGACTTGCCGGCACCGTTGCGACCGACGAGGCCCACCTTCTCGCCGGCGTGCACGGTGAGGCTGGTGCGCTCGAGCACCACCTTCGCGCCGCGGCGCAGCGTGACGTCGCGCAACGTGATCATGCGCGCTCCAGTGCGTCGCGGGCAATCAGCAGCACTGCGTCGTCGCCCTCGCTGGTGGGCAGGCCAATGACCTCGAGTTGCGCGAAGGCGGCGTCGAAATGTGCGCGCTCGTGGCCAATCTCGAGCACCAGCAAGCCCTGTGGCTGCAGGTGCGACGCCGCATCGCGGATCGCGCGGCGAACGAAGTCCATGCCGTCATCACCCCCAGCCAACGCGAGCGCAGGCTCGGCCCTGAACTCCGCCGGCAGGACGGCCATCGAGCGCGCGTTGACGTAGGGCGGGTTGCACAGGATCAGGTCGTAGCGGTCGCGCACCGCGGCGAAGCCGTCGCCGTGCAGCAGCATGACGCGATCTTCAAGGTCGTGTCGCTGCACGTTGAGGCGTGCGAGGTGCAGTGCGTCGAGGGAGACGTCGCTGGCATCGACGGCGGCTGCCGGCCAGCGCATCGCCGCCAGTACTGCGAGGCTGCCGTTGCCGGTGCACAGGTCGAGCACGCGCGCCGGGGCGCCGTGCAGCCAGGCGTCGAGGGTGCCGTCGCACAGCACCTCGGCGATCAGCGAGCGCGGCACGATGCTGCGCTCGTCGATCGTGAACGGCACCCCTTGCAGCCAGGCCTCGCCGGTCAGGTACGCCGCAGGGTGCCGGGTTTCGATGCGCCGCGCGATCAGGGACTCGGCGTTGGCGATCGCCTGCTCGTCCAGCACCCGGTCGGCGACGTCGTCGAGGGCGTCGAGCGGCAGATTCAGGCGCCACAGCACCAGCCACGCCGCCTCGTCGAAGGCGTTGGTCGTGCCCTGCCCAAACGAAACGCCCGCCTGTTCGAGGCGGGCGCTGCAGCGCTCGATCAGTTCCAGGATGGTCACGTCAGCAGTGCCTCGAGGGTGCGGCGATAGATGTTCTTCAGCGGCTCGATGTCGGCCACGATCACGTTTTCGTCGATTTTATGGATGGTTTCGTTGATCGGGCCGAACTCCACCACCTGAGGACAGATCCTGGCGATGTAGCGCCCGTCGGAGGTGCCGCCGGTGGTGGACAGCACCGGGGTCACGCCGCGTTCGGCGCGGATCGCCGCGCTGAGCGCCTCGCTCAGCGTGCCTGGCGTCGTCAGGAACGGCTCGCCGCCCAATACCCAGGCGGCGTCGTAAATCAGCGCATGGCGTTCGAGCAGCGACTGCACGCGCGCGCGCAGCGACTGCGGGGTCGATTCGGTGCTGAAGCGGAAGTTGAAGTCGACCACCACGCTGCCGGGGATCACGTTCAGTGCGCCGGTGCCGGCGTGGATGTTCGACACCTGGAACGTGGTCGGTGGAAAGTGCCCGTTGCCGCGGTCCCATTCGGTGGCGGCGAGCTCGGCCAGCGCCGGGGCGAGCTGGTGGATCGGGTTGCGCGCCAGCTGCGGGTAGGCGACGTGGCCTTGCACACCCTTGACAGTCAGCCTGCACGACAGCGATCCGCGACGTCCGTTCTTGATCATGTCGCCGAGCCGTTCGACCGACGTCGGCTCGCCGACGATGCAGCAGTCGAGCTTCTCGCCGCGTTGCCGCAGCAGTTCGACGACGCGCACCGTGCCGTCGATGGACGGCCCTTCCTCGTCGCTGGTGATGAGCAGCGCCACGGCGCCGCCGTGCGACGGCCTTGCACGCACGAACTCCTCGCTGGCCACCACCATCGCGGCGACCGAGGTCTTCATGTCGGCGGCGCCGCGGCCATGAAGTCGTCCGTCGCGGTGCGTGGGCACGAACGGATCGCTGCGCCATTGCTCGAGCGGACCGGTCGGCACCACGTCGGTGTGTCCGGCCAGCACCACGGTCGGCCCGGGTCGCGTGCCACGGTGGATCGCCCACAGGTTGCTGACCCGCGCACCTTCGGGGCCGAACGACATCGGCTCGCAGGCGAAGCCGAGCGGCTGCAGACGCTCCGCAATCAAGGCCTGGCAGCCGTCGTCGGCCGGCGTGACCGACTGCCGCGAGACCAGCGCCTCGAGCAGATGGAGCGTGTCGCTCATCGGTGGATTATCTGGTACGGGCGCACGCCATCGCGCCAGGCCGGAGAGTCTGCGGCGCTCCCGCGCCGCAGCCCCCAGTGGCCGCTGCGGATCCGGCTCTGCCAGGGCGTGGGCGGCGCCCTCTTCGAGGGGGAAGCGGCCGTCAGGCCGCTTCGGGGGTTGTCAGCGCCTCGTCAGCGGGGCACTGCGCGTGTTCGGGCCGTCGGCCACCACGTCGAGCGCAATCTCGGTGAAGAACGCGGTGTCGGGATCCTCGCTCTTGACCGGCGCGCGCGCGATCGGCGTCTGGTCGTTCTGCAGACGCCACATCAGATTGGTCGGCGAGTCGGCGTGCGACAGGCCCTCGTCGCGCGTGATCAGGCCGTCGCCGATCATGCGCGCCAGGTCCTCCTCGAACGTCTGCGAGCCTTCGGCCAGCGACTTTTCCATCGCCTCCTTGATCGCCGTGAACTCGCCCTTGTCGATCAGCTCGGCCACCAGCTTGGTGTTGAGCATGACCTCCACCGACGGCAGGCGGCCTCCGGCCGACGCGCGCACCAGGCGCTGCGACACGATCGCGCGCAGGCCCGACGACAGGTCGCTCAGCAGCGCGGGCCGCGACTCCGGCGTGTAGAACGACAGGATCCGCCCCAGCGCGTGGTAGCTGTTGTTGGCGTGCAGCGTGGCCATCACCAGGTGACCCGACAGCGCATAAGAGATCGCCGAGGTCATCGTCTCGCGATCGCGGATTTCGCCGATCAGGATGCAGTCCGGCGCTTGGCGCAGCGCGTTTTTCAGCGCCACTTGCAGCGTGTTGGTGTCGCGGCCGACCTCGCGCTGATTGACCAGCGAGCGCTTGTTGGTGAAGGCGAATTCCATCGGATCTTCGATCGTCAGGATGTGCCCCGCCATCTGCTGGTTGCGCCACTCGAGCATCGACGCCAGCGTCGTGCTCTTGCCGGTGCCGGTGGCACCCACCATCAGGATCAGGCCGCGCTTCTCGAGCACCAGCTGCGACAGCATCGGTGGCAGGTTGAGCGACTCGAGCGACGGAATCTCGTTGGGAATGTAGCGGATCACCGCGGCGATAGAGCCGCGCTGGCGGAACGCCGACAGCCGGAAGGTGCCCATGCCTTCCATGCCCATGCCCATGTTGAGTTCGCCGGTGTCGTCGAGCTCCTCGAGCTGCTGCGGTGACAGCACCTCGGTGAGCAGCTGTCGCGGCTGACCCGGTGTCAGCGACTGGTCGGACAGTTGCAGCATCTGGCCGTTGATCTTGATGAGGATCGGCATGTTGGCCGACAGGAAGACGTCCGACGCCTTCTTGTCCGCCATCATGCGCAACACCTTTTCCATGTTGCCGCTCATCGCTCGGGGCTCCCGCTCGTACGCATCAGCCCCGTAGTGTGCCGCCTTACTCGCGCAACAACTCGTTGATGCTGGTCTTGGCGCGGGTCGAGGCAGTGACGCGCTTCACGATCACGGCGCAATAGAGGCTGTGGCTGCCGTCGATGGCGGGCAACGAGCCGCTCACCACCACCGAGCCGGCGGGCACCCGGCCATAGTGAATTTGTCCCGTCGTGCGGTCGTAGATCTTGGTGCTCTGACCAATGAACACGCCCATGCTGATGACGGAGTTCTCCTCGACGATGACGCCTTCGACCACCTCGGAGCGTGCACCGACGAAGCAGTTGTCCTCGATGATGGTCGGGTTGGCCTGCAGCGGCTCGAGCACGCCGCCGATACCGACGCCACCGGAGAGGTGCACGTTCTTGCCGATCTGCGCACACGAACCCACGGTGGCCCAGGTGTCGACCATCGTGCCTTCGTCGACGTAGGCACCGATGTTCACGTACGACGGCATCAGCACCACGTTCCTGGCGACGTAGCTGCCGCGCCGCGCCACCGCCGGCGGCACCACCCGCACGCCAGTGGCGCGCATCTGCGCCTCGTCGAGGTGGGCGAACTTGGTGCCCACCTTGTCGAAGAAGCCGAGGTCGCCGGCATGCATCGCGCGGTTTTCGCTCAAGCGGAAGCTCAGCAGCACCGCCTTCTTGACCCACTGGTTGACCTGCCAGTCGCCGACCGCGCGACGCTCGGCGACGCGGATGCGCCCGCCGTTGAGGTCGGCGATGGTCTGCTCCACCGCCTCGCGGATCTTGAGGTCGGCGTTGGCCGGGTTGAGCGCGTTGCGGCCCTCCCAGGCCAGGTCGATGATCGATTGCGCGGATTCGCTCATGGTCGGTGCGCGGCGCCATGGAGCCGCTCGGTGAAGTGGACGATGCGCCGTGCCGCCTCGAGGCATTCGTCGGTGTGCGCGACCAGCGCCATACGGATGCGGCCGCGCCCGGGGTTGACGCCGTGCGCCTCGCGGGCGAGCAGGCTGCCCGGCAGCACGGTCACATTGTATTGGGCCAGCAGCGCGCGCGCGAAAGCGATGTCGTCACCACCGGGCACCGCTGCCCACAGGTAGAAGCCGGCGTCGGGCAGCTGCACGTCGAGCACCTTCTGCAGCAGCGGCGTCACCTGCTTGAATTTGTCGCGATAGAGCGCACGGTTGGCCCCGACGTGCACCTCGTCGCTCCAGGCCGCAACGCTGGCGGCTTGCACCACCGGGCTCATCGCGCTGCCGTGATACGTGCGGTACAGCAGGAACGCCTTCATGACCTCGGCGTCCCCGGCGACGAAGCCCGAGCGCATGCCTGGCACGTTGGAGCGCTTGGACAGCGAGGTCAGCATCACCAGGCGCCGGAAGTCGTCGCGCCCGAGCGACTGCGCAGCCTGCAGGCCGCCCAGCGGCGCGCCCTGGTCGTCGCGAAAGTAGATCTCCGAGTAGCACTCATCGCTGGCGATCACGAAGCCATGGCGGTCCGACAGCTCGAACAGCGTGCGCCATTCGGCCAGCGGCATCACCGCGCCAGTGGGGTTGCCCGGCGAGCACACGTACACCAGCTGCGTGCGCGCCCACGTGGCCGCGTTGATCTGCGACCAGTCCGGCGCGAAGTTGCGCGCCGGGTCGCTGTTGACGAACGCGGTGCGTGCGCCACCCAGCAGCGTTGCGCCCTCGTAGATCTGATAGAACGGATTGGGACAGACGACGGTGGCGCCATCGCGCGTCGGATCGAGCACCACCTGCGCCAGCGCGAACAACGCCTCGCGCGAGCCGTTCACCGGCAGCAGCTGCGTCGCCGGGTCGACGCGCACGCCGTAGCGCCGTGCGAGCCAGGTCGCGCAGGCTTCGCGCAGGCGTGGCTCGCCGATGGTCGGTGGATAGACCGAAAGGCCTTTGAGCGATGAAACGAGCGCCTGCTCGATCAGTGCAGGTGTCGGATGTCGCGGCTCGCCGATGCCCAGGCTGATCGGCGCCAGCTCGCCGCGGTGTTGAACACCGATCGTCAGGTCGCGCCAGCGTTCGAACGGATAGGGATGCAGGCGCGCGAGCAGCGGATTCATGCGCCGATTATCAGCGCCGCAGCACCGCGAGCCACGCGTGCTGCGAGGCGTCGAGTGCGCCATCGGGCGTCAGCACCGCGGACTGCAGCGCCTGGCGGATCTCGGGCTCCTCGGGCGGCAGCGGCTGCCTGAGCACCACCTCGAGCAAGCGACGCGCCTTGGCCAGGCTGTGCCCGTACAGCTCGAAGATCGCGCCGACGCTGACGTGCTGGGTCGGGTCGTCCAGCCAGCAGTCGTAGTCGGTGACGATGCCCACGGTGGCGTAGCAGATCTGTGCTTCGCGGGCCAGAAAGACCTCTGGCACGTTGGTCATGCCCACCAGGTGGCAGCCGGCGCTGCGCATGAAGTGGCTCTCGGCGCGCGTGCCCAGGCGCGGGCCTTCGACACAGGCGTAGGTGAGGCCCGTGTGCAGCGTCAGGCCGAGCGCCTTGGCCGACGTGGCGACCCAGTCGACCAGGTTGGCGCTGACCGGCAGGGCGGTGGACACGTGCGCCGCCACGCCGTGGCCGAAGAACGTGCGCTCGCGCGGCCCACGCGTCCAGTCGAAGTATTGCGACGGCATCGCCAGGTCGCCTGGTGCCACGTGCTCGGCCAGGCTGCCGACCGCCGAGAACCCGAGGATCTGCGTGGCGCCCGCGCGCTTGAGCGCGAACACGTTGGCACGGTAGTTCACCTCGTGTGGCAGCAGTCGGTGGCCGGCACCGTGGCGGGCCAGGAAGAGCAGCTCGCGGCCGTGCAACCGACCGTGCAGCACCGGGCCCGATGCCCGGCCGAACGGCGTATCGGGGCTCGATTCGCCGTCGATCTGCATGCCGGCCAGGTCGTACAGACCGGTGCCGCCGATGATCGCCAGCATGGTCGGCTCCGGTCCTAGGGCGCCGGCGGCAACTCGATCGGTGCGCCGGGCTTCCAGCCGCGCTGGCGATGCTCGGCGGTGACGTAGGTGCGGATGCCCCCGCGTACGTACCAGTCGGCCGACAGGCGAATGAAGCGTGGTTCGATCGCGCGCACGAGGTCATCGACGATGGTGTTGGTCACTTTCTCGTGAAACGCACCCTCGTCGCGGTAGCTCCAGAAGTACATCTTCAGGCTCTTCAGCTCGACGCACAGCCTGTCGGGCACGTATTCGATCCGGAAGTGCGCGAAGTCCGGCTGGCCGGTCAACGGGCACAAGCAGGTGAACTCCGGTACGTCGAAACGAACGACGTAGTCGCGCTGCGGCGCCGGGTTGGCGAAGACCTGCAGGTCCTTGCTCGGCGCGGTCGGCGGGACGGCGGGCTTGGCGCGCTCGCGCGGGGCGGCAGCGCGACTGCTGGAACGGGCCATCGACGAGGGTGGGAACGACGGGGCGCGATGCTATCATCCGCGCGCTTTCGGCACCCCTCGTGCGCGAGGCCACAGGCACCACACCACACTTCGACGACGGCGGCACTCCAGGGCTGCCGTTTTCACATCCGGGCCCGACACGTTTGCTTTCATGCGCCTGAACCAGATCAAGCTCTCGGGCTTCAAGTCGTTCGCAGAACCCACCACGTTCCAATTGCCCGGCCAGCGCGTCGGCGTCGTCGGTCCCAACGGTTGCGGCAAGTCCAACGTGATCGACGCCGTGCGCTGGGTGCTCGGCGAGAGCAAGGCCAGCGAGCTGCGCGGCGAGTCGATGCAGGACGTGATCTTCAACGGCTCGGGCCAGCGCAAGCCCGCCGGCCGCGCCAGCGTCGAGCTCGTCTTCAGCAACGAGGACGCGCGCGCCGGCGGCCAGTGGAACAGCTTTGCCGAGATCGCCGTCAAGCGCGTGCTGACGCGCGACGGCACGTCGAGCTACTACATCAACAACCAGCCGGTGCGCCGCCGCGACGTGCAGGACGTGTTCCTCGGCACCGGCCTCGGGCCGCGCGCCTACGCCATCATCGGCCAGGGCACGATCAGCCGCATCATCGAGAGCAAGCCCGAGGAGTTGCGGCTCTTCCTGGAAGAGGCCGCCGGCGTGTCCAAGTACAAGGAGCGCCGCCGCGAGACCGAGAGCCGGTTGAAGGACACGCGCGAGAATCTGACGCGCGTCGAGGACATCCTGCGCGAGCTCAACGCCAACCTCGAGAAGCTCGAGGCGCAGGCCGAGGTGGCCACGCAATACCGCCAGCTGGTCGACGAGCAGACGCTGAAGCAGCACCAGCTGTGGTTCCTGAAGCACCGCGACGCGGCGAAGGAAGAAGAGCGCGTCAAGCGCGCCGTCGAAGAGGCGCACAACGCGCTGCAGTCGCGCGTGGCCGAGCTGCGCCATGTCGAGGCCGAGCTCGACACCGTGCGTCAGGGCCACTACGCGGCCGGCGACACGCTGCATGCGGCGCAGGGCGAACTGGCCGAGGCCTCGCTCGAGGTCAGCCGCCTCGAAGAGCGCATCCGCTACGTGGTCGAAGGACGCCAGCGCGTGCAGCAGCGCATCGCCGAGCTGGAGGCGCAGAACGCGCAGTGGGACCAACGGCGCGCGGCCGACGAGGCGGAGCAGGCCACCCTGGCCACGCAGATCGAACAGGCCGAGCGCAGCGCCACCGAGCAGGCTGCGCGGGCCGACGCGCACGCGGCGACGCTGCCCGCGTTCGAAGAGAAGGTGCGCGCGGCCTCCGACGAGGCCGATGCGCAGCGCGAAGCCGTCAACGCGGTGCAGCAGCGCATCCAGCTGCTGGCGGCGGACTCGCGCAACCTGCAAGAGCAGGTGAGCGCGCTGCGCACGCGGCGCGAGCGGTTGAGCGCAGAGTCCGACGGCCTGAAGGCGCCCGACCCGCAGCGGCTGGCGGAGTTTCAGCGCCAGGTGCCGCAGCTCGAAGACCGGCATCGCGCGGCTGAGGCGCGCCTGCACGAGCTGCAGGAGCAGATGCCGACGCTCGACGAGCGCCGCCGCGCGCAGCACGACGAGGTCAACCGGCAGAGCGCAAAGCAGGCCGACCTCGCTGCGCGGCTGGCGGCGCTGCGCGCGCTGCAGGAAAAGATCCAGACCGAGGGCAAGCTCAAGCCCTGGCTCGCCAAGCACGGGCTCGACACTTTGCAGGGGCTGTGGACCCAGGTGCACATCGAGCCCGGTTGGGAGACCGCGCTCGAATCCGCCCTGCGCGAGCGATTGAACGCGCTGCAGGTGGGCCGCATCGACACGCTGCGCGCCTTTGCGGCCGACCCACCGCCTGCGCGGCTGGCGTTCTACACGCTGCCGCAGGCGACGACGCCCGACACCCACCGCACGCTGCCGCGGCTGGCCGATCTGCTGCGCCTGGGCGATGCCGGACTGCAGGCGCTGTTCAGCGACTGGCTCGAGGGCGTCTACACCGCAGCCAGCCTCGACGACGCGCTGGCGCAGCGCGGCAAGCTGACGCACGGCGAGGTCATCCTCACACGCGAAGGCCACGCCGTCAGCGCGCACGCGGTGGCGTTCCATGCGCCGGACTCCGAGCACGACGGTCTGCTCGCGCGTGCGCAGGAGATCGAAAGCCTGGGGCGCCAGCTGCGGGGACAGGCGTTGATCGCCGAGGAAGCCAAGAGCGCCTTGGTACGCCTGGAGGCCGCCTACAGCGAAGCCGGCCAGCGCCTGGTGACGCTGCGCCGCGAGGCGATGGAGACGCAGGCCGGTGCGCACCAGGCGCAGGTGGAGCTGCTGCGGCTGACCCAACATGCCGAGGCAACGACGACGCGGCGCTCGCAGCTCGACGCCGAGCTGGCCGAGATCGACGGCCAGCTGCGTGCGCTCGGTGAGCGCCAGGGCGGCAGCCAGAGTGCATTCGAGCAACTCGACCAGCAACTGGCCGACGAGCAGCAACGCCACGCCGACCTCGACGAAGCCACCATGGCCGCCGAGCGCGAGTTGGCCGATGCGCGCGAAGCGCTGCGTGCGCTCGAGCGCCAGGCGCAAGAGGCGCAGTTCGCGGCCCGCACACTGGCGGCGCGGCGCGCCGAGCTGCAGCGCGCGTTGGAGACCGCGGCGGAGCAGGTGGCCAACAACCAGCGCGCCGGCGAGCAGCTCGCGCTCGAGCTCGGCGCGCTCGACGACAGCGCTGCGCGGGCAGGCCTGCACACCGCACTCGCGCTCAAGCTCGACCGCGAGCGGCTGCTGGCGGCGCGGCGCAGCGAGTACGACGACCTGAGCGCCAAGCTGAAGGCGCACGACGAGCAACGCCTGACCATCGAACACAGCCTCGAGCCGCTGCGCGAGCGGATCACCAAGCTGCAGCTCGAGGAGCAGGCCGCGCAGCTCGGCGGCGCGCAGTACATGGAGCAGCTGCAACAGGCGCAGGTCGACCTCGATGCGCTCGCGCAGACGATCACGCAAGGTGGGGTGCGCCTGAGCGGCCTGCAGTCGGAGATCGACAGGCTCGGCCGCGAGGTGCTCGCACTCGGCGCGGTGAACCTGGCGGCGCTGGAGGAGCTGACGTCGTCGCGCGAGCGCAAGCAGTTCCTCGATGCCCAGAACGCCGACCTGCAGGAGGCCATCGGCACGCTGGAGGACGCGATCCGCAAGATCGACCTCGAGACGCGCGAACTGCTGCAGCGGACCTTCGACCAGGTCAATCTGCACTTCGGGCGCATGTTTCCCACGCTGTTCGGTGGCGGTACGGCGCGCCTGGTGATGACCGGCGACGAGATCCTCGATGCCGGGGTGCAGGTGATGGCGCAACCGCCGGGCAAGCGCAATTCGACGATCCACCTGCTGTCCGGCGGTGAGAAGGCGCTGACAGCGATCGCGCTGGTGTTCGCGATCTTCCAGTTGAACCCGGCGCCGTTCTGTCTGCTCGACGAAGTGGATGCGCCGCTGGACGACGCCAACACCGAGCGCTATTGCGCATTGGTCGGCGAGATGAGCCGGCAGACGCAGTTCCTCTACATCTCGCACAACAAGATCGCGATGGAGATGGCCGAACAGCTGATCGGCGTGACGATGCAGGAGCAGGGCGTCTCGCGCGTGGTCGCGGTCGACATGGATGCTGCGGTCGGTCTGGCCGAGGCGGCCTGATGGCTCCCCCTGCGCAAGGGCTCACGGGTCCCTGAAGTGACGCTCACGGCCGCACTCGCCATCGTCGCCGGCCTGGTGCTGGCGGCGGTGGTGGCGCACGGTGCGTGGAGCGCGCGGCGGGCGGGTCCGCGGCAGCCGCAGGCGCTGCCGCCGGTGGAGCGCACCGAGCCGACGCTGAGTGCACCGGCGCTCCCCGACGCGGCACGCGAGCCGCCGATGCTCGCCATCGGCGGCGACGTGCCGGCGGCGCGGCAGGGGCCGCGCATCGACGCACTGATCGACGCTGTCGTGCCGCTGCGCCTGGAGTCGCCGGTGAGCGGCGAGTTCGTGCTGGCGCACGCGCCGTCGACGCGCCGCGCCGGCAGCAAGCCGTTTCTGCTCGAAGGTCTCGACGCCGAGACCGCCCAGTGGGAGCCGGTGGCCCTCGGGCGCCGCTACAGCGAGCTGCAGGCCGGCGTGCAGCTGGCCAATCGCAGCGGTGCGCTCAACGAGATCGAGTACTCCGAGTTCGCGCAGCTGATGCAGGCGTTCGCCGAACACTGCGGCGCGCTGATCGAGCTGCCGGACATGCTGGAGGTCGCGGCGCGCGCCAAGGAGCTAGACGCCTTTGCCAGCGCCCACGATGCGCAGCTCACGGTGACGTTGCGGTCCGCCGATGTGGCGTGGTCGCCCGGCTACCTGCAGCAGGTGGCCGGCCGCCATGGTTTCGTGCCGGGCGCGGTGTCGGGCCGGCTGGTGCTGCCGTCCGGCGACGATCATCACGGGCCGGCGTTGCTGACGCTGAGTTACGACGCGCGCGCCGCGCTCTCCGACGAGCCCGAGCTCGCCGCGGTGCGCGAGGCGACGTTGTCGCTCGACGTACCGCAGACACCGGAGTCGATCGAGCCGTTCGCCGCCTGGCAGCAGGCCGCGCGCGCATTGGCCGACGACACCGGCGCGACGCTGGTCGACGACCAGGGACACGCCGTCACGCTGCATGCGTTCAACGCGATCGGCCAGGAGCTGACGCAGATGTACCGCGCGCTCGAAGCGCGCGACCTCGCCGCCGGCTCGCCCTCGGCACGGCGCCTGTTCAGCTGAGGGCGCGCCGCGCCGTCCCAAGCCGGGCTAGCGGTGCTTTCGCATCAGCACGAACTCCTCGGCCAGGGTCGGGTGCACCGCGGTCGTGGCGTCGAACTGCGCCTTGGTGACGCCGGCGGTCAACGCGACCGCGAGACTCTGCACGATCTCGGGTGCGTCGGCGCCAAGCATGTGCACCGCCAGCACGCGGTCGCTGGCGTCGTCGACCAGCAGCTTCATGTAGCAGCGCTCGCTGCGGCCGGTGAAGGCGTGGCGCATCGGCTTGAAGTCGGCTTCGTACACGCGCAGTCGGGCGCCGGCGGCACGCAGTTCACGCTCGGTGGGGCCGATGGTGCCGATCGGCGGCAGCGTGAACACCGCGGTCGCGACGCGGGCGAGGTCTGGCTGCAGCACATCCGTGCCGAACAGCCGGTCGGCCACGGCGCGCCCTTCGGCGATCGCCACCGGTGTCAGGTTCTTGCGGTTGGTGACGTCGCCGATCGCATGGATGTGCGGCACGCTGCTGCGACAGGCCGCGTCGACCTCGATCGCCTGGGCATGGTCGATGGCGACGCCGACGGCGTCGAGGCCGAGGCCTGCGGTACTGGGTCGTCGACCGGTGGCGTTGAGCAGCCACGGCACCGCGATCGCGTCGCCGCTGGCCATGGTGACTCGCCAGGCGCCGGCGCGGCCTTCGACGCGGGCGGGGCGTTGCGCCGGCCTGAGCTCGACGCCGCCCTGCGCCAGCGCCGTGGCCAGGCGGGTGCGCAGGTCCTCGTCGAAACCGCGCAAGGGCAGATGGTCACGGTACAGCATCGTCACGCGCACGCCCAGGCGCGCCAGCATCGACGCGAACTCCACCCCGATGTAGCCGCCGCCGACCACCGCGGCACGATCGGGCAGCGCTGCGAGATCGAGCAGGTCGTCGGACGTCGGGCATTGCGCGATGCCCTCGATGCTGTCGCGCACCGGTGATGCACCCGTGGCGATGAGGACGTGGCGCGCGCTCAACTGCCGCCCGTCGACGTCGATGGTGTGTGGGTCGACGAAGTGGGCGTGGCCCGCCACCAGCTCGACGCCGCCCTCCGCCAGCATCGTGCGGTACACCCCCTCCAGGCGGGCGGTTTCCGCGGCCTTGGCGGCCTGCCAGGTCGCCATGTCGAACGGCGCGGTATCGGTGGGCAGCTGCCAGCCGTAGCCGACAGCCTCGGCAATCGCGTCGCCATACTGGGCCGCGTACATCAGCAGCTTCTTCGGCACGCAGCCGCGCAGCACGCAGGTGCCGCCGACGCGGCCCGCCTCGACCACCGCGACCTTGGCGCCGTGCAGCACCGCGCGCCGCGACGCGGCCACGCCGCCGGAGCCGGCGCCGATCACGATGAGGTCGAAGTCGTGGCCCATGGATCGCTCCTTCCGGTCTCCTGCTTCGTCGCGGCAGCGGCCGCGTCCTGACACGCGCGGCCGGGTGCAGTTGTACGGGATGTCGAACGACCCTGCACGGCCAATGTCCGAGAATCGGACCATGGCCTCCGCCTCGAAAGCCACGCGCGAGCGCGCCGCGCAGTTGCGTGCGCAGCTGAACCACCACGCCCACGCCTACTACGTGCTCGACGCGCCGGAGATTCCCGACGCCGAGTACGACAAGCTGTTCCACGAGCTGCAGGCCATCGAGGCTGCGCACCCCGAATTGCTCGCCGCCGACTCGCCGACGCAGCGCGTGATCGGCAAGGTGCTCGACGGGCTGGTGCCGGTGAAACACGCGGTCGCGATGCTGTCGATCCGCACCGAGACCGACACCACGTCCGCCGGTGCCGAGGCCTTCGACGCGCGCGTGCGGCGCGAACTCGAGCTCGACGACGGCGCGCCGCCGGTGGAATACAACGCGGAGCTCAAGTTCGACGGCCTGGCGATCAACCTGCGCTACGAAGACGGGGTGCTGGTGCAGGCGACGACCCGCGGTGACGGCGAGACCGGCGAAGACGTGACACAGAACGTGCGCACGATCGGCCAGATCCCGTTGCGCCTGTTTGGCGCCGCGCCGCCGCTGATCGAGATTCGCGGTGAAGCCTACATGCGGCGCGACGACTTCGAGCGCCTCAACGAACGCCAGCGCGAGAAGGGCGAGAGGACCTACATCAACCCGCGCAACACCGCGGCCGGCGCCATCCGCCAGCTCGACCCGAAAGGGCTGGCCGACAAGAAGCTGAGCTTCTTCGCCTACGGGCTGGGCGACCAGCGCGGTTGGCAGCAGCCAGGGACCCACAGCGCCACGCTCGATGCGATCGCCGCCTTCGGCGTGCCGGTCAACGCCGATCGCCGCGTCGTCCACGGTGCTGCGGGGCTGGTCGAGTTCCACCGCGGGGTCGCCGCCAAGCGCGATGCGCTGCCCTTCGACATTGACGGCGTCGTCTACAAGGTCAACTCGATCGCGTTGCAGAAGCAGCTCGGCTTCGTCACGCGCGAGCCGCGCTGGGCGGTCGCCCACAAGTACCCGGCGCAGGAGCAGATGACCCGCGTGCACGGCATCGACATCCAGGTCGGCCGCACCGGCAAGCTGACGCCGGTGGCCAAGCTCGAGCCGGTGTTCGTCGGCGGCACCACGGTGAGCAATGCCACGCTGCACAACGAGGACGAGACGCGCCGCAAGGACGTGCGCATCGGCGATACCGTGATCGTGCGTCGCGCGGGCGACGTGATTCCCGAGGTGGTGGCGGTCGTGCTCGAGCGGCGTCCGGCCGACGCCGGGCCGCCGTTCGACCTCAACGCCCTGCTGGGTGGCCACTGCCCGGTGTGCGGCAGCGCGATCGCCCGCGAGGCGGGCGAGGCCGACTGGCGCTGCACCGGAGGCCTGTTCTGCCCGGCTCAGCGCAAGGAGGCGATCCTGCACTTCGCGCAACGCCGCGCGCTCGACATCGAAGGCCTGGGCGACAAGCTGGTCGACCAACTGGTCGACGGCGGTGTCGTGCACTCATTGCCCGACCTGTACAAGCTTGGCCTGGCCAAGCTCGCCGCGCTCGAGCGCATGGGCGAAAAGAGTGCGGCCAACCTGGTCGATGCGCTGCGTGAGAGCAAGCGCACGACACTGCAGCGCTTCGTGTACGGGCTCGGCATCCGCCATGTCGGCGAGTCGACAGCGCGCGACCTGGCCAGGCATTTCGGGCGCCTCGATCGCATCGTCGACGCGAGCGAGGCGCAGCTGTTGGAGGTGCCCGATGTCGGCCCGATCGTGGCGCAGAGCATCCGCACGTTCTTCGATCAGCCGCACAACCGCGAGGTGGTCGAGCAACTGCGCGCGGCCGGCGTGCACTGGGACGAGCACGATGGGGCGCGCGCCGACACCGCGCCCAAGCCGCTGGCGGGCAAGACCTTCGTGCTGACCGGCACGCTGCCGGTGTGGAGCCGCGACGAGGCCAAGGCGATGATCGAAGCGGCGGGTGGCAAGGTCAGTGGTTCGGTGTCGAAGAAGACCGACTACGTGGTCGCTGGCGACGAGGCCGGCAGCAAGCTCGACAAGGCGCGCGAGCTCGGTGTGGCGCAGCTCGACGAGGCGGGCCTGCGCGCGCTGTTGCCCAAGCCCTGAACCGGCGTGGCCCCTGGCGGGCTGTCGATAATGCCGATCGAACGCAACCCAGAGATCCGATGGCCGTCCGAGAGATCCTGAAGATGGGCGACCCGCGCCTGCTGCGCATCGCGCAACCGGTGCGTGAGTTCGGCACGCCGGCACTGCGCAGGCTGATCGACGACATGTTCGACACCATGGCGGTGGCCCGCGGCGTGGGGCTTGCGGCGCCGCAGATCGGCGAAGATCTGCAACTGGTGATCTTCGGCATCGAGCGCAGCGAGCGCTACCCCGACGCGCCGCCGGTGCCGACCACGGTCCTGCTCAACCCGACCATCACGCCGCTGGACGACGCCATGGACGAGGGCTGGGAGGGCTGCCTCTCGGTACCGGGCCTGCGCGGCGTCGTGCCGCGCTACACGCGCATCCGCTACACCGGCGTCGACCCCGACGGCAGGTCGATCGACCGCGAGGCCGAAGGCTTTCACGCGCGGGTGGTGCAGCACGAGTGCGACCACCTGATCGGCCGCCTCTATCCCACCCGCATGCGCGACCTCACGAAGCTGGGCTACACCAGCGTGCTGTTCCCGGATCTCGACGACGCCGGCGACGACTGAGTGCAACGCGTCGCGGCGGCGCTGCCACGGTTTCGAGCTGCAACAGGAAGCGCTGCTTCACGCTTCTTGACAGATCATCGGGGCCCGCCCGGTCGGCGCGCGCGGTCGCGGGTGCGTTGAGACTGGCATGGCACCGAACTGGCTCAGGACCGTTGCTCCGAACGCCCGACCTGGCGGCCGTCTGGTCACCTGGCTGGCAGCGTTGTTGCTGTTGGCAGCCGCCGTCGTCGCTGCGCCGGCTCGGGCGGCCGACGACCCACCGGGCCGAGTCGGCCGCGTCACCGACGGCCAGGGCCAGTCGTGGTTCTTCGACAACGACGCCGGCGAGTGGGTGACGCTCGAGCGCAATCGTCCGCTGACCACCGGCGATCGCATCGCGGTGGACGCCAGCGCCCGGCTCGAACTGCGCATCGGTTCGTCCGCCGTCCGTCTGGCCGGCGGCAGCGAGCTCGAGATCACGCGCCTCGACGACGCGCGCATCGAGCTCTATCTGCACGACGGCAGTGTCGCCGTGCGCGTGCGCTCGCCCGAGGTGGCGCGCGAGGTCGAGGTCGCCAGTGCGATGGGACGCTTCTCGCTCAACGGCCCCGGGCACTTCCGCGTCGACAGCCGCGACGAGAGCAACGTCGCGACCGCCTGGCTCGGCGACGTGCACTTCGACGGCGATGACAGCGCGCTCGACATTCCTGCGGGGCGCAGCGCCGAGTTCTGGCGCGAGGGCGCCGGCAACGCCACGCACTACAGCTGGGCCGACCCGGTGAGCGACGAGTTCGCCGACTGGACCGCGCGCGCCAACCGCGAAGACGATCGCGTGGCCGTCGCGCCGTACGTGTCACCCGAGATGACCGGCGCCGAAGACCTCAACCGCTATGGCACCTGGGAGACCACGCCCGACTATGGCCCGGTGTGGTACCCGACCACCGTGGTGGCCGGCTGGGCACCGTACCGCTATGGCCACTGGGTCTGGGTGCAGCCGTGGGGCTGGAGCTGGGTCGACTACGCCCCGTGGGGCTTCGCACCGTTCCACTACGGGCGCTGGGTCTACTTCGGTGGCCGCTGGTGCTGGGCGCCCGGGCAGCGCGTGCTGCGCCCGGTCTACTCTCCCGCGATGGTGGCGTGGGTCAGCAGCGTGCCGCCGGGCAAGACACCGTGGCCCTACGTCGGCTGGGTACCGCTGGCGCCGCACGAGCCGTACTACCCGAACTATGCGAACGGCGGCAGCTACTGGCGCGCCGTCAACGCGGCACAGATGAAGCTGTTCCCGCCGGGCACGCCGCGGCGGTTGCCGACGTCGCCGTCGCTGTATGCCAACCAGGGCGTCGCCGGCGCGGTCAGCGTCGTGCCCGGCAATGCGCTGGTGCCGCGCCGGCCGGTTGCACCGGTGGTGGCGCAGGTCGACCCCACGGTCCGCAACACCTTCGCGACGCAACCCACCCGCACGCTGGTGCCGCCACCGGGTGTCGCGCGTCCGATCGCGCTGCCCGGCACCGCCGCAACCACCGGCCCGAGGACGCCGCCACCGCCGCCGGGGGCGCGACCCGGAGGTCGTTCACCCCTGGTGACGCAGCCCGGTGCCACGCCGCCCGATGCGCGCCGCGCGCCGCGCACGGTGCAGGCCCCGCCATCGACGATGCCCGCGCCACCGCGCGCCACGATCGGCCCGTCGGGGTCGAAGATGCCGCCACCGGTGGGCCGCGAGGCGGGCGTGCCGCCGCGTGCCACGGCGCCGATCCGTCAGGGCGGCCCCGCGCCGGCGGCACCGCAGGCGCCCGCCGCGCCCCCGGCCCCGAACTCGCCGCCGCCGGCCGCGCAGCCCACGGCGCCGCGGGCTCCCGCGCGTTCCGACCCGGGTGACGGCTCGCCGCGCACGCCGGGACGCTCGTCGGCGCTGCCCGCGCAGGCGCCGCAGGCGCGAGTGATGCCCGCGCCGCCGGTGGCGCCGCGTCTGGCCGAGCGTGCGGCGCCGCCGGCCCGCGCGCCGGAGTCACACCCGAGAGAAGCCCACCGCGCGCCCGGCACGCTGCCGGCACCACAAGCGAGGGTGCGGGTGCCCGAATCGCGCAACCATCCAGAGCGCGCGCTGATGCGTTGAGCCGGCTGGTGCGTGGCCGCCACTAGCGCAACTGGGTGCGCAGCACCGGCCAGACGTTGTCGACGATGATCGACTGCGCCTGCGCGTTGGGGTGCATGCGGTCGTCCTGAAAGAGGGCCGTCGCATTCGCCGAATCGGCCACGCCGGCAAGCATGAACGGCACCAGCGCCGCGCCCTCCGCCTTGGCCAGCGCGCCGTACATCGATTCGAACTCCTGCGTGTAGCTGCGCCCATAGTTCGGCGGCATCTTCATGCCCACCAGCAGCACCTGCGCGCCGGTGTCGCGCACCGCGCGCAGCATGAACGCCAGGTTGTCGCGCGTCATGGTCAGCGGCAGCCCGCGCAGCGCATCGTTGCTGCCGAGTTCGATGATCACGTGCGTCGGCTTGTGCTGCTCGAGCAGCGGCGGCAGGCGCGTGCGTCCGCCCGAGGTGGTGTCGCCGCTGATGCTGGCGTTGACCACGGTGGCGCCCACCTTCTCGCCCTGCAGGCGCTGCTCGAGCAGCGCCACCCAGCCGGCGCCGCGTGCCAGCCCGTACTCGGCCGACAGGCTGTCGCCGACCACCAGCACCTTGGTCGGGCGCGCCATTGCCGACGCCCGAGCGCCGGCGAGGGCAACCGCGGCCACGCTACAGTGCGCGAGCCAGGCGCGCCGCGTCAGCGGCGCAGCCTGGACGGCCCTCATGTCAGATCCGATCATTGCGGTAGAACGAGTCAACAAACAGGTCCGCGATTCGAGCGGCACGCTGACGATTCTCCACGACATCGATTTCTCGCTGCCAGCGCAGACCACGGCGGCCATCGTCGGCGCCTCGGGGTCGGGCAAGAGCACGCTCCTGGGCATCGTCGCCGGGCTGGACACGCCAACCTCCGGCACGGTGCGGCTGGCGGGGCAAGACCTGTTCGCGCTCGACGAGGACGAGCGCGCCGCCTTGCGCGCGCGCCAGCTCGGCTTCGTGTTCCAGAGCTTTCAGCTGCTGGCCAACCTGAGCGCGCTGGAGAACGTGATGCTGCCGCTGGAACTGCTGGGCGCCAGCGGTGCGCGCGAGCGCGCCACCGAGATGCTGCAGCGGGTGGGTCTGGGCGAGCGGCTGCACCACTACCCGCGCACGCTGTCGGGCGGCGAGCAGCAGCGCGTGGCGCTGGCGCGCGCGTTCGTCGTGCGCCCCGCGGTGCTGCTGGCCGACGAGCCGACCGGCAGCCTCGACTTCGCCACCGGTGAGCGCGTGATGGCGCTGATGTTCGAGCTCAACCGCGAGGCGGGTACCACGCTGCTGCTGGTGACGCACGACGCGGCGATCGCGTCGCGCTGCGACCGCCAACTCCACATCGAGGCGGGGAAATTGACCACCCCCGAAGCGGCCTAGCGGCCGCCTCCCCCTCAAGGGGGCCCCGCCAGCGGCCCGGCAGAGCCGGATCCGCGGTGTCTACTCGAAGGCGCGCCCTCGGGGCGCAATGTGTTCTCCGCCTATTGCACGCTGGAGAACTTGAAGTCGGTCTTGGCGGCCTTGCGCAGGTCTTCCTGGTACTTCTGCAGCTTCATCTGCGCCAGGCGCTGCTCGATCTGCGGCTTGACGGCGTCGAAGTCCGGAAACTTGGCTTCGCGCACGTCCTCGAGCCGGATGATGTGGTAGCCGAACTGCGTCTTCACTGGCGTGTCGGTCATCTCGCCCTTCTTCAGCGAGGTCATCGCCTTGCTGAACTCGGGCACGTAGGCGTCGGGCTTGGCGAAATCGAGGTCACCGCCGTTCTCGCCCGAGCCGGTGTCCTTGGAGTTCTTCTTCGCCAGGTCCTCGAACTTGGCGCCGCCCTTGATCTGCGAGATCAGTTTCTTGGCGTCGTCCTCGTTTTCCACCAGGATGTGCCGCGCGCGGTACTCGGTGCCCGCCGATTGCGCCTTGAACTTCTCGTACTCGGCCCGCGCCTCGGGTTCGGTGACCGGGTTCTTCTCCTTGAAGTCCTCGAACAGCTCGCGGATCAGCACCGTCTGGCGCACCAGCTCGAGCTGCGCGCGGTAGTCGGCCCGCTGTGCGATGCCTTTCTTCTCCGCCTCCTGCGCGAAGATCTCGCGCAGCACCACTTCTTCGCGTGCGCGCTGCTCGAGTTCCGGCGGGGCCGGCTGGCCACTGCGTGCCGCCTGCTTGAGCAGCAGGTCGACGCGCGCCTTCGGCACGGCCTTGCCGTTGACGATGGCCACGTTTTGCGCCAGCGCAGCCAGCGGGGCGAGGGCGAGCGCGGCGATGCACGCCAGGCGCGCGATGCGAGTCGGTTCGGTCATGGATCGATGCCTTTCGGACAGGCGTGGGGTTCGATGGGCGGGCGTGGGGTCCGCCGGCGAGGCCACTTGAAGATGAAGCTAGGCCCGGGTTGGGTTACCAGGTGGCACCGGGCTCATCGGGGGCGTGCGCCTGAATGGCCAGCGCGTGGATGCCCTGTGGAATCAACGGGTGCAGGGCATCATACACGAGGCGGTGCCGCGCCACGCGGCTCAGGCCCGCGAAGCGGACACTGGTGATTCGTACCGAAAAGTGGCGGCCTTCGCGCGCTCCGGCGTGGCCGGCATGCAGGTGCGAGTCGTCGCGGATCGACAGCGCGCTCGGCGCGAGCGCGGCGCGCAGCGCAGCTTCGATGGCCGCCGCCGAGACGCCCGTAGTGCCCACGCTCGTCTTCAGAGCCGCGGCTCGATCGGTGGCTCGTGCTCCAGGTGGCGGCTGAGGTACAGCCCTTGCGCCACCGTGAACACCAGCATCAGGCCGAGTGCGCCGAACAGCTTGAAATTGACCCAGGCGTCGGTGGAGAAGTTCCTGAAGACCCACCAGTTGAGCAGGCCCATCGCGGCGAAGAACACCACCCAGGCCCAGTTCAGGCGCTGCCACACCGCCTCGGGCAGCCGGAGCTGCGCGCCGAGCAGCGCACGCAGCAGGTTCTTGCTGAACGCCAGCTGGCTGACCAGCAACGCCAGCCCCATCGTCCAGTACAGGACGCTCGGCTTCCACTTGATGAAGTCCTCGCTGTGGAACCACACGGTGAGCCCACCCAGCACCACGATCAGGCCGAGGCTGACCCACAGCATCAGGTCGACCTTCTGCCCGCGCGCCTTCAGCCAGGCCACCTGGATCAGCGTGGCGACGATCACCACCACGGTGGCCAGCAGCACCGGTGCCTCCTCCGGACCGACCACGCCGCCGGCGACGATGCCGCCGAGGTGCTGGGTGGCGAACGCGGCCGCCCAGGCCTTGTCGGCATCGGCGTACTTGAAGGTGCCGAAGAACAGGATGATCGGCAGGAAGTCGAGCAGCAGTTTCATGCGCGCGCGAGTGTACGTTGCCGCCGCGCGCGGGCTGCCGCGACGCTCAAGCCTTGGGCTTGAAGTCGATCGATGCCGAGTTGATGCAGTAGCGCTCGCCGCTCGGCTCCGGGCCGTCGTCGAACACGTGGCCTAGGTGGCTGCCGCAGTTGGCGCAACGCACCTCGACGCGCGTCATGCCGTGGCTGTGGTCGACCAGGCGTTCGATGCGGCCGGGCTCGGCCTCCTTCCACCAGCTCGGCCAGCCGCAGCCGGCGTCGAACTTCTCGCCGCTTTCGAACAGCACCTGGCCGCAGCCGACGCAGCGGTAGCTGCCGTCGGCCCAGTGGTCCCAGTACTTGCCGGTGAAGGCGCGCTCGGTGTCGCCCTTGCGGGCGACGCGGTACTGCATCGGGTCGAGCTGGCGGCGCCACTCGGCGTCTGTCTTGCGCGTCGGGTAGCGCGGATCATCGATGTCGTGGCTCATGGGCTTGCAGATGGGGGTTCGATCAGGAGGAGCAAGAGACCTCGATCTGCTGCGCCCAGTCCGGCGGCAAGCCGGCGTCGGCCTCGTGCTCCGGCTGTTCGTCGAACGGCCGTTGCAGAACTTTCAGCAGGCGCTGCACCTCGCTGAAATCACCCTCCCGGGCACGGCGGATCGCCTGCTCGGCGAGGTGATTGCGCAGCACGAACTTCGGATTCACCCGCTTCATGCGGGAACTGCGCTCGGCGTCGAGGCTGTGCTCGTCGCGCAAACGCTGCGCGTAGCGCAGCGCCCACGCATCGAACGCCGGGCGGTCGATGAACAGGTCGCGCACGGCGTCATTGCGGGCGCCCTGGGCCGTCGAGAAGTCGCCCAGGCGGCGCATCGCGATCGTGTAGTCGGTGCGCTCGGCGGCCATCAGGCGCAGCAGCGAGTCGATCAGCGTCGGATCGTCGTCGCGCTCGCTGGCCAGGCCTAGCTTGGCCCGCAGCAGCCGCTGAATGGTGGCGCCGAACTCGTCCTTGAAGGGCTCGATCGCGGCGCCCAGGGCCTGCGCGTGCTGCTCGGCATCGGCGCCGTCGAGTGCCGGCAGCAGCGCCTGCGCCAGCGCGTGCAGGTTCCACCACGCGACGCCGGGCTGTCGCGCATAGGCGTAGCGGCCCTGGTGGTCGCTGTGGTTGCAGATGTGCATCGGGTCGAAGCCGTCGAGAAAGCCGAACGGCCCGTAGTCGATGGTCAGGCCGAGGATCGACAGGTTGTCGGTGTTCATCACCCCGTGGCAGAAGCCCACCGCCTGCCACTGCGCCATCAGGCGCGCCGTGCGCCGTGCCACCTCCTCGAGCCAGGCCAGCAGCGGCACCGGCGCGTCACGGCACGCCGGGAAGTAGCGGTCGATCACCGCGTCGACCAGCCGGCGCAGCGACGCCACGTCTTCCGCAGTGTGCGCGAAGTGCTCGAAGTGGCCGAACCGCAGGAAGCTGGGCGCCACCCGCGTCACGACCGCGGCGGTCTCCACGGTCTCGCGCGCCACGGGCTGCGGCGAGCCGATGACCGCCAGCGCGCGGGTGGTCGGAACGCCGAGGTGGTGCATCGCCTCCGAGCACAGGAACTCGCGGATCGACGAGCGCAACACCGCGCGGCCGTCGCCCATGCGCGAGTAGGGGGTCAGCCCGCTGCCCTTGAGCTGGATCTCCTGCGGCCCGATCGGCGTCTCGATCTCGCCCAGCAGCAGCGCGCGGCCGTCGCCCAGCTGGCCGGCCCAGACGCCGAACTGGTGCCCGCTGTAGACGCTCGCCAGCGGCGAGCCCGGGCGCGCGGCGGCGTTGCCCGACAGCACTTGCAGCGCACGGTCGGTGGGCAGCCAGTCGGCCAGGCCGAGCTCGGCCGCGAGCGCGTCGCTGCGCGCGACCCAATGCACCGCAGCCAGCGGTTGCGCGGGCAGCGCGCTCCAATAGGCCGGCCCCAGGGACTGCAGGAAGCCTTCGGCGCGCCAGCGCGGCTCGGCGACGACCGGGAGCTCCAGCGACGCGTTCATGCCACCATTGTCGGCGCTGCCGGGCACACGCGATCGCGGGACGGGGAATCACCCCATGCGGGGCGGCGCCGGCAGCCCACAATAGCCGGCCGGCGCCGCGCCGAGGCCGAAGGAGACTGAGGATGCTGGGTTTGATGCAGGAGCAGCCGCTGCTGATCTCGGGGCTGATCGACTTTGCCGCCAGGCACCATCGCGATGCGCCCATCGTGTCGCGCCGGGTCGAGGGCGACATGCACCGCTACACGTACGCCGACGCGGCGCGCCGCGCGCGGCAGATCGCCGGAGCGCTGGACCGGCTGAAGCTCGGCTTCAGCGACCGCGTGGCCACGCTGGCGTGGAACGGCTACCGACACTTCGAGCTGTACTTCGGCATCACCGGCAGCGGCCGCGTGATCCACACCATCAACCCGCGGCTGGCGCCGGAGCAGGTGGCCTGGATCGCCAACCATGCCGAAGACCAGGTGCTGTGCTTCGACATGACGTTCCTGCCCGTCGTCAAGGGCATCTGGCAACACTGCGAGACGGTCAGGCAGTGGGTCGCGCTGTGCGACGCCGACAAGCTGCCGGCCGACAGCGGCATCCCGGGGCTGCGCAGCTACGAGGAGTGGATCGGCGGCGAGTCGCCCGAATACGCCTGGCCGCAGTTCGACGAGCGCAGCGCGGCCGCGCTGTGCTACACGAGCGGCACCACCGGCAACCCGAAAGGGGCGCTGTACAGCCACCGCTCGACGCTGCTGCACGCCTACGGGGCCGCGCTGCCCGACGGCATCGGCATCTCGGCGCGCGAGTCGATCCTCCCGGTGGTGCCGATGTTCCACGTCAACGCCTGGGGCATCCCGTACAGCGCGGCGATGACCGGCGCCAAACTGGTGTTCCCCGGCGCCGCGCTCGACGGGGCCTCGGTCTACGAGCTGATGGAGACGGAGCGCGTCACGCTGTCGGCCGGCGTGCCGACGGTGTGGCTGGGCCTGCTCAACCACATGAAGCAGCACGGGCTGAAGCTCGGCACGATGAGGCGCACGGTCATCGGCGGCTCGGCCTGCCCGCCGGCGATGATCAAGACCTTCCGTGACGACTACGACGTCACCGTGCTGCACGCCTGGGGCATGACCGAGATGTCGCCGCTGGGCACGGTGTGCCATCTGAAGAACAAGCAGCTCGAGCTCCCGTCCGAGCAGCAGCTGGCGGTGATGACCAAGCAGGGCCGCGCCGTCTACGGGGTGGAGATGCGCATCGTCGATCCCGACGGCAGGGAGCTGCCGTGGGACGGCAAGGCCAGCGGCGACCTGCACGTCAAAGGGCCGTGGATCATTGCCAGCTACTTCAAGGGCGAGGGCGGCGATCCGCTCGTCGACGGCTGGTTCCCCACCGGCGACGTGGCGACCATCGACCCCGACGGCTTCCTGCAGATCACCGACCGCACCAAGGACGTCATCAAGTCCGGCGGCGAGTGGATCAGCTCGATCGACGTCGAGAACATCGCGATGGCGCACCCGGCGGTGGCGATGGCGGCCTGCATCGCGGTGCCGCACCCGAAGTGGGACGAACGGCCGCTGCTGGTGGTGATGAGGAAGCCCGGCACCAACCCGACGCGCGAGGAACTGCTCGGGTTCTTCGAAGGCAAGGTCGCCAAGTGGCAGATCCCCGACGACGTGGCGTTCGTCGACTCGATCCCGCTCGGCGCCACCGGCAAGATGCAGAAGATCAAGTTGCGCGACCAGTTCAAGGACTACCGCCTGCCGGGTGCGTGATCCGTCTGCGAGAGGGCTGTCCCGGGTGCGACAGACCCTGGGGGAGTCCCTGAAGCCCGATGCGCGCGCCTTCCGTTACCGTTGCACGTTCGGTTCGCAGTGTCTGATTCGCAGTGGAGAAATCGATGTCTATCGCAAAGAGTGTGTGGAGCGTGTCGCTGGCTTCGGCGCTGGTGGCGGTGTCGGGTGCGGCATTCGCGCAAAAGGGTGAGACCGTCAAGATCGGCTGGGTCGACCCGCTGTCGGGCCTGATGGCGCCGGTGGGCCAGAACCAGATTAAGAGCTTCCAGTTCATCGCCGAGTACTTCAACAAGAGCAACCCGGCGGGCGTGAAGTTCGAGATGGTGCCGATCGACAACAAGCTGAGCCCGCAGGAGAGCACCAACGCGGTCAAGGCGCTGATCGACCAGGGTGTGCGCTACGTCGTGCAGGGCAACGGCTCGGGCGCCGCGCTGGCCATCATGGATGCCGTGGCCAAGCACAACGAGCGCAATCCGGGCAAGGAGATGGTGTACCTGAACTACGCCGCCGTCGACCCCGACCTGACCAACAGCAAGTGCAACTACTGGCACTTCCGGCTCGACGCCGACACCTCGATGAAGATGGAGGCCCTGACCACCTTCATGAAGGAGCAGAAGGACATCCACAAGGTCTATCTGATCAACCAGAACTACTCGCACGGCCAGCAGGTGTCGCGCTTCGCGAAGGAGACGCTGGCGCGCAAGCGGCCCGACATCCAGATCGTCGGCGACGACCTGCACCCGCTGGCGCAGGTGCGCGATTTCGCGCCCTACGTCGCCAAGATCAAGGCCTCCGGCGCCGACACCGTGATCACTGGCAACTGGGGCTCCGACCTGACGCTGCTGGTCAAGGCCGCGCACGACGCCGGGCTGAACGTCAAGTTCTATACCTACTACGCCGGCGTCACCGGCACGCCCACCGCGCTGGGGCCTTCGGCCGCCGGCAGCGTGTTCGTCGTCGCCTATGCCGACTCCAACATGCCCGGCGAGATCGGCAAGCTGGCCGACCAGTTCAAGGCCAAGTTCAACGACGACTACTACACCTTGGCCACCTACCACGCGTTCGCGCTGCTGAGCACGGCGATGGCGCAGGCCAAGAGCACCGATCCTGTCAAGGTGGCCGCGGCGATGGAAGGGCTGAAGTTCAAGAGCTTCAACGGCGACGTCGAGATGCGCAAGTCCGACCACCAGCTGCAGCAGGCGCTCTACGTCACGGTGTGGAAGAAGGCCGACGCCAAGCACCCGTACAGCGTCGAGAACACCGGCTACAACTTCCAGACGGTCAAGTACTACGAGCCGTACGTGTCGAGCACGCCGACCTCGTGCGACATGAAGCGTCCGGGAACGCCGTGATTCCGGCGTTGCGCTGACGCCGCAAGCCGCGGCGAGAGGCCCGCCGGAGACACCTCCGCCGGGCCTCTTGGTTTACCCGCTACCGTATTCTTCCGCCCGTGGACGAGCTCCTGATCAATGTGCTGAACGGCGTCAGCTCCGGGCTGCTGCTGTTCATGCTCAGCTCGGGCCTGACGCTGATCTTCAGCATGATGGGCGTGCTGAACTTCGCGCACGCCAGCTTCTACATGATCGGCGCCTACGTGGCGTATTCGCTGACGCGCACCGTCGGCTTCTGGCCGGCGCTGCTGGTGGCGCCACTCGCCGTGGGCCTGCTGGGTGCGGCGTTCGAGACCACCGCGCTGCGCCGGGTCCACAAATTCGGCCACGTGCCCGAGCTGCTGATCACGTTCGGCTTGAGCTACGTCGTGCTTGAGCTGGTGCAGATCATCTGGGGCCGCACGCCGGTGCCGTTCGACGCGCCCGCACTCCTGCAGGGGCCGGCGTTCACGGTGGTGCAGGGCCCCGACGGACTGTCGCTGGCGGCCGGTGCGGCTTCGGACGCGCTGTGCCAGAGCGCCCGCTGCTCGCGCTTTCCGATGACGCGCGCCTTCATGATGTTCGTCGCGCTGGCGATGCTGGTCGGGCTGTGGCTGCTGCTGACGCGCACGCGAATCGGCCTGGTGATCCAGGCCTCGCTGACGCACCCGGAGATGGTGGAGGCGCTGGGGCACAACGTGCCGCGCGTGTTCATGCTGGTGTTCGGCAGCGGCTGCGCGCTCGCCGGGCTGGCCGGCGTGATCGGTGGCGTCACCTTCGTCACCGAGCCGGCGATGGCGGCGGTGGTCGGCTCGATCATCTTCGTGGTGGTGGTGGTCGGCGGCATGGGCTCGTTGGCCGGCGCCTTCGTCGCGTCGCTGCTGATCGGCCTGTTGCAGACGCTGCCGCTGACGGTTGACGCCTCCCTGGCCGACCTGATCAACAAGCTCGGCGGCAGTGTCAGCAACCAGAGCGCGTGGTGGCCGCTGCTGCGCATCACGCTGGCGCAGGCGGCACCGATCCTGCCGTATCTGCTGCTGGTGCTGATCCTGATCCTGCGGCCGCGCGGCCTGCTCGGCACACGCGAGGGCTGATGCGATGGCCGCGACTTCGGAGCACCTGACCCGCCGCGACTGGATCGTGTGGATCGTCTTCGCGCTGGTGCTGATCGCGGCGCCGCTGTTGTGGCGCTCGAGCTTCGCGCAAACGCTGCTGTCGCAGATCGGCATCGCGATCATCGCCTGCCTGGCCTACAACATCCTGCTGGGCCAGGGCGGCATGCTGAGCTTCGGTCACGCGGTGTACAGCGGGCTCGGGTCCTTCATTGCCATCCACGCGCTGAACCTGGCGTCCAAGGGCCAGCTCGCGATACCGGTCAGCCTGCTGCCGCTGGTGGGCGGCCTTGCCGGGCTGTTCTTCGCCGCCGTCCTCGGCTACGTGACGACCAAGAAGTCGGGCACCACCTTCGCGATGATCACGCTGGGCATCGGCGAACTGGTGGCGTCGATGTCGCTGATGATCCCCGAGTTCTTCGGCGGCGAGGGCGGCGTCTCGGGCAACCGCGTGTTCGGCAAGCCGGTGCTGGGCATCACGTTCGGGCCGCAGATCCAGATCTACTACCTGATCGCGGTGTACTGCTTCGTCAGTACCGCGGCCATGTACGCGCTGACGCGCACGCCGCTCGGGCGCATGCTCAACGCGGTGCGCGACAACCCCGAGCGGGTGGAGTTCGTCGGCTACAGCACGCAGCACGTGCGCTACCTGGCATTCATGATCTCGGGCTTCTTCGCCGGCATTGCCGGCGGTCTGGGTGCGCTCAACTTCGAGATCGTCACCGCCGAGGTGGTGGGCGCGGCGCGCTCGGGGGCCTATCTGCTGTTCGTGTTTCTCGGCGGCGCGACGTTCTTCTTCGGCCCGATCCTCGGTGCCGTGCTGCTGGTGATCGCGCTGGTGCTGCTGTCGGAGCTGACCAAGGCGTGGCTGCTGTACCTGGGCATCGTGTTCCTGATCATGGTGATGTACGCGCCCGGCGGCCTCGCCAGCCTGATCATGATGAACCTGCGGGTCGCCGTGTTCGGCAAGCTCAACCGCCTGTGGCGGCACTACATCCCGCTCGTGATCGCCGGCCTCATCGCATTGGCCGGCGCGGCCGCGATGATCGAGATGGTCTACCAACTGCAACTCAACGAAGCGCTCGGGCCGCAGATGCTCTTTCTGGGCCTCCCGCTGGATGCCAGCGGCGTCGCCGCATGGGCCGGGGCGGTGGCGGTGCTGGCGGTGGGCGTGGGCCTGTTCGAGCGGCTGCGCCGCGGCTTCGGCCGCGAGTGGAACCGCATCCAGGAGGAGATCGCCGCCGAGATCGCACGCCGGGAGGCCGCCGCATGAGCAGCGCGGCGCCGAGCATCGCGGTGGAGCTGCGCGACGTGCGCAAGAGCTTCGGCAAGACCGAGATCATCCGCGGCGCCAGCCTCGCGGTGAACGCGGGCGAGCGGGTGGCGATCATCGGGCCCAATGGCGCCGGCAAGTCGACGCTGTTCAACCTCATCAGCGGCCGCTTCGGCCCCACCAGCGGCGAGATCCGCCTGCGCGGCGAACGCATCGACGGCAAGCCGCCGTACGAGATCGCGCGGCGCGGCCTGGCGCGCAGCTTCCAGGTCAGCAACCTGTTCACGCGGCTGTCGGTGTTCGAGAACGTGCGTTGCGCGGTGCTCTATGCGATGGGCTACCGCTACGCGTTCTGGCGCTTCCTGGCCGACCTGAAGGACGCCAACGAGCGCGCCGAGGCCGTGATCGCGATGATCAAGCTCGATCGCCGTCGCGACCACCTGGCGATGAACCTCACCTATGCCGAGCAACGCGCGCTCGAGATCGGCATCACCATCGCCGGCGGTGCCGACGTGATCCTGCTCGACGAGCCCACCGCCGGCATGAGCCGCAGCGAAACCGCGCGCTTCGTCGAGCTGATCCGCGAGGTCACCGTGGGCAAGACGCTGCTGACCGTGGAGCACGACATGGGCGTGGTGTTCGGCCTGGCCGACAAGATCGCGGTGCTGGTGTACGGCGAGGTGATTGCCTTCGACAAGCCAGACGCGGTGCGGGCCAACGCGCGCGTGCAGGAGGCGTACCTGGGCTCGGTGCTGGCGCAGGGGCATTGAATGACGACCCCCACGCTCACGGCGTTCGCTGCCCCCGAGGGGGCGCGTCAGTGCCTTCGGGCGGCCGGGCGGCACTGACATGCTGAAGCTCACCGACCTGCACGCCTACTACGGCAAGAGCCACGTGCTGCACGGCGTGACCTTCGATGTCGGCGCCGGCGAGATCGTCAGCTTGCTGGGCCGCAACGGCTCGGGGCGCTCGACGACGGTGAAGGCGATCATGGGCCTGGTCGAGTCGAGCGGGTCGGTGCGCTGGCGCGAGCAGGAGATCCGCGGCAAGAAGGCGTTCGAAATCGCGCGGCTCGGCCTGGGCTACGTGCCGGAAAACCGCGACATCTTTCCGACGCTCACGGTGCACCAGAACCTGCAGCTCGGCGAGAAGCGCGACGGCCGCACGCCGCGCTGGAGCGCCGACGACATGTACCGTCTGTTCCCGCGCATGAAGGAGCGCCAGTTCACCGCGGCCGGCGTGCTTTCGGGCGGCGAGCAGCAGATGCTGACGCTGGCGCGTACGCTGATGGGCGACCCCGACCTGATCATGATCGACGAGCCGACCGAAGGGCTGGCGCCGAAGATCGTCGAGCTGGTGGCCGAGTATCTGCGCGAGCTGCAGCGACGGGGAATCTCGGTGTTGCTGGTCGAACAGAAGTTGACGATCGCGCTCGAGGTGTCGCAGCGCTGCCTGGTGATGGGCCACGGCCAGATCGTCTTCGAGGGCACGCCGCAAGACCTGAGGGGCAACGCGGACATTCGCAAGGAGTGGCTCGAGGTCTGACGGTCGCAGCGTCTGGCGCCCGCTGCTCCGGTGCGCGGCGTGGACGATGACGCCGCGACGCCCGCAGGTCCACAATCGCCGCTGTCGCGCCAGAGACAAGGCGCGCAACCCACCGTCCTAGAATCGAACGCTCGTTCCATTTTTCCTGGCCGCGAGCGCCCGCGCAGAAGGAATCCCCCCATGAGTGCCAGCTACGAAGTCCGTGACGGCATTGCTGTCATCACCCTGAACAACCCGCCGGTCAACGGCCTGAGTTTCGAGACGCGGCGCGCGATTGCCGATGGCCTCGACAAGGCACAGGCCGACGCGTCGGTGCAGGCCATCGTGCTCACCGGCGGTGGCAAGGCATTCTCCGGCGGCGCTGACATCCGCGAGTTCGGCTCGCCGAAGTCCGGCGCCGAGCCCAACCTGCTGAGCCTGATTCGCATGACCGAGGAGTCGACCAAGCCGGTGGTGGCCGCGATCAACGGTGTGTGCATGGGCGGCGGCCTCGAGCTGGCGCTCGGCTGCCACTACCGGGTGGCGGCGCCGAAGGTGCCGGTGGCGCTGCCCGAGGTGAAGATCGGCCTGATTCCCGGCGCCGGCGGCACCCAGCGGCTGCCGCGCGTGCTCGGCGTCGAAACCGCGCTCAACATGATCGTCAGTGGCGAGCCGGTGCCCAGTGACGCGCTGGCGTCGCTGCCGGGCCAGAAGCTGTTCGACAAGCTGGCCGATGGCGACGTCGTCGCCGCGGCGATCGCGCTCGCAAAGTCGGTGGCCGACAAGCGGCCGCTGCCGCGCGTGCGCGACCTCAAGGCGTCGCACCCGAACGCCGATGCGTACTTCCAGTTCGCGCGCAACACGGTCAAGGCAATGGCGAAGAACTTCCCGGCGCCGCCCAAGTGCGTCGACGCCGTGCAGGCCTCGGTGACCAGGAAGATCGACGACGGCCTGGCCTACGAACTCGAACTGTTCAAGGGCCTGATGTTGACGCCGGAATGCAAGGCGCTGCGCCACGCGTTCTTCGGCGAGCGCGCGGCCAGCAAGATCCCCGACGTGCCCGAGGACACGCCGCAGCGCGCGATCAAGAGCGTGGCGGTGATCGGCGCCGGCACGATGGGCGGCGGCATCTCGATGAACTTCCTCAACGCCGGCATTCCGGTGACGATGCTCGAGATGAAGCCCGACGCGCTCGACCGCGGCGTGGCCACGATCCGCAAGAACTACGAGGCGCAGGTCAAGAAGGGCAAGCTCAAGCAGGACAAGTACGACCAGCGCATGGCGCTGCTGAAGACCACGCTCAGCTACGACGACATCAAGAACGCCGACATGGTGATCGAGGCGGTGTTCGAGGAGATGGGCGTCAAGGAAAAGGTGTTCAAGAAGCTCGACGAGGTGATGAAGCCCGGTGCCATCCTCGCGAGCAACACGTCGACGCTCGACGTCAATGCGATCGCCGCCTTCACCAAGCGCCCGCAGGACGTGATCGGCACCCACTTCTTCAGCCCGGCCAACGTGATGAAGCTGCTCGAGGTGGTGCGCGGCACCAAGACCGCCAAGGACGTGCTGGCCACCGTCATGAGCCTGGGCAGGACGATCAAGAAGACCGCGGTCGTCTCCGGCGTCTGCGACGGCTTCATCGGCAACCGCATGATCGAGCAGTATTCGCGCCAGGCCGGCTTCCTGTTGGAGGAGGGCTGCACCCCGGCGCAAGTGGACAAGGCGATCGAGCGCTTCGGCTTCGCGATGGGGCCGTTTCGCATGGGCGACCTCGCCGGCAACGACATCGGCTGGGCGATCCGCAAGCGCCGCTACGTCGAGCATCCCGAGATGCGCTACAGCAGGACCGCCGACCTGCTGTGCGAGATGGGCCGCTTCGGCCAGAAGACCGGCGCCGGCTGGTACGACTACCAGGCGGGCAAGCGCGACGCCATTCCCTCGCCGGTGGTCGACAAGATGATCGAGGACTACCGCAAGGAGCTCGGCATCGCGCCGCGCAAGATCGCCGACGACGAGATCGTGCACCGTCTGGTCTACGCGCTGGTCAACGAGGGCGCCAAGATCCTCGAGGAAGGCATCGCCAGCAAGGCCAGCGACATCGACATGGTCTACCTCACCGGCTACGGCTTCCCGCTGTTCCGCGGCGGCCCCATGTGCTACGCCGACAGCCAGGGGTTGTTCAATGTCGTGCACGCGATGAAGCGCTTCGCCGCCAACCCGCGTGACGACGCGTCGTTCTGGCAGCCGGCGCCGCTGCTGTCCAGGCTCGCTGCCGAGGGCAAGAGCTTCACCTGACCTGCCGACGGCTGCCGATGCTCAAAGGCCTGCTGAAGGTGGTGTTGGCTGCGGCGCTGCTGCTGGCCGTCGCCGTGGCGTTCAACACTTGGCGACACGGGTCGCGGCAGCTTGCCGTGAGCGCACTCGTCGCGCCGTTGGCGGTCGACACGAAGGCCGCCGGCGAATCGCTGGCGGCGGCAATTCGCGCCCGCACGGTCTCGTCGGCGGAGGATGCGCAGCTCAATGCCGACCAGTTCGCCGCGTTGCACGCGCACCTGGCGCAGCGCTATCCGCGCGTGCATGCAAGCCTGAAGCGCGAGGTGGTCGGGGGCCTGAGCCTGCTCTACACCTGGGAGGGCAACGACCCGAAGGCGCCGGCGATCGCCCTGATGGCGCACCAGGATGTGGTGCCGATCGCGCGCGGCACCGAGGCCGACTGGCAGGCCGAACCGTTCGCCGGCACGATCAAGGACGGCTTCGTGTGGGGCCGCGGCGCCTGGGACGACAAGGCCAACCTGATCGCCGAGCTCGAGGCCGTCGAGGCACTGCTCGCCGGCGGCTTTAAGCCCAGTCGCACGATCTACCTCGTCTTCGGCGCCGACGAGGAGGTCGGCGGCGAGCGCGGCGCCCGGCAGATCGCCAAGCTGCTGGCCGAGCGCGGCGTCAAGCTCGACTTCGTCGTCGACGAAGGCTTGCTCATCACCGAAGGCATCATGCCCGGGCTGAAGGCACCGGCCGCACTGGTGGGCGTGGCCGAGAAGGGCTACCTCTCGCTCAAGCTCGAAGCGAAGGCGACGCCGGGCCACTCGTCGATGCCGCCCGCGACGGCGGGCACGTCGGCGATCGCGCGGATCAGCCAGGCGCTGACGCGGCTCGACGCGCAGCCGATGCCGGCGGCCGTCGGTGGCGTGGCTGGCGAGATGTTCGACACCATCGCGCCGGAGATGGAGGGCTTCGGGCGCGTGGCGTTGAGCAACCGCTGGCTGTTCGGTCCTTTGCTGCAGGGGCAGCTGGAGAAGAGCGCGAGCACCAACGCGATGCTGCGCACGACCACGGCGTTGACCATCGTCTCCGCGGGCAACAAGGACAACGTGCTCCCCGGCCGCGCCGAGGCCGTGGTCAACTTCCGCATCCTGCCGGGCGACACGCAGGCGAGCGTGATCGAGCACGTCAAGCGCGTGATCGGCAACGATCAGATCACCGTCAGCCCGCTGCCCGGCAACTCCGAGCCTTCGAAGGTCGCGCCCACCGACGGCAGCGGCTACCAGGCCGTCAATCGCGCGGTGCGCGAGCTGTTTCCCGGCACCATCGTCGCGCCGGGGCTGATGCTCGGTGCCACCGACTCGCGCCACTTCGAGCCGTTGTCGCAGCAGGTGTTGCGCTTCTCGCCGGTGCGCGCGAAGCCGGAAGACCTGGCGCGCTTCCATGGCACCAACGAGCGCATCGCGCTCGACAACCTCGCCGACCTGATCCGCTTCTACCATCGCCTGCTGCAGACGAGCGCAGGTGCACCCTCTTCCGAAGGAGCAAAGCCATGACCCAAGCCGTGATCGTCTCGACCGCCCGCACACCGTTGGCCAAGAGCTGGAAGGGCGCGTTCAACATGACCCACGGCGCGACGCTCGGCGGCCACGCGGTCAAGGCCGCGGTCGAGCGCGCCGGCGTCGACCCCGGCGCGGTGGAAGACGTGCTGATGGGCTGCGCCAACCCCGAAGGAGCCACCGGCATGAACATCGCGCGCCAGATCGCGCTGCGCGCCGGGCTGCCGGTGTCGGT
>DATJYZ010000375.1:0-8642 GCA_035499355.1 Burkholderiaceae bacterium | reverse complement strand
ACGAGTTGGCCGGGCACAGCGCGAGTCCCTTGGCCGCGAACTTCGGGCCGAACTCGCTCTTGAGCAGCTGCACCCAGTCCATCTCGCCGGTGGTGTCGAAGTAGTGGCAGCCGGCGTCCAGGCAGGCCTCCACCACCGGGCGGCCCAGCTGCATGAAGGGCCCGACGATGTTGATGACGATCTTCTTGCCCTTGAACAGCTCCGCCAGCGACCGGCGCTCGTTGTTCACCGCGACGCAGCGGTAGTCGTGGCCTTCGAGCTCGGGCACCTTGGCCAGCTCGGCCTGCAGCCGCTCGGCGTTGCGGCCGGCGGCGATGAAGGGGATGCCGCGCTCGGCGAGCTTCCAGGCGGTGAGCTTGCCGGTGTAGCCGCTGGCGCCGTACAGCACCACTTGATAGTCGGTCGTCGTCATGGTCGTGTCTCCTTGGAAAGGAAGGGGTGGGAAAAGGTGGGAATGCGGTCGATCAGAGTCGATCCGGATCGATCAGGGAGTAGCCGCCCTTGATCGCGAGGATCTCGTTGCAGCCGTCCTCGATCAGCGAGGCGCGAGCGTCGCGCATGATCTTTTCGACCGGGTACTCGCGCGTCAGGCCGTTGCCGCCAAAGATCTGGATGGCATCGCTCGCGACCTCGAACGAGGTCTGCGTGGCGGTGATCTTCGACGTCATGGCCGCGTGCAACGACGGCTGCGGCGACGCGAAGTTGTAGTGCACCACGCGATGCGTCAGCGCGCGTGCCGCCTCGACCTTGCGGAACATGTGGAACAGGCGGTGCGCCACCGACTGGTGCCGGATGATCGGCACGCCGCCGGCCTTGCGCTCGTGTGCGTAGTCCAGCGCCAGTTCGTACGCCGAGCGCGCGCAGCCGGTGAACACCGTGCCCATGATGGCGTTGGCGAAGGTGTGGATCGCGTACACCGCGTCCTGGTATTGGTCCGGACCGGCGAGCAGGTGGGCCTTCGACAGCCGCACGTTGTCGAAGAAGATCTCGCCCTGGTTCAGCGCGCGCTGGCCGATCTTGTCCAGCGGCTTGCCGCGCGACACGCCCTTGGCGTTCATCGGCACGATGACCACCGCGCCGCGGCGCGTGTCGGGGCCGCTGCCGCTGTCGCAGGCGCAATACAGCACGCAGACGCCGGCGATGATGCCGTTGGACACCCAGGCCGACTTCTGGCCGCTGATGACCACATCGTCGCCATCCAGCGTGGCGACGCAGTTCGGACGGCCGTAGTTGCCCTGCGGATGGAAGATCATCCGGTTCGCGTCGAGCATGTCGGAGCCGTGGTCGGGCTCGGTGATGGCCCAGCAGCCGAGCTTGTCGTCCGGCGCCAGCCCGCGGCAGAACTCATTGCCGAGCAGCACGCTCATCAGCGCGGGCAGCATGCCTGCGCCGAAGGAGATCGCGAGCCCAGAATCGCCCCAGCCCAGCTCCTCGAACAGGATGCACATGGTCTTGGCGCGCTCGGCAGGCTCGAGCGCGAGCAGACCGTCCACGCCGAACCCCAGTTCGTTGAACTGGCGCAGCGCCTGCCAATACGGCGATTTGGGCGCGATGACCTCTTCGGGGGTCATCCGGTCGAGCTGGATGCCAATCGGGCGCATGACCTCCTCGGCATACCGGTGCACGGTCTGCTGCACCATTTGGGAGGTCTCGGAAAGCTCGGGTTCGGCACCGAGCGGGCCCAGCTTGTGCGTCGAAACGCGGTGAGAGTCGTCGGACATGTCTTGACCTCATTCGTCGTCAGAGCCGTGAAATGCCGCTGCCGAGCAGCGGCCGCCGGCGGAGTCGGGTTCGTCCCAGATGCTTCTGGCCGCGTTGCGCCTCAAGCTTTGGTCCCGTTGCTTTCTCCGTCTTGGGGCTGATTCTTCGCGGCGGGGGACGCCGGCGGCATCCCCCGACCGGCGTCATTCCGCCGGGGGACGGGGGATGCCGCGGGGGAAAGCTCTCGCGGCCGGCAAGGCAAGCATGGATTCCGTCAAGCTCCCTCTTGTCATCGCGACCAAGCTGCTCGCTCCGCGCGGCAGCGGCAGCCTGGTCGAGCGCCAGCGCCTCCTGGCTCTCCTCGGCGGGCCGCGAACGCCACGGCTGGTGGTCATCACGGCACCGGCCGGATTCGGCAAGACCACACTCGCCGCGGCGTGGCTGCAGCGCTTGCGTGAAGCGGGCCATCGCTGTGCCTGGCTCGCACTGGACCCCGTCGATGACGAGCCGGCGCGCTTCCTGAGCTACCTGGCGCAGGCCTTGAGCAGGGTCATGGAGGGTGCCGGTCCCTCGATCGACGGCACCAGTACCGAGGCCTCACTTGCACCGCCGCAGGCGATCGTCTCCGCGCTGATCAACGACCTCGCCGAGATCGACGAGGAAACGTACCTGGTGCTGGACGACTACCACGTGATGAGTGACCCGGCCATCCACGACGCCGTGTCCTTCCTGGTCATGCATGCACCTGAGAACTTTCACCTGGTGCTCACCGCGCGCGCACAACCGCCGCTGCCGCTCGCGCGGTTGAGAGCACAAGGCGAATTGCTGGAGATCGACGCGACGGCGTTGCGTTTCGACGCGAACGAAGCGCGGCAGTTTCTGGAGCGTGCGTGCGAAGGCCGACTGGGGCCAGGAGCCATCTCGCGGCTGCACGCGACGACCGAGGGCTGGGTCGCCGCATTGCGCATCGCCGCTTCGGGCATCCTGCGCAGTGGCGAGGCAGCCGGCACCGCGCTTTCGGGCGGGTCGCGTCCGATCGCTGCCTATATCGAGGACATGCTGGCCAGCCTGCCCGATGAGGCGGTGGCCTTCATGACCCGCGCGGCGGTGCTGGACAGCCTGACGCCCGGTCTGTGCCGGGCGGTCACGGGCGTGCAGGCGAGCGCTCAGATGCTCGAAGACCTCGTCAGCCGCCAGGTGCTGCTCGAGCCGCTGGACGCCGAGCGGCAGTGGTATCGCTTCCACCACCTGCTGCTCGACTACCTGCGCGTGCGGCTCGCGGAGCGCCACACCGGCGAACTGCCTCAGCTGCATCGGCGTGCCTTCGCGTGGTACGCCGAGCAAGAGCTCTGGACCGACGCGGCGCGCCACGCGATTGCTGCGGGTGATGCCGATCAGGCGATCGCGTGGATCGCCCGCTGCGGCATGACGCTGGTGAAACGAGGCGACTTGCTCACGCTGCTGGGCTGGCAGCGGCAGTTTCCTGCCGAGCTGATGCGCGGCCAGATCAAGGTCCGCCTGGCCATTGCCTGGGGCATGACGCTGGCCATGCGCTTCGACAGCGCGTTGGCCATGCTGGACGAAGCCGAGCAGGACGCACGCGCCGACAAGCCGCCGGAGGACCTTGCCGACGTGCTGTGGGAATGCCAGGCGGTGCGCGCCGTCATCGCGGCGTTGCGAGACGACACGGCCGCGGCGCTGGCCTTGGCCGAGGCCTGCATCGAGCGGCGCAGCGACGACCCCTGGAACACCAACGTGCTCTCAAATGTGTTGCGCTTCGCGCGCTGGAAGGCCGGCGACCTGGACGGGGTCCACGCCACGCCGTGGATTCCCTACTCGCTCGAGGAGGACCGGCGCAACCTCTTCTCGTCGGTCTATCGCCATTGCATCCTGGGCATGGCGGAGCTGGACCAGGCGCGGTTCGACCTGGCCGAGCGCCAAGCGCAGGCTGCGATGCGACTGGCGGAGCAACACGTGGGGGCACAGTCCGGCGCCGCCGCGTTGTGTGCACCGATCCTCGCGGAATTGCGCTACGAGGAGGGCCGTCTCGACGAGGCGGAGAACTGGGTCATCGACCGCATTGCGCTGATCGACTCCGTCGTGTTCCTCGAGGGGGTGCTGCGCGCCTATCTCGTGCTGGCTCGAATCGCGGCGGCTCGCTCCAATGTCGAGTATGCGTATTCGCTGCTCGCCCAGGCCGAAGCGCTGGGCTACAACCGCCAGTGGGACCGCCTGGTGACGGCCGTGTTGCTGGAGCGCACGAGGCTCCTCCTTGCCGAGGGACGGATGAGCGAGGCGTCGGCCTGCGTCGTGCGCATCGAGCGGCTGGCGGCGGTCAATCCGGCGCCGGTCGAGTGTGCGCGTTCGCAGGTTCACCGCGATCAGCAACTCGCGCGGGCCAGGCTGGCCTCTGCCCAGAACCGCTGGACCGAGGCGGTCGACATTCTCGACGCGCTGCTGGGTGATGCCCGGTCGTCGAAGAACAATCGGGCGGCCATGCAGGTCGGCAGCTCGCTGGCGCTCGCGCGGCTCGCTTCCGGCGATACCGACGGCGCTTTGCTGACCCTGCGCGGCGTGCTCGACCTGGCGTCGAATTGCGGGGCCTACCGCTCCATCCTGGATGCGGGGCCCGACCTCGCGCACCTGCTGGTGCGCTTTCGTGCAAGCTCGCGCTGCACCAAGGCGCTCGAGGCGTGCGTGGATCGTCTGCTGGCGGGCTGCCAGCGCGCAGGCGGGTCGGTGGAGTTGCGCGAGCATGCGGCCCGGGTGTCCGAGACCCTCAGCCAGCGCGAGCGGAGCATCCTCGGCCTGATCGCCAAGGGGCAGTCGAACAAGGAAGTGGCCCGCGCGCTCGGCGTGGCGCCGGAGACGGTCAAGTCCCACCTGAAGAACATCTTTGGGAAGCTCTCGGTCGAGCGTCGCGCGCAGGCGGTGGCGCGGGCGCGAAGCCTGGGGCTGATCGAAGGTGCGTGAGGTATAGGCAGCTGAGCGCGATGGCGATGCGGTGCGTGGCGTGAGGCACGCGTGCCGTCAATGCACCGAGATGCTCTTGGCCGTTGCGGTCGCGTCGAACCACAGCTGACTGGGCCACGCCGGCCATGTGACGCCGAGCGACGCGTTGTTCGGGTCGCCGGAGCGGGCAAACGCCCCCACCGTCCTCATCATGGCGCCCGACAGATCGAGCCTGCCCGCGCTGTTGGCCGTGCTGTTGGCGACGTTGGAAAACAGCGACGGGCCGAAATTGCCGAACACGAACGGTAGGTCGAACGCGTGTGCCGCACCGTAGATGTCGTTCCACGGCGCCGGCTCCTCGTCCCAGTCGAAACGGAAGTACCAGACGGCGGTCTGCTGCGCCTTCAGCGCGTTCATCACGTTGTCGCGGCTGGCACCGAAGAAGATGGCGTTGAGCAGATCGGTCCTGGCGTTGAAGCCGGTGACCGGTGTCGAGACCGGAAGGTAGGCCGCGGGGATCCATTGGTCGAGCGTGACCGTCGGTGCCGCGTTCGGGTCGTAGTTGAACTGCGTCGTGAACAAGGTGGCATCGCTGACCAGCCGACCGCTGATGCCGCCCAGGGCCGGCGACAGGGCCAGGAAGGTCGGGAACAGCTTGGCTTCGTCGCGTGTGTTGCTCGCGAGCACCGGCACCTTCAGGTAGTTGCCGGCCATGATCACCGCGATCGGGTCGACCGGCAGCACCGCGCCGTCGGGGATCGGTCCCGAGCCAGCGAGTCCGAGCGCGGCGAGCTTGGTCAGCAGCGTCGTCAGCAGCGTGGCCGCGGTCATGCCGCGCAGGTAGGTGGCGATCTGCGCCGCCGACTGCGTCGCGACATAGGCTTGCGCGCTCGCGGTGTCGGTGGCCAGTCCGTCGGCGATCACGAGGTTGTAGAGCAGCGCGTTGCCTTGCGCGAGTGCCGTCGACGCCGGATTCAAGGTCGCGATGCTGCCGGCAGGCAGGTTGCTGGCGAGCGAGATGCCGCCACTCATCGGCATCGCCCGATGCACCAGCTTCGGGTTGGCGTTGACGACCAGCGGCGAGGTCAGCAGCGCGTACACGTCGATCGCGCCGGCCGACTGCCCCATCACCGTCACGTTGCCGCTGTCGCCGCCGAAATTCGCGATGTTCTTGTTGATGAACTGCAGTGCCTTGATGTGGTCGAGTGTCGCGAAGTTGCCCGAGTCCTCGGATGCGTCGGTGCCGGTCTTGAGCTGCGGGAGGTTGAGCCAGCCGAAGATACCGAGCCGGTAGTTGGCGGTGACGACGACGGCATTGGCCGTCTTCGCGAGCGCCGCGCCATCGTAGACCGGGTCGGCGGTGTAGCCCGAGACGTTGCTGCCGCCGTGAATGAACAGAATCACCGGCAGGCTGGCCTCCTCGCTGGCAGGCCGCCAGATGTTGAGATACAGGCAGTCTTCGCTGCCGACAGCCTGGTTCAGCGTCGTGGCGATCGTCGTGTCGTAGGTGTTGTTCGAGCCCGGGCCGTAGATGCGCCCGTACTGCACGCAGGGATTGGCGAACTGCGTGGTCACCTTGGTGTCGGTCCAGGGTTCGGGGTCGGCCGGCGCCTTCCAGCGCAGCGCGCCGGTCGGCGCTTTCGCGAACGGGACGCCCTTCCAGAAGTACGTACCCGACTTGGCCGCGTCGTTGCCGCCACTGACGCGACCGTAGGTGGTGGTGCGAAGCGTCGGCTCGGGATTGTCGTCGTCGCCGCCGCAACCACTCGCCGAGATCACCGCTGCGATCAGCGGCAGCAGGCCGATGCGGCGGTCGAACCGGAAGGCGAATGCCATGGTTTGTCTCCTTGTTTTTTCGCGCGGCCCAATTTCCACTTGTGTCGCAAGCGGGCCTCTCGAACGATTCTAGGAACCGGGCGGCGGGCCCGCAGTGGCCGAACTGCGCCAGATCGCTGGCGTTGCGGCTCACGGAGTACCGAAGCGGGGGGTGTCTTGATCGAGCGCAACAGTTCGTCGGCATGGGTTCGCGGCGTCGTCGAGATGTTCGCCGCCGAAGGTGTCGACGTCGACGCGCTGCTGCGCGATGCTGGCTTCGACCGCGCGGCACTCGACGACCCCGAGCGGCGCTTCTCGATCGACGATGTCAGCCTGCTGTGGGAGCTGGCTGTCGCGCGTTCCGGCAAGCCGACGCTGGGATTGAATCGCGAGCTCGCTGCGACCTACGGCAAGCTCGGCGTGGTGGGCTACGCGATGATGGCCTGCCCGACGCTGCTCGGCGCACTGGAACGGCTCTCGCGCTACATGAAGGTGGTCAGCAACGCCGCCACCTTCGACCTCCACGACGCGCCCGAAGGCCGCTGGTTCGAGCTCGGCCACGCGGGCGGCGAGCGCCCGGTGCCGCGCCAGCGCAGCGAGTTCGGGATGCTGACCCTGTTGAGCTTTTGCAGCTGGATCACCGCGCGCGAGGTGACGGCCGTCGTGATCGAGTTCGTCGACCCGCCTCCCGGCGACCCCGGCGTGCACGAGGGCGTGTTCGGTTGCCCGGTGCGCTTCGGCCAGGCCGCCAATCGTGCGTTGCTGCGGCGCGCCGACCTCGCGCTGCCGCTGTCGGCGCAAGACACGGCGATCGCCGCGCTGCATGGCAAGCTGGTCGAAGAAGAGCTCGAACGCCTCGAGGGTGCGCAGATCAGCCACCGCGTGCTGCATGTGCTGGCGAGATGCCTGCCCGGTGCCGAACCGCGCCGCGAACAGGTGGCTTCGGCACTCGGAATCAGCGACCGCACCCTGCAGCGGCGGTTGCAGGCCGAAGGCACGTCGTTCCAGCGGCTGCTCGACGACACGCGCCGCGAGCTCGCCCAGCAGTACCTGCGCAAGCCGCGCAACTCGCTGCAGCAGGTCGCCGAGCTGCTGGGCTTCGAAGACCAGAGCAACCTCTTTCGCGCCTGCAAGCGCTGGTTCGGCGAGTCACCGGGGCGCTACCGCGCTCGGTTCGCGTCGCAATGGGGCGCCGCGGCCACTCGAGCGAATCCGGACAACCCATCACGGGAACGTCCGCGGCACACCGTTCAACCGCCGAGCTCCCCGCGCCAGGACGTACCGGGTTCGCAGCCGGCGCGATGAGCAGCGTTCCGAGTGGGCCGTCGGCCTGCGCCGGGCGGAGCCGGCCACCGAAGGTGTGCGGATTGCGTGCGCCCTGAGCACCTACGCGGCCGGCGCGGCAACGGCACGCGGCTCGTGGTCGTTGCCTTGTGCGCCCGGCCTCAGCAGCCAGGCGGCGCGCTCGCGCAGCAACTGCGAGCCGCTGCTGAGGGCGCGCTGCAGGCATTCATCCGCATAGGAACTGTCGCGTTGCAGACGCGTCAAGTTGACCCACCAGCCGACACCGGCCATGAGCCACTTGAAGTCGACCAGGTCGACGAAGGTTTGGTGATGGCGAGGGGCTTGCGCGAGCGTCGTGTTCATGGGACCTCCGGTGTGCTGAGCGGGTTGGACTGAAGGACTGCGACGACACAAATGTCGGTCGCCGGAACGTCTGGCGCAGTCCCCCGACGCGGCTGCACACCGGGGGACATGACGGGACCGTCGGGGGAGTTCCGGCCCCTTCGAGGGCCGCGCAGGCATCCCCCGCCGCCTCCCCCGTTTCTTCGGCCGCACCATCGCTGCGCTGCCGGATAGTTGCGCCGTTCCAGCCGAGGAGACATGCAAAGTGAAAGTGATCGTTCCTGTCAAGCGCGTGCTCGACTTCAACGTGAAGGCGCGCGTCAAGCCGGATGGCTCAGGGGTCGACCTGGCCAACGTCAAGATGAGCATGAACCCGTTCGACGAGATCGCCGTCGAGGAGGCCGTGCGCCTCAAGGAGAAAGGCGTCGTCACCGAGATCATCGCCGTCAGCTGCGGCCTCACCCAGTGCCAGGAGACCCTGCGCACCGCGATGGCCATCGGCGCCGACCGCGCGATCCTGGTCGAGACCAGCGACGAACTGCAGCCGC
>DATJYZ010000374.1:0-3606 GCA_035499355.1 Burkholderiaceae bacterium | reverse complement strand
CACAGGTGGCGAAATTTGCGCTGGTCACCGTCGGGCCCGCGACCATCATCAGCGCCAGCATCGGCGTGAGCACGCTGTGCCTCGCGGGCCTTGCCAAGTGGGCGGCGTTTTCGCCGATCTGGATCACCTGGTGGCTGGGCGATGCCGCTGGCGCGCTGGTGGTGACGCCGGTGATCGTCTTGTGGGCGCAATCACAGCGCAAGAGCTTCACCCGCTCCGAACTCGTGTCGATCATCGCCGTTCTCGCGCTGACCGGCGCAGTCGGCTTCATCGCTTTCAGCCCGATGTTGCCGCGCACAGACTATTCAAGCCCGCTCGGTTTCCTTGCAATTCTGCCGCTGCTCTGGACGGCGCTGCGCCGCGGTCCGCGCGACACCGCGACTGTCAGCGTCATTCTCACCGGCTTCACGATCTGGGCGACGTTGGAGCATTCCGGGCCGTTCGGGCAGATGGGCGTCAACGAATCCTTCCTGCTGCTGCTCACATTCATGATCAGCCTGGCGGTGCCGTCGCTCGCGCTCAGTGTCGACGTCGCAATGCGCAAGCGCAGCGAGGACAATCTGCGCCGCACCCAGACCGAACTTGACCGTCGCATGCGCGAGCGCACCGCCGAGCTCAACGAGGCCAATATCCACCTGATGGAGGCGCAGCGGCTCGGCAATCTCGGCAGCTGGGCCTGGGACATCAATGCGAACCGCATCAGCTGGTCGGAGCAGCTCTACGAGATCTACGGCGTCGTGGCCGAGCGCTTCCGCGGCACGCTCGACGAATTCATCGGCTTCATCCACCCGGACGACCGCGCCCAGGTGATGGACTCCATCAAGACGGCGCTTAAGTCCGGGCATTCCTACAGTCACGAAGAGCGCATCGTCCGGCCTGACGGCGGCGTGCGCCACCTGATGAGCATGGGCGAGGTCCTCCGCAACGCCAACGGCGAGGCGACGCGCCTGCTGGGGGTTTGCGTCGATGTCACCGACCGCAAGCGGGCCGAACAGGCGCTGCGCGAGTCCGAACAGAATTTCCAGCTGCTGCTCAAGGGCGCGCGCGACTACGCGATCTACATGCTGGACACCGAAGGCCGCGTGCGGTCGTGGAATGATGGCGCCGAGCGGGTCAAGGGTTACAGCGCCGACGACGTCGTCGGCCGGCATTTCCGCTTGTTCCTGCCCGACGAGGAACGCGCGACCGATCTCGCAGATCAGGCGCTCATCACCGCGGCGCGCGACGGTCAGTTCGAGGCCGACGCCTGGCTGGTGCGCAAGGACGGCACGCGTTTCTACGCCAGCATCGTGATGGATGCGATCCGCAACGAGGCCGGCGATCTGCTCGGTTTCGCCAAGCTGGTGCGCGACATCACCGATCAGCGCGAGGCGCAGATGGCGCTGGCGCAGGCCCAGGACCAGCTTGCTCAAGCGCAGAAGATGGAGGCGCTCGGCCAGCTTACCGGCGGCATCGCCCACGACTTCAACAACCTGCTGATGATCGTTTCGGGCTACGCGCAAATCCTGCAGGGCCGCGTCAAGGAGCCGAAGGACAAGCAGGCCGTCGAGGCGATCCGCGCCGCCACCAACCGTGGCGAGAAGCTGACGCGGCAATTGCTTGCCTTCTCCCGCCGCCAGCAGCTGATGCCGGTGGTCGTCGATCTGCGCCAGCGTGTCGACGCGGTGCGCGACATGCTGGCGCCGTCGCTGCGCGGCAATATCGAATTGATCTGCGACATCGAGGACAAGATCTGGCCGGTCGAGGTCGATCTCGGCGAACTGGAACTGGCGCTGGTCAACATCGCGGTCAACGCGCGCGATGCGATGCCGGAAGGCGGCACCATCACGCTGTCGGCGCGCAACATGGTGCTCAAGCCGGGCTCGGCCGCCGGAGCGCTCGAAGGGGACTATGTCGCGCTCGCCATCATCGACACCGGCAGCGGCATGTCGCCCGAAGTGCTCGCGCGCGTGTTCGAGCCGTTCTACACCACCAAGCCTGTCGGCAAGGGCACCGGGCTCGGCCTCTCACAAGTGCACGGCTTTGCGTCGCAGTCGGGCGGCTCGGCGACGGTGTCGAGCGAGGTCGGCAAGGGTACGGTGGTCACCATCTATCTGCCGCGCAGCCGCGTCGAGATGGAGCTCGACGTCGATGATGTGCTCGAAGACGAGCCGGACAATGCGCACGGTACCGTGCTGCTGGTCGAAGACAGCCGCGAGGTTGCCGAAGTGACGTCGACTCTGTTCGAGCAGCTCGGCTATCGCGTGGTGCGCTCGGAGAACGCCTCGGAGGCGCTACGCCATCTCCAGCAGGGCATCCATTTCGATCTGCTGTTCTCCGACATCGTGATGCCGGGGCCGATGAACGGGCTGGCGCTGGCCGAAGCCTGCCGCGACAATTTCCCGGACATTCCGGTGCTGCTGACCAGCGGCTACAGCGATGCGGTGCAATTGGCCGACGGCCGCTTCGACATTTTGCGCAAGCCGTTCGAGATTTCGACGCTCGAACACGCCATCGACACCGTGATGAACGAGCGGCGCGGCAAGCGCCGCGCGCGGGCCTAGTGGGCCGCCGCCACGATCTTCTGCAGCTGATCCATCGTGTAGTTCTGTCCGTTGATCGACAGAACCGGCGGCGTCTGCGTGAGGTCGACCGAGTCGACGGGTGCCTGCACCTGGGTCGAGATGGCGGTCGACTGGCCGCTGGCATCGACCGCGGTCGCGGTCAGCGTGTAGTTGCCGGCCGGCATCATCTGGCCGTTGTTGCCGTGGCCGTCCCAGGTGAAGGCCTGGGCGCCTGAGTTGACGCCGAAGGTGCCGGTATAGACGTTCTGTCCGGTCGAATCCGCGATGGTGATGGTCGCGGTCGCAGGCTTGGTGGCGTTCAGCGTCCAAGTGGCGCCGGTGCTGGTGAGCGCGGTCGTCGCGCCGTTGACGACGACAGTCGCGCCGACCAGTTGCAGGGCTTCCGTCGATTGCGCCGCCTGCTGCATCGTCACCAACGTGCTCAGCGAGTCGTTGGTCTTCATCTGCTGCTCGACCTGGCTGAACTCGACCAATTGCTGGGTGAACTGGTTGGTGTCGAGTGGCGACAGCGGATCCTGATTTTTCAGCTGCGTCGTCAGCAGTTGCAGGAATTCCGTGAAGTTGCTGGCGATCTCGACATTGTTGCCGGAGGTGGCGCTGCTCGTGCCGCTGGTGTTGCTCGAACTCGTCGGAATCGGTGTCGCGGTGATGGCGCTCATGGTCGTCCCCTAGACGCGGATGTCGAGACCGTTGCCGAAGCCGGCAAGCCGCGCGTAGCTCGACGGCAAGGCTTCGATCGGAATCTCGTCGTCGACGACGAGTTGCGGCGTGTTGCCGCCCGAAGAATTCTGTTGCTGCTGTTGACCTGCGGACTGGTCACGCAGCGAGAACTGCATGCTGTTATCGGAAGTTTTCAGGCCGGCGTCCTGCAAGGCGCGCTGCAGGCCGCTGGAATCGCGCTGCAGCAAGTTGAGCGTGTCCTGGCGGTCGGCGGTCAAATGCGAGGTGACGCGGCCATCGCTACTGACCTCGAGGCGCACCTCGATGCGGCCGAGCTCCGGCGGATCGAGCCGGATGTCGAAACGGTTCTTGCCGGCGAGCG
>DATJYZ010000373.1:0-11165 GCA_035499355.1 Burkholderiaceae bacterium | reverse complement strand
CCGGTGGACGCGGCGCAGGCGCGTGCCCGAGCGGTCGCGCTGCTCAAGGAAACGGGCATCCCGGCGGCGGAGCAGCGCTTCGACCACTACCCGCACCAGTTTTCGGGTGGGATGCGCCAGCGCGTGGTGATCGCGCTCGCGTTGGCGGCCGAACCGCAGTTGGTCGTGGCCGATGAGCCGACCACGGCGCTCGACGTCTCGATCCAGGCCCAGATCATCGCGTTGCTCAAGCGCCTGACCAAGCAGCATGGCGCGGCCGTGATGCTGGTGACGCACGACATGGGTGTGATCGCGGAAGCCAGCGATCGCGTGGCGGTGATGTACGCCGGCCGCATCGTCGAGGTCGGGCCGGTGCAGCAGGTGATTCATCACCCTGCGCACCCGTATACCGCCGGCCTGATGGGTTCGATTCCGTCGATGGCGGCGACGTACGAGCGTCTGTTGCAGATCGACGGCGCGATGCCCCGCCTGAACGCCATCCCTGCTGGCTGCGCGTTCAACCCGCGCTGCCCGCAGGCCTTCGACCGCTGCCGCCGCGAGCGGCCCGACCTGATGCTCGCGGCAGGGACCGAGGCCGCCTGCTGGCTGGTCGATCGGGGGTATCGATGACGGCCCTGGTCGAAGTGGCCGACCTCGCCAAGGTGTTCGACGTCTCGGCGCCTTGGCTGAACCGCGTGCTCGAGCGCAAGCCGCGGCAGGCGGTGCACGCGGTCGACGGTGTCAGCTTCAGCATTCCGAAAGGTCGCACGCTTGCGTTGGTGGGTGAATCCGGCTGCGGCAAGAGCACGGTGGCACGCATGCTGGTCGGCCTGTACACGCCCACGCGCGGCACCATCCGATTCGACGGCCAGGACGCGCAAGCCGCGTGGCGCGACCATGGTGGTCGCGCGCTCAGGCGTCGCATCCAGATGATCTTTCAGGACCCGTACGCCAGCCTGAACCCGCGCTGGACCGTGCAGGACATCGTCGCCGAGCCGCTGCGCGAGCATGCGCTGGTGCGCGATGAACAGGCGCTGCGCGAGCGGGTGTCGGCGCTCCTGCTGCAGGTGGGCTTGGCGGCGGCCGATCGCCTCAAGTTTCCGCACCAGTTCTCAGGGGGTCAGCGGCAACGCATCTCGATCGCACGGGCGTTGGCCACGCAGCCGGAGTTCCTGGTGTGCGACGAGCCGACCTCGGCGCTGGACGTCTCGGTGCAGGCGCAGGTGCTCAACATCATGAAGGACCTGCAGCGCGAGCGCGGCCTGACCTACCTGTTCATCTCGCACAACCTGGCGGTCGTGCGGCACGTCAGCGACGAGGTCGGAGTGATGTACTTGGGCCGATTGGTCGAGTGGGCCGACAAGGAGACCCTGTTCCGCGCGCCGCGCCACCCCTACACGCGCATGCTGCTCGATGCGATCCCCGACATCGCGATGAGCGGACGGGCGCGTACGCCGGTGCAGGGCGAGGTTCCCAATCCCCTGAGCCCGCCGGCAGGCTGCGCATTCCATCCGCGCTGCCCGCACGCCAACGAGCGTTGCGGCCGCGAGCGTCCCGCGCTGCTCGATTTCAAGGGCGTTCGAGTGGCCTGCCACGCGGTGGCCGAAGGGCGCATCGCCGGGCTGGCGTGACCGGGCAGCGCTAGTCGACGAGCCTTTCGTTGGCATACAGCGACTCGACGGTCTCACGCTGGCGAATGAGGTGCGCTGCCGCACCTTCGACCATCACTTCGGCCGCACGCGGTCGGCTGTTGTAGTTGCTGGCCATCGCCATCGCATAGGCGCCCGCCGACGTGACGGCGAGCAGATCGCGCTCGGCCACCGCCAGTGAGCGGTCGCGGCCGAGCCAATCGCCCGATTCGCAGATCGGCCCCACCACGTCCCACGTCTCGGGTGAGCCGCCGCGCAGCGAGCACGGGGTGATCCCCATCCAGGCGTCGTACATGGCGGGCCGCACGAGGTCGTTCATGGCGGCGTCGACGATGCAGAAGTTGCGTTCGGCTCCGCGTTTGAGCGCCAGCACGCGCATCAGCAAGACCCCCGCATTCCCGACCAGCGAGCGCCCGGGCTCGACCAGGATCTCGCGGTGGCCATGACCGCGCGCGTCGATGCGGGAGAGCATCGCGCCGATCACTTCGTCCGCTGCTGGCGGGGCCTCATCGGTGTAGGTGATGCCCAGACCGCCGCCCAGGTCGATGTGGGTGAGCGGGATCCCCTCTCGCTCGACCGCCTCGACGAGATCGAGCAGTCGGTCCAGTGCCGCCAGATACGGTGCGCTGTCAGTGATTTGCGATCCGATGTGGCAGTCGATGCCGACCACCTCGATGCCTGGCAGACGAGCCGCCTGTCGGTACACAGCGACCGCGCGCTCGTGGGCGATGCCGAACTTGTTGCCGCGCAGACCGGTGGAGATGTACGGATGGGTCTTGGCATCGACATCCGGATTGACGCGCAGGCTGACAGGCGCGCGCTTGCCTGCCGCGGCCGCCACGCTCGATAGCGCGGTCAGCTCGGACTCGCTCTCGACGTTGAAGCAACGTACGCCGACGGAGAGGGCGAAGCGCAACTCGTCGAGCGTCTTGCCGACACCGGAGAAGACCACCCGCGACGAATTGCCACCGATCGCGAGGACGCGCTGCAGCTCGCCAGCGGAGACGATGTCGAAGCCACAACCCGACGCCGCAAAGGTCTGCAGCACGGCGAGGCTCGAGTTGGCCTTCATCGCGTAGCAGATCAGGTGCCGGCGCCCCGTCAGGGCCTTCTGGTACGGCGCCAGCGCTGCACGCATCGCAGTGCGCGAATAGACGTACAACGGCGTACCGTGGCTGGCGGCCAGATCGGCGAGGCACACGTCTTCGAGCCACAGCTCGGTCCCTCGACGGTGCAGGAACGGAGCGCCTGGCAGCGGTGTCATCGGCTGGCTGCGGAGGCGGCAGGGCCCGCGCTCCTCGGCAGCGTCAGCGGCCCCTTCTGGCCGCAGCCTGCAGCCACGCCGCACAAGATCAACAGGGCCAGCGATCGCAGCAGGGGCAAGGGCATGGCCGGGTGCCCCGCGGGGTGGGCCGTCGCTACACTGGAGGCGCTCCGAAGCATCGATTTCGATTGTATCGACCATGTCCGGGCCGACATCACCACCCTCGACGCCCACTGCGCTCGCCGGGTCAGGCGCGCCGAGCGCGCTCACCGACGGCGAGTTCCAGAGGCTTGCGGACGCGGTGCTATCGACCATCGAAGCCACGCTCGATCGCTGGCTGCAGGACGACGAGATCGATATCGACAGCCAACGCACCGGCGGTCTGCTCGAGTTGATCTTCCCGAGCGGCAGCAGGATCGTCGTCAACACGCAGCCACCGCTGCACGAGCTGTGGCTGGCCGCGCGCACCGGTGGCTACCACTTCCGCTGGGTCAACGATCGGTGGATCGATTCGCGCAGCGGCGGCGAACTCTTCGCGATGCTGTCGCGCGAGATCAGCGCCCAAGCGGGGCGGCCGCTGACGATCGCCCGCGCAACGTGAGCCTGGCGCTCAGCGCTTGAAGAGATCGAGGATGCTCTTGCGCTCGTCCTCGCTGGGTGTCTGCGGCGGCAGCTGATCTTCCATGCCGAGGCTGGTGACACCAGCGCCGGGTCCGAATTCCTCGTACATCCACTCGTTGCCGTACAACACCACACCCTCGGGCGGGGGCAGCGAGCGCGGCGGGATGTTGCGCAACACCTGGCCCATGTACTCCATCCAGACGGGAAGGGCCAAGCCGCCGCCGGTTTCGCGGTCACCCAGCTTGCGCGGGGTGTCGTAGCCGATCCAGACCACGGCGACCAAGTCAGGCTGGTAGCCCGCGAACCAGGCGTCCAGCGAGTCGTTGGTGGTGCCCGTCTTGCCGGCGATGTCTGGACGCTTGAGGGCCGCGGCTTTGGCCGCCGTGCCAGTGCGAGTCACTTCGCGCAGCAACTGGGTCATGACGAAGGCATTGCGCGCATCGATCACACGCATCGAGGGCTCCAATGCCTGGGGTTTGGTCTCCTGCAGGACACGACCCTTCGAGTCGGTGACACGCGAGATCAGCACCGGGTTGATGCGATAGCCGCCGTTGGCGAACACGCTATAGGCACACGCCATCTGTAGCGGCGTGGTAGTGCCTGCGCCAAGGGCCATCGTCAGGAAGGCCGGATGCCTGTCGGCCTCGAAGCCGAAGCGGGTGATCCAGTCCTGCGCATAGGCCGGACCGATCGACTGCAGGATGCGGATCGACACCATGTTCTTCGACTTGGCGAGCGCCTGCCGCAGCGGCATCGGTCCTTCGAATTTGCCGTCGTAGTTCTTCGGCTCCCAGGGCTGGCTGCCGGTGGCAGTGGCATCGAAGAACAACGGCGCATCGTTGATCACCGTCATTGGCGTGAAGCCCTTTTCGAGTGCAGCCGAGTAGATGAAGGGCTTGAAGCTCGAGCCCGGCTGGCGCCAAGCCTGGGTGACGTGGTTGAACTTGCTCTTGTCGAAGTCGAAGCCACCCACCATGGCACGGACGGCGCCGTCGGTCGGCTGCATCGACACGAAGGCGCCCTCGACCTCGGGCTGCTGGGTCAGACTCCAGTCGCCCTTGGCCCCGCGCAGTGCCCGCACCACTGCGCCGGGGCGGATGCGGCTCTTCGGCGGCGCTCGCTCTGCGAGGCCCGAGGTCACGGGACGGAGTCCTTCGCCCGTGACGATGATGGATTCGCCCGACGCCAGCACCGCCACCACCCGCTTGGTAGATGCCTCGGTGACGACGGCTGCCAGCAGTTCGTCGTTGTCGGGGTGGTCTGCCAAGGCCTCCGCGATGCGCGAATCGAGTTCCTTGGGATCCGAAGGGAGATCGACGTAGGCCTCCGGCCCCCGATAGACCTGACGTCGCTCGTAGTCCATCAGGCCTTTGCGCAGCGCCCGGTAGGCGATCTCCTGGTCCGACGAGTCGATCGTCACCTGCACGTTCAGTCCGCGCGAGTAGGTGTCTTCACCGTACTGCGCGTAGATCAGCTGGCGCACCGTTTCGGCCACGTACTGGGCGTGCACCTTCGACTCGGTCGCTGTGCGATAGCGCAGCGATTGCTGTCGCGCCGCCTCGGCCTGCTCGCTCGTGATGAAGCCGTTGTCCACCATCCGATCGATGATGTGCATCTGACGCGCCTTGGCGCGTCTCGGGTTGGCGATCGGGTTGTAGGCCGAAGGCGCCTTCGGCAGCCCGGCGAGCATCGCGGCCTCGGCGACCGTGACGTCGTGCAGCGATTTGCCGAAATACACCTCGCTGGCGGCGGCAAACCCGTACGCGCGTTGCCCGAGGTAGATCTGGTTCATGTAGACCTCGAGGATCTGCTCCTTCGAGAGCTGGTTCTCGATCTTCAGCGCAAGCAGGATCTCGTAGATCTTGCGGGTGAAGGTCTTCTCGGTGGACAGATAGAAGTTGCGGGCCAGCTGCATCGTGATCGTCGACGCGCCTTGACTCTTGAACTCGCTCAGGCTGGCCAGGCCCGCACGCAGCACGCCCTTGTAGTCGACGCCCCCGTGCTCGTAGAAGTGAGCGTCCTCGATGGCCAGAACGGCATCCTTCATGACCTTCGGGATCTGCCCGATCGGCGTGAACTGGCGACGCTCCTCACCGAACTCGCCGAGCAACACGCCATCGGACGAGACGACGCGCAGCGGCAATTTGGGGCGGTAGTCGCTCAAGCCAGCGATGTCGGGCAGGTTGGGGTACGCCACCGACAGGGCCAGCACCACCAATGTCGCCGCGGCAGCCAGCGTGGCCACCGACAAGCCGAGCAGCCACAACAACGCGCGCGACACAATTCGCGCCCAAGAGGGCCAGTCTCGTGTCGGGTCCCAGCGGGTCTTCGCTGAGGGCGCCGTGTCGGCGCGCGCGTTGTCGCTCATACGGGTGCGCCGGATTATAGGAAGCCACTCCCCACGAACCGGGGGCTTGCGTGAACTGCTTCTCGCTCGGCACAAACCAGGTCTGGAGCCAGCCATGGCCTACTGCGGATTGCCGTCGGACAGCGCGCGTTTGCGGCGTCGGCCTGCGGCAACGGCACGGCGGATGTTGCGGGAATTTTTCGTTGGTTCACAAGGGCTTTACTGCTAGCATTGAAGTGACTTATTAAGAGCGCGTTCAGCTCTTCGCTGGTGCGCGTTGGGAGACCCAATCCGTGAGTTTTCTGGACCTGTTGCTGGGTCGCAAGCACCCACCCGTCATCGGTCTCGACATCAGTTCATCGAGTGCGAAGCTGGTTGAACTTGGGCAGACGAGTGGCGGCGAGTTCGTCCTCGAGCGGTTTGCGTCCGAGCCCTTCGAGAAGGGCTGGATCACCGATGGCCAGATCGAGAAGTTCGACGAGGTGGCCGATGCGGTGCGCCGTGTGGTCCAGAAGAGCGGATCGAAGACCAAGCAGGTGGTGATGGCGATGCCGCAGTCGGCCGTCATCACCAAGAAGATCATGCTACCGGCCGGCCTGCGCGAGGAAGAACTCGAGCTGCAGGTCGAGTCCGAGGCCAATCAGTACATCCCGTTCTCGCTGGACGAGGTGAGCCTCGACTTTTGCGTCATCGGTCCCAGCGCCACCTCGGTGGGTGACGTCGAAGTGCTGATCGCGGCGTCGCGCAAGGATCGCGTGCAGGATCGCCAGGGCCTGGCGGAGGCCGCTGGCCTGAAGCCCGTGGTGCTCGACATCGAATCCCACGCTTCACGGCTGGCGATGGGCCGCGTGATCTCGGCGCTGCCCAACGAGGGCAAGGATGCGCTTGTGGCGCTGTTCGAGATCGGCGCCGACACGACGAGCCTGAAGGTGCTGCGTGACGACGAGATGCTGTACGACCGCGATCAGGCGTTCGGTGGTTCGCAGCTCACGCAGTTGATTTCTCGCCAGTACGGCTTCTCATTCGAGGAGGCGGAGGCCAAGAAGCTCGCCGGTGACTTGCCCGAGGACTACGAGGCGTCGATCCTTGTGCCCTTCGTCGACAGCCTGTCGCAAGAGATCGGTCGTGCGTTGCAGTACTTCTTCACCAGCACACCGCACCACAAAGTGCACTACGTGATGCTGTCCGGTGGCACCGCGACGTTGCCTGGGCTGAAAGACCGTGTCACCGAACTCACCGGATTCGCGTCGATGGTCGTCAATCCGTTCGACAACATGCGCCTGGGCTCGGGCATCCGCGAGGCAAAGATGCGTCGTGAGGCGTCGTCGTACCTGACGGCGTGCGGTCTGGCGATGCGGAGGTTCGTGCAGTGATTCTGATCAACCTACTCCCGCACCGCGAGGAGAAGCGTGCCGCGCGCAAGCGCGCCTTTTTCGTCGCGTTGGGCGTCGCTGCCGTGGTTGGGGCCGTGGCAGTCGGCATCTGGTACTCGCTGCTCCAGCAACTGACGTCCCTGCAACAGGCGCGCAATGCCTTTCTCAAGGGTGAGATCACCAAGCTCGAAGCGCAGATCAAGGACATTGCCAACTTGCGCAACGAGATTGAGGCTCTGAAGGCGCGCCAGCGGGCGGTCGAAGATCTGCAGACGAATCGCAACATTCCGGTGTATCTGCTCGACGAACTCGTCAAGCAGACTCCTGAGGGCATCTATCTGACGTCGATCAAGCAGAACGGTGGCTTGGTGACCGTGGCGGGCATCGCGCAGACCAATGAACGCGTGTCCGAGTTTCTTCGCAACACCCAATACAACTCCAAGTGGCTGGAGCGGCCAGAGTTGGTGGAGATCAAGGCGGTCAGCATGACCACCAGCAACAAGGAGCAGCGACGTCTGTTCGACTTCTCGATGCGAGTGACGATGAAGCGGCCTGCCCCTCCGGCGCCGGCCGGCTCGGCGCCTGCGCCGACCGTGGCGGCTACTGCCAAGTCGGCGTGAAGAGGTAGAAGACCATGGCAACTCGTTCGCGCCAACTCAATTTCGACGTCACGACGCTACTGGACCATGCGGCCTCCCAGTTTCGCGGCCTCAACGCGCGCGAGCCGGGGCAGTGGCCGGCCCTGCCGAAGTTGGCCGCTTGGGCTGGTGCCGCCGTGGTGGTCGTGATCGTTGGCTGGTTCTTCCTGCTGTCCAGCGCTGCAGACGAACTGCAGTCAGAGCGTGATAGAGAGCCGACGCTGAAAGCGGACTACCGAGGCAAGCTGGCGCAGGCCGTCAATCTCACCGAGTTGCGCAAGCAGAAGCTGCAGGTGCAGGAGTACGTGACCCAGCTTGAGAAGCAGTTGCCGGGCAAGGCCGAGATGGATGCCCTGCTGTCTGACATCAACCAGGCAGGGCTCGGGCGCGGTCTGCAGTTCGAGCTCTTCCGACCAGGACAAGTCGAGGTCAAGGAGTACTACGCCGAGCTGCCGATCGCAATTCGGGTAACGGGTCGCTACCACGACCTTGGTGCGTTCGCCGCCGACGTTGCGAATCTTTCGCGCATCGTGACCCTGCACAACCTGAGCGTTGCGCCAGTCCAGGCGAAGGACGCCTCCGGAAATCTCGCGATGGACGCGACAGCGCGAACTTATCGGTATCTCGATACGAGCGAAGTCGATGCGCAGCGCAAGGCGAGCGCAAAGACGGGAGCGAAGAAATGAAGAAGGCCAGCAGCCAAGGTATCGCGCTGGCGGTGGTCAGCGCCATCTTGGTCGGCTGCGGCGCCGACACCGACGAACTCCAGAGCTGGATGGATCAGCAACGACGTGAGGTCAAGCCGAGCGTGACGCCGTTGACGCCGCCGAAGAAGTTCGACCCGGCGCCGTATGCGAGCTTGCAGGCGGTCGAACCCTTCAGTAACCAGAAGCTATCCGTTGCCCTCAAGCAGGAAGCCAAACAGCCGAATTCAGTACTGGCGGCCGAGTTGAATCGTCGCAAGGAGCCGCTCGAGTTCTACACCCTGGACGGCATGAACATGGTCGGCAGCGTGGTCAAGCAAGGAAAGCCGTTCGCACTGCTGAAGGTCGACAACCTGCTCTACCAGGTCAAGGTCGGCGACTACCTGGGTCAGAACTACGGGCGGATCACAAAGATCACCGAAACCGAGATCGCCTTGCGCGAGATCGTTCAGGATGCAGCCGGCGAATGGATCGAGCGGCCCGGCACGCTGCAGCTGCAGGAGAAGGCGCGATGAATCGACAGCGGGAGAACCTCAACATGTTGAAGTGGCGCCTGAGGGTGGCAGCGTTCGTCTTGGCGTTGACCGCCCCGTTGATGGGATGGGCTCAGAACACGATTCAGGCGATCACGAGCAGTCAGCAGGGCGGCAGTGAGGTGGTCCGCATCGAGCTGTCAGAGCCGCTGACCGCGGCACCGGCGGGCTTTACGGTGCAAGCGCCCCCACGGGTTGCGCTGGATCTGCCGGGCATCGGCAATGGACTTGGCCGGTCGACCGTCGATGTCAATGTGGGCAACTTGCGTTCGGTGAGCGTTGCACAGGCCGGAGACCGGACGCGTCTGGTGTTCAACCTGAAGCAGGCGGCCAACTACCGGACGGAGCTGCAGGGCAAGGTGTTGGTGGTTGTCCTCGAGGGGGCAGGCGCGACTGCCGGCGCTGGCGCGGCGACCAGTCCGACGGGCGAGCCGGTCCACTTTGCGGCAAGCCAGAATCGCGAACAGCTGCCTCTGAAGGACATCGACTTCCGTCGCGGTCCCGATGGTTCGGGTCGTGTGGTGGTCGGCCTTCCGAGCACCCAAGTCGGCGTCGACATTCGCCAACAGGGCCAGACCTTGGTGATCGAGTTCCTGCGCTCGACGCTTCCCGACGCCCTGCGCCGCCGCCTCGACGTGACGGACTTCGGCACCCCGGTGCAGACGGTGTCGGCCACGCAGAGTGGCGACCGCGTGCGCCTGGTCGTCGAGCCGCGTGGCTCGTGGGAGCACAGTGCCTACCAGACCGACAACCAGTTCGTGCTCGAAGTTCGGCAGATGAAGGTCGATCCGAACAAGCTCACGCAAGGTCCGGGGTATGCGGGTGAGAAGTTGTCGCTCAATTTCCAGAACATCGAAGTGCGTGCGCTGCTTCAAGTGATCGCGGACTTCACGAACTTCAACGTCGTCACCAGCGACACCGTCACCGGCAGCGTGACGCTGCGGCTGAAGGATGTTCCTTGGGACCAGGCGCTGGACATCATCCTGCAAAGCAAGGGCCTGGGCGTGCGCAAATCCGGCAACGTGCTGTGGATCGCACCGAAGGATGAGATCGCGGCGAAGGAGAAGCTCGAGCTCGAGTCGCGCAAGCAGATCACCGATCTCGAACCGGTGCGCATGCAGGCCTTCCAGTTGAACTACACCAAGGCCGAGGACGTCGCCAAGGGGCTGGCGGGGCAGGGCACCGGCGCGCAGCAAGGTGGCGTGGCCAGCCGGATCTTGAGCCCTCGCGGCAGCGTGATCTCGGAGCCGCGGACGAACCAGCTGTTCGTGACCGACATTCCGTCGAAGCTCGAAGAGGTTCAGTCGCTGATCTCGAAGATCGATGTCCCTGTGCGCCAAGTGATGATCGAGGCGCGGATCGTCGAGGCGTCCGATAGCTTCGGGCGTGCGCTGGGCGTGAAGCTCGGTGCGCTTGACCTGAACGCGGCGAATCCAGGCTACTCGGTCGGAGGCGGCAACACGCGTGTCTCGCTGCCGACTGGTAACTACTTGGGCGTTGGCGAACAGACCGGGCAGGCGACGATCACCTCGGGCAGCTATATCCCGAACACCCAGTTCGTCAATCTGCCCGCCAATACCAGCACCTTGGGCGGTGCCTCTGCGGCGTCGTTCGCGTTGTCGCTGTTCAGCGCATCGGCGCAGAAGTTCCTCAACCTCGAACTTTCCGCGCTGGAGGCCGACGGCAAAGGCAAGATCATTTCGAGCCCGCGTGTGATCACCGCCGACCAGATCAAGGCGTTGATCGAGCAAGGCACCGAGTTGCCGTATCAGGTCGCGACATCGAGCGGAGCAACGTCGATCCAGTTCCGCAAGGCCAACCTGAAGCTCGAGGTGACGCCGCAAATCACGCCTGAAGGCAATGTGATTCTCGATGTCGATGTCAACAAAGACAGCGTCGGCCAGAACACGCCTGCCGGTTTCGCCATCGACACCAAGCACGTCAAGACTCAGGTGCTGGTGGAAAACGGCGGCACTGTCGTGATCGGTGGCATCTACACGCAGAACGAGCGCGAGGATATCAACAAGGTCCCGTTGCTGGGTGACGTCCCGGTGCTG
>DATJYZ010000372.1:0-4392 GCA_035499355.1 Burkholderiaceae bacterium | reverse complement strand
GCGCACGACTGGCCAGGCAGGCGGCTGACGTACCGCTGCTGGCGCACCAGGGGTTGGCGATCGACGTCTCGGCCACGCCGTTCAGATCAGCCGACGCCATGCTGCTGCTGGTGCGCGCGCGCGCGGTCGCTGCCGGCGAGGCGCCCTCGCTGCAGGACGAGCGGTTGGCGGAGTTCGTCGCACACACGCCGGACCTGGTCGTCATCACCGATTCCAGCAGCCGTGTGCTGGTGGCCAATCCGGCCTTCGTGTCGATGTGCCGCTCGCATGGCGAGTCGCGGCTGCTGGGCCGCACGCTGGCCGAAGCCGTGGGTGATCCACAGCGGCACCTGGCAGCCATCGTTGCCGACACGCGATTGCAGGGCATCGCAGCGCGCCGGCGTGCGCAGGTGGGTTCTGCGCAGTGGGGCCTGATCGACGTCGAAGTGTCGGCCGCCCTGCTTGCCGAGGGCGACCAGGAATGCGTCGGCCTCACGATGCGCCGCGTCGGGCCACAGCTCTTGCATGAATCGCCGACCGCCGACGAGCTCGCGAGCGCGATCGACAACCTGGCGCTGCAGATCGGCGTCGCGCCGCTGGCCACGCTGGTGGCGCAGTCCAGCGCATTGGCCGAGCGCCACTGGATCGAGACGGCGCTTCGGCGCACGGACGGCGACATGGCGCTTGCCGCCGACTTGCTGCATCTCAGCGCCGAGAGCCTGGCGCAGTCGATGCAGAGACACGGGCTCGCGGCCAGCACCCCGACACCCGATCGCGGTGGCAATGGGCACGCGCCACCGTCGGCGGTGAACTGACGTCACCTGCGCGTCGACGTCGCGCTGCGCCGCTTGCAACCGGTCGAGCGACCCATGACCTACAGCCCACCGTTCGGCCAGGCCGATCTGACCAACTGTGAACGGGAGCTGATCCACCTCGCGGGATCGATCCAGCCGCACGGCCTGTTGCTGGTGGTTCGACTGAGTTCCGGCATCATCGTGCAGGCCTCTGCCAATGCGGCGGCCCACCTGGGCCTTTCCTCCGACGCCGTACTGGGTCGCGACATCGAGGACCTGGGCGGTGATCTGGCGGCCACGGTCCGCCGCGCGGCAGCGGAACGCGATCTGTTCGAGCCGTTGCCTCTGCTGTGCCGCACCGCAGCCCAAGGCAAGCCCCGATCGTGGGAGGGCGCGTTGCACCGGGTGTCGGTCGACGAGGCCGTGATCGAGCTCGAGCCGGTGCCCGTGCCGGCCACCGGTGCCGATGAACAACGAGCGGTGCTCGCGCTGCTGGCGACAGCGACCCAGCGCCTCAGCGGCGCGGCGAACCTCGGCGTGCTCGCCGATGCGGCGGCGCAATCGTTTCGCGAGCTCACCGGGTACGACCGGGTGATGGTCTACCGCTTCGACGCCGACGGGCACGGCAAGATCATCGCCGAGGCGCGCGACGGGCGGCTGGACTCGCTGCTGGGTCACCACTATCCGGCCACCGACATACCGCAGCGGGCGCGTGAGCTCTACCTGCGCAACCGTGTGCGCGTGCTGGTCGACGTGCACTATGAACCGTCGAAGCTGCTGGGCGCGGCGGGCCAGCCCGCGACCGAACTCGACATGTCGATGTGCTATTTGCGCAGCATGTCGCCGCTGCACCTGCAGTACCTCAAGAACATGGGCGTCACCGGCACGTTGGTCGTGTCGTTGGTGCGCGAGGGCAAGCTGTGGGGCTTGATCGCGGCGCACCACTACTCGGTGCGCAACGTGCGCTACGCGGTGCGCGCGGCGTGCGACCTGCTGGCCGAGGTGATGGCCACGCGCATCGCCGCGATCGAGAACTACGCGCATGCCCAGGTCGCCGTGCTGGTGCGCCGGCTCGAGCAACGGCTGATCGAGGCCACCTCCACCGAAGGCGACTGGCGGCTCGCGCTGTTCCGCAATCCGCGCACGCTGCTGCAGCCGCTGGAGGCCACCGGCGCGGCGCTGTTCGTCGACGGCGAGATCCTCACGTCCGGCGAGGTGCCGTCGACGCCGGAGCTGCGCGAGCTGCTGCGCTGGATCGACGACCAGACCTTCGAGTCACCGTTCGTGTGCTCGGCGGTGGGCAAGGCCAATGCCTCGCTCGATTCACTCACGCCCACCGCCAGCGGCGTGCTGGCCGTCAGGCTGTCGACGGCGCGTCCCGACTACCTGATGTGGTTCCGCAAGGAGCAGCTGTTGTCGGTGACCTGGGCCGGTGACCCGAGCAAGCCGATGATCGGCAACGACCCGCTGGAGCTGTCACCGCGCCGGTCGTTCGCCGCCTGGTCGGAGATCGTGCGGGGTACCGCGCTGCCATGGACGAGCGCCGAGATCGCGCTCGGACGCGCGATCGGCGTGGCGCTGGTGGACATCATTGTCCAGGTGCATGCGGTGCGGCTGTTGATCGCCGAGCACCAGCTGGCCGGCATCCGCAACACGGTGCAGAGCTCGCTGGAGCCGGTGCTGATCGCCAATGCGCGCGGCGAGGTGCTGTTCTGCAACCAGGCCTTCGCCGATCTGGCCGGCGCCGATGCGTCGCAGTTGCCGGGCCTTGATGAGTTGTGCGCGTTGTTCAGCGATCCGGCGGCAGTGCGCCGGGCGCTTGCCGATCTCAGGGGCGGCCACGCACCCTGGCGCGGCGAGCTGGCGCTGGCGCGTTCCGGCGCAGAGCCGTTACCGGTGGCGCTGCGCGCCGAGCTGGTCAAGGGCCGCGACGGCGCCGTGCTGGGCACGATCGTTATCCTGACCGACCTGCGCGATCTCAAACGCGCCTCGGCGGCGCGGCGCCAACTCGAACGCTCGATCCAGCAAGCGGCGCGCGGGCGTCAGCACCCGGGTGCCTTGGCGGGCGAACGCGATGCCGACGAAGTGATGGGCGCGATCCTGACCAACGCCGGACTGGCAGCCATGGACATTGCCGACGGCAGCCTCGCGGGATCGATCGCGCCGCTGCTCGAAGAACTCGAAGCGTCAACGCGCCGCGCCACTGCGCTGTACGGGCACGTTCGCAGTTTCTCGGAGAAGGGCTGACGCGTCGTCGTCGGCCAGCGATTCGAACAGCACGATGTGACGCGCGAACGCCTCGCGGGCCTCGGCGACGATGCGGCCGGCCGCCGCGGGGTCTGCCAGACCGATGCGATCGAAGCCCTGCCGCAGGGCCGACACGCTGGCACGCACCTGCGCTGCGTCGCCCAATGCGTAGAACGCGAGCCCATCATGATCGTGCAGCGCGAGCGCTCGCCCGACGATCGTGCGCAGCACCTGGCCGCCGTGCAGATCGCCGAGGTACCGGACATAGGCATGTGCGGCGAGGAGCGCAGGGTCATCGCGGCTCAGTTGCGCCAACCGTCCGGCGTATTCGAGCGCGGGCGCGGCCGGCGCGACCCGGCTCGCGCGCAGTGCGTCGATGTCGCCGCGCAGCGCATCGCTGCGCCACAGGCCGGTCAGCGGCAATTCGGCCAACAGGCGGTGCGTCGCGTGCCGGCGGAAGGCGTCCTCCAACGCCTGGTAGATCTCCAGCAGGCTGCGCAGCAGCCGGCCATACGCCGCGTGATCGATCCGGCCGCGCAGCAGCCGGGCCATCAGGCCGCTGCGCTCGGCCTGCCGGTGCAGATCAGCGGTGGCCTCCTTCAGTCGCTGGGACAGTGTCTGGGTCATCGCGTGCCGATCCGTGAGGTCATCATAGGCCTCACGGAATGCGTATCGGTGATCGACAATGCGACGATGCACAGGTCGCCCAGGGTCATCGCATGAGCGGACGCCTGTCGTGGCCACATGACGGTGCGCGCTGGCCGCACCGCGAGCACAGTCGCCTCGTGCAGGCCGGCGGGTTGCGCTGGCACGTGCAAGTCACCGAGCCGCCGGGCGCTGCCGCGCCGACGCTGTTGCTGTTGCACGGCGCTGGCGCCAGCACGCACAGTTGGCGGGGTCTGCTGCCGTTGCTGGCTGCCGACTGCCGCGTGATCGCGCCCGATCTGCCGGGCCACGCATTCAGCGAGCCATTGCCGCCGCAACGCCAATCGCTGACGGGCATGGCGCAGGCTCTCGGTGAATTGCTGCGCGCGCTCGAGGTTGAGCCCGATGCGGCGATCGGCCATTCGGCGGGCGCTGCGTTGATGCTGCGCATGGCGCTTGATGGGCCACTCGGGGCCGACGCGGCGCTGATCGGCCTCAACGCCGCGTTGTTCCCCTTCGAGGGCCTGCCCGGGCTGCTCTACGCCCCGGTGGCGCGCTTGTTCGCACGCAGCGCGCTGGTGCCGCGCTTCGCCGCCTGGCGCGCCAAGGACCTGGATGCCGTTCGACGCCTGATCGCATCGACCGGATCGATGCTGGACGACGAGGGCGTGGGCTGGTACGCACGGCTCCTGCAATGTCCGGGGCACGTGGCCGGTGTGCTGGCGAA
>DATJYZ010000371.1:0-33799 GCA_035499355.1 Burkholderiaceae bacterium | reverse complement strand
GGCGGCCGGTACTCGCCGCCGGAGATCTCCGCGACCATTCTCCAGAAGATGAAGAAGACCGCGGAAGACTACCTGGGGGAGACCATCACGCAGGCGGTGATCACGGTCCCCGCCTACTTCAACGATAGTCAGCGCCAGGCGACCAAGGATGCCGGACGGGTCGCCGGCCTGAACGTGCTCCGCATCATCAACGAGCCGACCGCGGCGGCCCTGGCCTTCGGCCTGGACAAGAAGGACGAGCGCGGCGACCGCAAGATCGCCGTGTACGACCTCGGCGGCGGCACCTTCGACATCTCGATCATCGAGATCGCCGATGTCGACGGCGAGAAGCAGTTCGAGGTGCTGTCGACCAACGGCGACACCTTCCTCGGCGGCGAGGACTTCGACCAGCGCATCATCGATTACATCGTCGCCGAGTTCAAGAAGGAACAGGGCGTCGACCTGACGAAGGACGTGCTGGCGCTGCAGCGCCTGAAGGAAGCGGCCGAGAAGGCGAAGATCGAGCTGTCGAACAGCACGCAGACCGACATCAACCTGCCGTACGTCACGGCCGATGCGTCGGGCCCGAAGCACCTGAACATCAAGCTCACGCGCGCCAAGCTGGAAGCGCTGGTGGAGGACCTGATCGAGCGCACGATCGCCCCGTGCGGCACGGCCATCAAGGATGCCGGCGTCAAGCTTGGCGACATCAACGACGTGATCCTGGTCGGCGGCATGACGCGCATGCCCAAGGTGCAGGAGAAGGTCAAGGAGTTCTTCGGCAAGGAGCCGCGCAAGGACGTCAACCCCGACGAGGCGGTGGCGGTCGGCGCGGCCGTTCAGGGTCAGGTGCTGGGTGGCGAGCGCAAGGACGTGCTGCTGCTCGACGTGACGCCGCTGTCGCTCGGTATCGAGACGCTCGGTGGCGTGATGACCAAGATGGTCAAGAAGAACACCACCATCCCGACCAAGTTCGCGCAGGTGTTCAGCACGGCCGATGACAACCAGCCGGCCGTGACGATCAAGGTGTTCCAGGGCGAGCGCGAGATGGCGGTCGGCAACAAGAGTCTGGGCGAGTTCAACCTCGAGGGCATTCCGCCAGCGCCGCGCGGCCTGCCGCAGATCGAGGTGACGTTCGACATCGATGCCAACGGCATCCTGCACGTCAGCGCCAAGGACAAGGGCACCGGCAAGGAGAACAAGATCACCATCAAGGCCAACTCGGGTCTCAGCGAAGCCGAGATCGAGAAGATGGTGAAGGACGCCGAGCTCAATGCCGCCGAGGACAGGAAGAAGCTCGAGATCGTGCAGGCGCGCAACAACGCCGACGCGATGGTGCACTCGGTCAAGAAGAGCCTGGGCGAGCACGGCGACAAGCTCGATGCCGGCGAGAAGACCAAGATCGAGGCCGCGCTGAAGGACGTCGAAGAGGCGCTCAAGGGCGACGACAAGGCGGCCATCGAGGCCAAGACCGAGGCGCTGATGCAGGCCAGCCAGAAACTCGGCGAGAAGATGTACGCCGACGCGCAGGCGGCGGCTGCCGCGGCCGGGGCTGGCGGTGGTGGCGCGCAGGCCGAGAGTGCGAGCGCCCAGTCCAAGCCGGCTGACGACAACGTGGTCGATGCCGAGTTCAAGGAAGTCAAGAAGTGACATTGCGGACGGGCCTTCGCCCGTCCGCAATGTCTCGCCGCGTTGGAGCTCGCAGGCTGCGCCTGCGGCTCAACGCGGCGTTTGTGCGTAGGTACTGCTGAGATCCTGCATGGCAAAGCGCGACTACTACGACGTCCTCGGCGTGGCGAAGAACGCCTCGGAAGAGGACATCAAGAAGGCCTACCGCAAGCTGGCCATGAAGCACCACCCCGACCGCAACCAGGGTGACGACGCCAAGAAGGCCGAGGAGAAGTTCAAGGAGGCCAAAGAGGCTTACGAGATGCTCACCGACGCGCAGAAGCGGGCGGCCTACGACCAGTACGGCCACGCCGGCGTCGACCCCAACATGGCCGGAGGCTTCCGCGGCGGTGCCGGGCCCGAGGGCTTTGGCGGCTTCGCCGAGGCGTTCGGCGACATCTTCGGCGACATCTTCGGCGGTGCGGGCGGCGCGCGCCGCGGTGGCGGCGGGCAGCAGGTCTATCGCGGGGCCGACCTCTCGTACTCGATGGAGATCACGCTGGAGGAGGCCGCGCACGGCAAGGACACGCAGATCCGCATTCCGAGCTGGGATCCGTGCGAGACCTGCCACGGCAGCGGCGCCAAGCCCGGCACCAGCGCCAAGACCTGCAGCACCTGCGGTGGCTCGGGCACGGTGCACCTGCGCCAGGGTTTCTTCAGCATCCAGCAGACCTGCCCGCACTGCCATGGCAGCGGTCGGGTCATCCCGGACCCGTGCGCCACCTGCAACGGCGCCGGCAAGGTCAAGAAGCAGAAGACGCTCGAGGTCAAGATCCCGGCCGGCATCAACGAGGGCATGCGCATCCGCTCGGTCGGCAACGGCGAGCCCGGCACCAACGGCGGCCCCGCGGGCGACCTCTACATCGAGATCCGCATCAAGCAGCACGAGATCTTCGAGCGCGATGGCGACGATCTGCACTGCACGGTGCCGGTGCCGTTGACGCTGGCCGCGCTCGGCGGCGGCATCACCGTGCCCACGCTGGCGGGCAAGGCCGAGATCGACCTGCCCGAAGGCACGCAGCACGGCAAGACCTTCCGCCTGCGCGGCAAGGGGATCAAGGGCATCCGCTCGAGCTATCCCGGCGACCTGTATTGCCACATCACCGTCGAGACGCCGGTGCGGCTGACCGAGCATCAGCGCAAGCTGATGAAGGAGCTCGACGAGTCGCTCAAGAAGGGTGGCGAGCGGCACTCGCCCAGCGCCAAGAGCTGGACCGACAAGGTCAAGGACCTGTTCAAGTGACCCAAGGGTCGCCGCCCGGCGGCCCGCTTGCTAGAACAGCGAGCCCTGGCCCGGGTCGGCCGCGGGGCGGCGGAACTGCTTGAGGTCCAGTTCGATGCGCGTCTTGTTGAAGCCGAGCCGCGCGCTTGCCTTCTCGAAGCGCTGACGGATGAGTTGTGCCCAGATGCCGGTGCCGGTCATGCGTGAGCCGAAGCGCGGGTCGTTGTCCTTGCCGCCGCGCATCTCGCGCACGCGCGCCATGACGCGATCGGCCTTGTCGGGCACGTGCTGCTTCAGCCACTGCTGGAACAGCGGGCTCACCTCCCAGGGCAGGCGCAGCACGATGCTGGAGGCTGCGCTGGCCCCCGCCTCGCGCGCCGCCTCGAGGATGTGCTCGAGCTCGTGCAGGTTGAGGAACGGGATCATCGGCGACACGCTGACGCCCACCGGGACTCCGGCCTTGGCGAGCGCCTCGATCGTCTTGAGCCGGCGATGTGGCGCGGCCGCACGCGGCTCCATCGTGCGTGCGAGCTGCGGGTCGAGCGTGGTGATCGACACGTAGACGGCCACCAGACCTTTTTGCGCCATCGGCGCAATCAGGTCAAGGTCACGCTCGATGCCCGCCGATTTGGTGAACATCGAGAACGCATGGTGACACTCGCTGAGCACCTCGATGATGGAGCGCGTGATCCCTAGCCTGCGCTCGACCGGTTGATAGCAGTCGGTGGCCGAACCCAGGTTGAGCAGCAGCGGCACATAGCTCGGCTTGGCCAGCGTTTCGCGTAGGCGTTCGGCGGCGTTGACCTTGGCGACGATGCGGGTCTCGAAGTCGATGCCCGGCGAGAGGTTGAGGTAGCTGTGGGTCGGCCGCGCGTAGCAGTAGACGCAGCCATGCTCGCACCCGCGGTAAGGATTGATCGACAGGTCGAAGCCGATGTCCGCCGAATCGTTGCCGGTCAGGATCGACTTGACGTGTTCCTCGACGACCTGCGTCTCGGGTCGAAGGTGTTCCTCCCGAGCCTCCTGGTCGAGGGTGCCCCAGCCATCGTCGAAGCGCTCGCGCCTATCGACGCTGAAGCGGTGTTCGATCGCCCACGCGGTGCCACGGCCCTTCAAGGGCGCGAACACCACCGGAACCGAAGGCACGGGCCTTGCCCCGGGTGGCCTCTGACCATGGGGAACCGACGACATACTGTAAATCTATACAGTTGTCGCTCGCCCGTCAAGCGACGCGCTTCGAAGACGGTCAGTAGTTGGGTTCGCTGGCGCCGGCGGCCAGGTTGTCGAAGCGGGTCAGGGGCTTCAGGAAGGTCAGCTTCAGCGTGCCCACCGGGCCGTTGCGCTGCTTGCCGATGATGATCTCCGCGACCCCGGGCTCCTTGGATTCCTTGTTGTAGTAGTCGTCGCGGTAGATGAACATGATGACATCGGCGTCCTGCTCGATCGCGCCGGATTCGCGCAGGTCGCTCATCAGCGGCCGCTTGTCGTTGCGCGACTCGACGCTGCGGTTGAGCTGCGACAGTGCCATCACCGGACACTGCAGCTCCTTGGCCAGCGCCTTCAGGCCGCGCGAGATCTCGCCCAGCTCGGTAGCACGGTTCTCGTCGCTGCCGCTGGAGCCACTCATCAGCTGCAGGTAGTCGACCACAATCAAGCCCAGCGTGCCGCCGAACTGGCGCGCCATGCGGCGCGCCCGGGCGCGCAATTCGGCCGGGTTGAGCGCCGGCGTTTCATCGATGTAAAGGCTGACCTTGCCGAGCTGGTCGACCGCCTCGGTCAGGCGGGTCCACTCGTCGTCCTTCAGGGCCCCGGTGCGCAGATGCTGCTGATCGATGCGGCCCAGCGATCCGACCATCCGCACCGCCAGCTGCGAGGCACCCATCTCCATCGAGAACACCAGCACGGGCAACTCTTCGCGCACCGTGACGTGCTCGGCGATGTTGAGCGCGAACGCGGTCTTGCCCATCGACGGGCGCGCGGCGAGCACGATCAGGTCGCCCTTCTGCAGGCCGGCCGTGTAGCGATCGAGGTCGTAGAACCCGGTGCGCACGCCGGTCACCTCCTCGGCGCCGTTCTCGTGCAGCTCGGTCACGCGGTCGATCAACTCGACCACCAGCTTGTCCATGCCGATGAAGCCCTGCTTCGTGCGCGCGCCCTCCTCGCCGATCTGGAAGATGCGCGACTCGGCCTCATCGAGGATCTGCGAGACCGCCTTGCCCTGCGGGTTGAACGCCTGCGTCGCGATCTCGTCGCTGGCGCCGATCAGCTTGCGCAGCACCGCCCGCTCGCGGACGATCTCGGCGTAGCGGCGGATATTGGCGGCGCTCGGCACGCTCTGCGCCAGCGCGTTGAGGTACACCAGCCCCCCGCAGTCGGCCGCCGTACCCAGGCTCTGCAGGTGCTCGTGCACCGTCACCACGTCGGCCGGCTTGTTGGCACCGACCAGCGCGGCGATCGCGATGTAGATCTGCCGGTGCTCGTAGCGGTAGAAGTCGCTCTCGCCCAACAGATCGGCCGCACGGTCCCATGCTAGGTTGTCGAGCAGCAGGCCCCCGAGCACGCTTTGCTCGGCCTCGATGGAGTGCGGCGGCACGCGCAACCGCGCCACCTCGTCGTCTTGCTGGCCCGCAGGCTGCTGGAACACCGTGGACATCGGCCGATGATAGTTCGCGCCGACCCGCGCGCCTGTGGGCAGGGCTGTGGACATCGCCTGCACAAGCGGTTGAGAACGCCCGCCGGCGCGAGCAAGCAAAAAGGGCCGGCGTCTGCCGGCCCTTTCCTCGCCCGACGGGCTGGCGCGCTATTCGGCTTCCGCCACCACGTGCACGGTGATCGCCACCACCACGTCGGTGTGGGGCGCCACCGAGACGACGTGGTCGCCCACGGTCTTCAGCGGGCCTTGCGGCAGTCGGATCTGCGACTTCTGGATCGCCAGGCCCAGCTTCTTCAGCCCCTCGGCGATGTCGAAGTTGGTGACCGACCCGAACAGCCGGCCATCGACACCGGCCTTCTGCTCGACGGTGAGCTTCTGGCCAGCCAGCTTCTCGGCCAGCGTCTGCGCGGCCATGAGCTTGTCGGCCGCGGCCTTCTCGAGGTCGGCCCGACGGTCCTCGAACTCCTTGATCGCCGATTCGGTGGCGCGGCGGGCGCGCCTACTCGGGATCAGGAAGTTGCGTGCGAAGCCGTCCTTGACCTTGACGACGTCGCCCAGGTCGCCGAGATTGGCGATCTTCTCCAGCAGGATCACTTGCATGACGTGCTCCTTCAGACGCGATGCTGGTCGGAGTACGGGATCAGCGCCAGGAAGCGCGCGCGCTTGATCGCCGTGGTCAGCTGGCGCTGATAGAACGCGCGCGTGCCGGTCAGGCGCGCCGGCGTGATCTTGCCGTTCTCGCCGATGAAGTCGCGCAGCGTGTCGACGTCCTTGTAGTCGATCTCCTTGACGCCGGCGACGGTGAAGCGGCAGAAGCGCTTGCGGCGGAACAGCAACGACTGCTGATTGCGCTTGGGCTTGCGGTCCTTGGAGAACCGGCCTTTACCTCTGGGTGGTGGCATGGGGTACCTCTCTCAATGCGATGAATTCGTGGGTCCGACGCTCAGCCGAGCGACGTGACATGGAACAGGAGACCGCGGCCGTTTCGAGTGCCTGACAGGAAGCCAGCGAACGTGCCGTCCTGGCCGAGGGCCAGCGCCGAGATCGGGCTCGTGATCGGGCCGATCGCAACCGCCCTCACTTGCACCGACACCTTGCGCATCTGTTCCGCCTCGCTCAGTTCCGACTGATGTTCGAGTCTGAAATCCAGCGCCGGCAGGCCGGCTGGCGTGTACCGCAGGGCACCTCGTTCAATCAGCCGGGCTGACATCACCAGGCGGTTCATGTCGCTCGCGCGGGCTGCCGTGGCGGCGCCGATCTCAGGCGTTGGCCTCCTGCGCGGCCTTCCGGGCCTCTTCCTTCTCGACCACCTTCATCATCACCGACGGGGTGGTCTCGGCCTTGTCCTTGGCCACCGTCAGGTGACGCAACACGGCGTCGTTGAAACGGAAGCCCGACTCGAGCTCGGTGAGGACCTTCTGCTCGCACTCGATGTTCAGGCACAGGTAGTGCGCTTTGGCGAGCTTCTGGATCATGTAGGCCAGCTGGCGCCGCCCCCAGTCCTCGATCCGATGGACCTTGCCGCCGCCGGCGGTGACCAGGGTCTTGTAGCGCTCCAGCATGGCTGGAACCTGCTCGCTCTGATCCGGGTGGATCAGGAGCACGATTTCATAGTGACGCATGACGACTCCTTGTGGTTTCCGTGCGATCCCCGGCGCGAAGACCGCGCCGGTTCTCTGGAAGCCGCCCCCGGGTGCGTCAGCGGATGGGGTGCGGCAAGGGAAAGCCCGGCATTATAGCGGCAGCCAGCCGCACGGCTGGCCGGCCGGCTGAGGCGGGCGCAGCACCCGCGGCTACTTGATGGCTGCCAGCCGCTGCCAGGTCTCGACGATCGAGTCCGGGTTCAACGACATCGAGACGATGCCCTCCGCGGCCAGCCAGTCGGCGAAGTCCGGGTGGTCGCTCGGGCCCTGGCCGCAGATGCCGATGTACTTGCCGGTGGCGCGGCAGGCCGCGATGGCGCGCGAGATCATCGCCTTGACCGCGGGGTCGCGCTCGTCGAAGTCGCCGGTCAGCTGCTCGAGGCCGGAATCTCGGTCCAAACCGAGCGTCAGCTGGGTCAGGTCGTTTGAGCCGATCGACATGCCATCGAAGTGCTGCAGGAACTGCTCGGCCAGGATCGCATTGCTCGGCACCTCGCACATCATGATCACGCGCAGGCCGTCCTTCCCGCGCACCAGCCCGCGGTCGGCCATCAACCGGTTCACACGCTCGGCCTGGCGCACGGTGCGCACGAACGGCACCATGATCTCGACGTTGGTCAGGCCCATGTCGTTGCGCACACGGCGCAGCGCCTCGCACTCCATCGCGAAGGCGTCGCCGAACTCGCCGCTGATGTAGCGCGACGCGCCGCGAAAGCCGAGCATCGGGTTCTCTTCGTCGGGCTCGTAGCGCGAGCCGCCGATCAGCTTCTTGTACTCGTTGCTCTTGAAGTCCGACAGGCGCACGATCACCGGCTTGGGCCAGAACGCGGCAGCGATCGTGGCCACGCCTTCCATCAGCTTGTCGACGTAGAACGCGCGCGGTGACGCGTGTCCGCGTGCCACCGACTCCACTGCCATCTTCAGTTCGGGATCGACGTTCGGATAGTCGAGGATCGCTTTCGGATGCACGCCGATGTTGGTGTTGATGATGAATTCGAGCCGTGCCAAGCCGACGCCCGCATTGGGGATGCGCGCGAACTCGAACGCCAGGCCCGGATTGCCGACGTTCATCATCAGCTTGATCGGGCAGTACGGCATCTCGCCGCGCTGGACCTCGGTGACCTCGGTCTCGAGCAGCCCTTCGTAGATGTAGCCGGTATCACCCTCGGCGCACGACACCGTGATCAGCGAACCGTCGCTCAGCTTGTCGGTCGCATCGCCGCAACCCACGACCGCCGGGATGCCGAGTTCGCGCGCGATGATCGCGGCGTGGCAGGTACGGCCGCCGCGGTTGGTGATGACCGCTGCGGCGCGTTTCATCACCGGTTCCCAGTTGGGGTCGGTGATCTCGGTGACCAGCACGTCGCCGGGTTGCACCCGCTCCATGTCGCCCAGCGAATGCACCACCCGCACACGCCCGGTGCCGATCTTCTGGCCGATCGCGCGGCCCTCGGCGAGGACGGTGCCGTGTCCCTTGAGCCGGTAGCGGTGCTCGACCTTGGCCTGGCTCTTCACCGTCTCGGGACGCGCTTGCAGGATGTAGAGCCTGCCGTCGCTGCCGTCGCGGCCCCACTCGATGTCCATCGGCCGCCCGTAGTGCTGCTCGATCACCAGCGCATAGCGCGCCAGCTCGTTCACGTCGGCGTCGCTCAGCGAGTAGCGGTTGCGCTGCTCGGGCGGCGTCTCGACGGTCCGCACCAGCTTGCCTTCGGCCGCGCCATCGGCGGCGAACTCCATGCGGATCAGTTTGGAGCCCAGCGAACGCCGGATGATGGCCTGCTTGCCGGCGCGCAGCATCGGCTTGTGGACGTAGAACTCGTCCGGGTTGACGCTGCCCTGCACCACCGTCTCGCCGAGACCGTAGCTCGACGTGATGAGCACCACCTGGTCGAAGCCCGACTCGGTGTCGATGGTGAACATCACGCCGGCGCTGCCGAGGTCGGAGCGCACCATGCGCTGCACGCCGGCCGACAGCGCGACATCGCCATGCGCGAAGCCCTTGTGTGCCCGGTAGCTGATCGCGCGGTCGTTGTGCAGCGACGCGAACACCTCCTTGATCTTCCCCAGCACCGAGTCGACGCCGCTGACGTTGAGAAACGTCTCCTGCTGGCCCGCGAACGAGGCGTCGGGCAGGTCCTCGGCAGTGGCCGAGGAGCGCACCGCGTACGACGCCTGCGCATCGCCGCGCGCGAGTTGGTCGTAGGCCGCGCGAATCGCGGCTTCCAGCGCCGGCGGCCATGTCGCCGACGCGACCCAAGCGCGGATCTCGGCCCCTGCGTCGGCCAGGGCCCTGACGTCGTCGACGTCGAGCGACGCCAAGCGCGCGCTGATGCGCTCGGTCAGGCTGCCGTGGCGCAGGAACTCCCGGAACGCATGCGCCGTGGTCGCGAAGCCGCCGGGTACCCGCACGCCGCTGGCGGCCAGTTGACTGATCATTTCGCCGAGGCTGGCGTTCTTGCCGCCAACCGCCTCGACATCGGTCATCCTCAGCTGGTCAAGCGGTACGACCAGGGCGGTCGCCAATGAGGTCGATGACATGGGAGAGCTCCGCGAAGGTGAACAAACGGTGCTGTCCGGACGCGAGCGCACCCACCGGCATGTCGGGTTGTGGCTTTGGGGCCGTGAGGGCTCATGGCGGCGTCATCGGGGCAGACTTTCGGCAGCCATTCTAGGTCCGCGCCCGGGGCCTATGATCGCCGCTCTCCTCCCCCAATCCTCGGAGCGACATTGCCCAATCGCACCGTGTTCTTCGTGTCCGACGGCACCGGCATCACGGCCGAGACGTTCGGCAACTCGATCCTGGCGCAGTTCCCGCTGCGCCCGCGCCACGTGCGACGCCCGTTCATCGACTCGGTCGAGAAGGCCTACACGGTGGTGCAGGAGATCAATGCCATCGCGCACGCCGAGGGCCATCGACCGATCGTCTTCATCACGCTGGTCAACGACGAGGTGCGCGACGTGCTCACGCGAGACTCCTGCACGGGCCTGGTGCTGGACATGTTCCGCACCTTCGTCGAGCCGCTGGAGGCCGAACTCGGCGTCAAGTCCAACCACCGCGTCGGCCGCTTTTCGGAGGTGGCCAAGAGCCACGAGTACCACGAGCGCATCGAGGCGATCAACTTCTCGCTCGCGCACGACGACGGGCAATCGGCACGCGATCTCGAGAGCGCCGAGGTCATCCTGGTGGGGGTCAGCCGCTGCGGCAAGACGCCGACCTCGCTGTACCTGGCGATGCAGCACGGCATCAAGGCAGCCAACTACCCGCTGATCCCGGAGGACTTCGAGCGCGGCCATCTGCCCAAGTCGCTGGCGCCGCACAGGCGCAAGTGCTTCGGCCTGACGATCGATCCCGAGCGCCTGGCCCAGATCCGCCACGAGCGCCGCCCGGGCGGCCGCTATGCGGCTCTCGACAACTGCCGCATGGAAGTGCGCGAGGCCGAGGCGATGATGCGCCGCGAAGGCATCGCGTGGCTGAGCTCGACGCACAAGTCGATCGAGGAGATCGCGACCACGATCCTGCGCGACATCCGGCCCGACCGCCTGGTCTACTGAGCGCGCCGCCGCATCGATTCGTACAGGCACACCGCGGCGGCGGCGGCGACATTGATCGACTCTTCGCCGCCGGGCTGCGGAATCGCCAGCCTTTGCGCGCAACGCTGCAACAGCGGCGCGGCGATGCCCTGCCCCTCGTGGCCGAACACCCAGGCACAAGGCTCCGGCAGCGGCGCCTCCGTCAACGGTGCACCGCCGTGCGAGCTGGTCGCCAGCAGCGGCACCTGGAGCGCGTCGAGCATCGATGCCTCGGCGGCCTCGACCAGGTGCAGGCCGAAATGGGCACCCATGCCGGCGCGCAGCACCTTGGGCGACCACAACGCCGCGCAGCCCTTGAGCGCCACCACTTGCGCGATGCCGAACGCTGCGGCGCTGCGCAGGATGCTGCCCAGGTTGCCGGCGTCCTGCACGCGGTCGAGGACTACGCTGCGCCGCCCCGGCAACACGGCCAGCTCGCCGGGCCAGGTCACCAGCGCCGCGAGCGGTGCCTTCGACGACAACGAACCGATGCCGGACCACAGCGCGTCGGCAACGATGCGCACGGTCGCCGCCTGCGGCCACAACGCACGCAGTGCCGCGTCGTCCTCGTAGCGGGCGCTCAGCAGCAGCTCCTGCAAGTGCCAGCCGCGGGCCACGGCGGCGCGCACCAGGTGATCGCCCTCGAGCCAGACGACGCCCAGCTGCCGGTAGGCGTCGGGCGTCGCGTTGAGGCGCCGCACCTTCGCCAACAGCGGGTTGTCGCGCGACGCGATGCGGACGAGGCGGGCTGCGCCGTTCACCGCGCCTCGAGCGCGCTGCGCACCGGGGCAAAGCTGCGCCGGTGCGCAGCGCACGCACCGTGCTCGCGCAATGCACGCAGGTGCTCCGGCGTGGCATAGCCCTTGTGCGCGTCGAAGCCGTACTGCGGATGATCGCGGTGCAACTCGAGGCACAGACGGTCGCGGTGCACCTTGGCGAGAATCGACGCCGCCGAGATCGCCGGCACCGTGGCGTCGCCGTCGACCACCGCCTCGGCCTGCTCCCGCAACACCGGCAGTTGGTTGCCGTCGACCAGCACCAGCACCGGCGGCAGCCGCAGGCCGTCGACCGCGCGGCGCATCGCCAGATGGGTCGCGCGCAGGATGTTCAGCGTGTCGATCTCCTCGACCGCGGCGCCGGCGATGCAAAAGGCCAGCGCGCGCGCGCGGATCTCGTCGAACAGGCGCTCGCGTTGCAGTGCTGTCAGCACCTTCGAGTCGGCCAGACCTTCGATCGGATTGCAATCGTCGAGGATCACGGCGGCGGCAACCACCGGACCGGCGAGCGGGCCGCGGCCGGCCTCGTCGACGCCGGCCACCAGGCCAGGCCGGTTCCAGTCGAAGCCGAGCTGCTCGATCGGGGCACGGCCGCTCCGAAGCCGACCGATCCCCCTCGGCGGGACGCGGGCGGAGCGAGCCAGGGGGTCCATGTCAGCGGCGCCCGGCCGCCTGAGGCCGCTGACGCGTGCCCTCGGGATGCAGCGAGCGAAGTGAGCGTGGGGGTCGTTTCATCCTAGCGCGCAAGAATCGTCGCGATCGCGTCGGTGGCCGCACGCGCGGTGTCGCGGCGCAACAGTTGGTGGATGTCGAGGAACCGCCGTGCCAGCGCATCACAGCGCTGCGGCGCATCGAGCCACTGCAGCAGCGCGCTGGCCAGCGCCTCGGGCGTGGCCTCGCCCTGCAGCAATTCGGGCACGACGAACTCGCCGCACAGGATGTTCGGCAGGCCGACCCAGGGTTGCAGCCGCATGTGGCGCATGACCTGCCACGACAGCGCGTTCATCCGGTAGGCGATCACCATCGGCCGCTTGAACAACGCGGCCTCGAGGGTCGCGGTGCCACTGGCGATCAGCGTCACGTCGCAGGCGGCAAGCACCTCGTGCGACCGACCATCGACCAGACTCAGCGCGGCCCCGCCGGCCAGCGGCAGCAACTGCGCGAGCATCGCGCGCAGGCCCGGTGCGGCCGGCAGCAGATAGCGCACGCCGGGCCGGCGCGCGTGCAGGGTCGCCACGGCCTGCATGAAAGTCGGCGCGATCTGCTCGATCTCGGAGCGCCGGCTGCCCGGCAACACCGCCACCACGACCTCGCTGTCGTCGAGGCCCAGCGCGGCGCGCGCCGCAGCGCGCGGTGGCTGCAACGGGATCTCGTCGGCCAGCGGGTGACCGACGAAGGTGGCACCGACCCCACCCCGCGCGAGGATCTCCGGCTCGAACGGAAACAGGCACAGCACGTGATCGACCGCGCGTGCGATCTTCTTGACGCGACCGGCACGCCAGGCCCAGATCGACGGGCAGACGAACTGAATCGTGCGCAGCCCGGCCGCGCGCAACCGCTGCGCGAGGCCAAGATTGAAGTCGGGCGCGTCGACGCCGATGAAGGCATCGGGCCGTTCCCGCAGCAGGCGATCGGCCAATGCGTTGCGGATGCCGGCGATCTCGCGGTAGTGACGCAGCACCTCGAAATAGCCTCGCACCGCAAGCTTGTCGGACGGCCACCAGGCCTCGAACCCCAGCGTCGCCATGCGCGGCCCACCGATGCCGCCGGCGCGCATCGCCGGCCAGCGCGCCCGCAAGGCGTTCAACAGCAGGCTTGCCAGCAGATCACCGGAGGCCTCGCCGGCGACCATCGCCAGTTGCGGGGCATCGCCGGGCATGGTCCGGCGCCTTCAGCGGACGATGCCGCGCTCGGCGGTGGCGAGGAAGCTGAGCATCATCGCCGCATCGTCGGCGTCACCCGGATCGTCCCGCGCGAGTTGCTCGATCGCCTCGCGCGCGGCCGTCAAGGTCAGGCCCTGGCGATACAGCAGCTTGTGCATCTGCTTGACGCGCGCGATGCGCTCCGGCGAGTAGCCGCGCCGCCGCAGGCCCTCCTGGTTGATGCCCTGCGCCTGCGCCGGATTTCCCGCCGCGGTGACAAACGGCGGCAGGTCCTGCGCGAGGCGCGTCTGGAAACCCGTCATCGCATGTGCACCGACGCGGACGAACTGATGCACACCCGAGAGCCCCCCGAGGAATACCCAGTCGCCGAGGTGCACGTGGCCCGCCAGCTGCACCGCATTGGCCAGGATCAGGTGGCTACCCAGCTGGCAATCGTGCGCGATGTGCACGTAGGCCATGATCCAGTTGTCGTCGCCCAGCCGGGTGACGCCGGCATCCTGCACCGTGCCGGTGTTGATGGTGACGAACTCGCGGATGGTGTTGCCGTTGCCGATCTCGAGGCGCGTGTCCTCGCCGGCGTACTTCTTGTCCTGGGGCGGACCGCCGATCGACGCCAGCTGGAAGATGCGATTGCCCTCGCCGATGCGCGTGTGGCCCTCGATCACGCAGTGCGCCCCGATCGTGCTGTGTGCACCGATCTGCACGTGCGGGCCGATCACGGCACAGGGCCCGACGCTCACCGAGTCATCGAGTTCGGCCTGGCGATCGACGATCGCGGTGGCGTGAATGCGTGACATCGCCTGGGCCTCAGCCGAGCACCCTCGAGCGGACACTGCGGATCCGGCTTCGCCGCGCCGCTGGTGTCGCCCGCTCGATGGGGAGGCGGTCGCCAGGCCGCTTCGGGGGGGAGCCCATTCACTCGACCTTGCGCAACGTGCACATCAGGTCGGCCTCGACCGCGATCTCGCCGTCGACGCTGGCGCGCGTCTTGAACTTGTAGATGCCGGCCTTCATGCGGTCGATTGCCGCCTCGAGGATCAGCTGATCGCCGGGCTCGACCGGGCGCTTGAAGCGGGCACCGTCGATGCCAACGAAGTAGACCACCGAGTTGGGCTCGATGGTGGCGCCGGCCGACTCGAACGCCAGCAGCGCCGCCGCCTGTGCGAGGGCCTCGAGCGTCAGCACGCCGGGCATCACCGGCCGGTGCGGGAAGTGCCCGACGAAAAACGGCTCGTTGATCGACACGTTCTTCAGCGCGCGGATGCGTTGGTGCGGCACCAACTCGAGCACGCGATCGACCAGCAGGATCGGATAGCGGTGCGGCAGGCGCTTGAGGATCTGGTGGATGTTCATCGAATGTTCTCCGACCGCAACGCTGCAGCGCGTGGCACCATCCGGTGGCTCACGACTTCTTCTCCAGCGCGCGCAGGCGCTCGCGCAGAGCGTGCAGCTGTCGCAGGGTGGCCGCGTTCTTCTCCCACGCTGCATTGTCGTCGAACGGAAACACGCCGCTGTAGCGGCCCGGCTTGCGGATCGAGCGCGAGATGACCGTGGCGGCATCGATGTGCACGTGGTCGGCGATCTCGACGTGGCCGACGATGCCGGCGGCGCCGCCGACGGTGCAATGCCGCCCGATGTGGGTCGACCCCGCCACGCCGGACATGGCCGCCATCGCGGTATGGGCGCCGATGCGCACGTTGTGTCCGATCTGGATCAGGTTGTCGAGCTTGACGCCGTCCTCGATCACGGTGTCGCCGAGCGCGCCGCGGTCGACGCAGGTGTTGGCGCCGATCTCGACGTCGTCGCCGATGCGCACCGCACCGAGCTGTTCGATCTTCTCCCAGCGCCCCTGCGTCGGTGCGAAGCCGAAGCCATCGGCGCCGATCACCACGCCCGGGTGCAGGATGCCGCGTTCGCCGATCGTGCAGCGCTCGCCGACGGTCACCCGCTCGACCAGCCGCGTGTGGGCGCCGATCTGCGCGTCGGCGCCGACGCAGCTGTGCGCGCCGATCACCGCAAAGGGGCCGATCCGTGCACGAGCGCCGATCACCGCCAGCGCACCGACCTGCGCCTGGGGATCGACACGCGCGCTGGCATCGACCACCGCGCTCGGGTGGACGCCGGCGACAAAGGTCGACTCGCCACGCCGCCACCACTGCGTCAGGCGCGCGTAGTACAGGTACGGGTCGTCGGTGACGAGCGCCGCGATGCCGCGTTCGCGCACCGCCTGCAGCGACCCTGGGGCAACGATGACACAACCGGCGCCGGTTCCGGCCAGCTTGTCGGCATGGCGCACATGCGCCAGAAACGTGATCGAGCGGGCATCGGCGTTGTCCAGCGGCGCGATGCGCGCCATCGCCAGCTGCCCGTCGCCGTGCAATTCACCGCCGAGCGCGGCAACGATGTCGGCGAGGCGGTGCGCGCTCACGGCAGACCCACGGCCGCGATCAGCGCCGTCAGCGGCCCGTCGTCGAGGCGGGGGCCGGCGCGGCGTTGAGCGCCTTGATGACCTTGTCGGTGATGTCGACCTTCGGGCCGGCGAAGATGACTTCCTGCAGGATCAGGTCGTACTTCTCCTGATCGAAGATCTGCTTGATCACGCGGTTGGCGCGCTCGACCACCGCGGCCAGCTCCTCGTTGCGGCGCTGGCTCAGGTCTTCCTGGAACTCGCGGCGCTTGCGCTGCAGGTCGCGATCCTGCTCGACCAGTTCGCGTTGGCGCCGCGTGCGCTCGGCCTCGCTCAGCGCCGGGCCCTCCTTGTCGAGCTTCTCGGCAGCGGCCTTCAGGCGCGCACCCTGTTCGTTGAGGTCTTTCTCGCGCTTGCTGAACTCGCCCTCGAGCTTGCTTTGCGCAGCTTTCGCGGGAACGGCCTCGCGCAGCACGCGCTCGCTGTTGACGTAGCCGATCTTCAGTTCCTGGGCCGTCGCCGCGACCGACCACAGCCCGGCCGCCAAGGCCACCAGAGCGATGCGCATGAAGTGGGTCATCAGAACGCAGTCCCGATCTGGAATTGGAATGGCTGGATTCTATCCGTCGGCTTGCTCTTCAAGGGTTTGCCCCAGCTCATCTTCAATGGCCCGACCGGCGAGATCCACGACAGGCCGACGCCCATCGACGCGCGCAGGTCCGACGCCAGTACCTTCTCGTCCTCGCGCCAGACGTTGCCGACGTCGGTGAAGGCGAAGATGCGCAGCGACTTGTCGTTGCCGGTGCCGGGGACCGGCAGGTAGAGCTCCGCGTTGGCGTTGAACTTCTTGGCGCCACCGATGTAGGCGCCGGTGGGGTCGATGACACCCAGCGAGTTCTGCTCGAACACCCGCACGGAGCCGAGGCCGCCGCCGTAGAAGTTCTTGAACACCGGGTACGGCTTGCCGCCGAGGCCCTTGCCGATGCCGACCTCCGCGTTGATGCCCAGCGAGATGCGTTGCGTGAACGGGATGTACTGCTGCGCCTGGTAGTTCTGCCGCAGGTACTGCACGTCGCCGGCCACCGACCATTCGATGTTGGCGCGCAGGTAGCGCCCCACGGTGGGCGCGATCACGCTGTCGCGCTGATCGCGCGCCCAGCCGAGCGTCAGCGGGAGCGAGCTGCTGTTGCTGCCGTAGAGATCGCGGTAGATGAAGTAGGCGTTGGGCAGCGACGTGCTCGACTTGATCTCAGTCGTCTCTGCGCCGATGCCGAAGAAGACCGTGTCGACCTCCGAGAACGGAACGCCGAAGCGCACCGCGCCGCCCGGTGTGGCAATCTGGTACTGGTCGCCCAGGCTGTTGTAGGGGCGCGAGGTGCGGTAGTAGAGGTCGATCGCCCGCGACACCCCATCGATCGTGAAGTAGGGGTCCACCGTGCTGAACACCAGCGAACGGGCATAGCGGCTGGTGTTGAGGTCGAGCCCGAGGTAGTTGCCCGACCCGAACACGTTCTCCTGCCGGATCGATGCCGACAGCGCCAGCTTCTCCGTGCTCGAGAAGCTCAGGCCGAGCGACAGGTTGCCGGTCGGCTTCTCGACGACCGTCATCGTCAGGTCCACCTGATCGGGTGAACCGGCGACCTCGGTCGTGTCGACGCTGACTTCCTTGAAGTAGCCCAGGCGATCGACGCGGTCGCGCGACGCCTTGATCTTGGCGCCGTCGTACCACGACGACTCGAACTGGCGGAACTCGCGGCGGATCACTTCGTCGCGCGTGCGGGTGTTGCCCGATACCTCGACCCGCCGCACGTAGACGCGGCGCTGCGGATCGGAGCGCAGCGTGATCGCCACCTGCGCATTGGCGCGATCGATCTGTGGCGTGGCATCGACGCGCGCGAACGCGTAACCGTAGAGGCCGAAACGATCGGTGAACGCCTTGGTGGTGTCGGTGGCGTCCTGGGCGCGATACGGCTGGCCGGGCTTGATGCGCACCAGTTCGCGGAACTCCTCTTCCTTGCCGAGGTAGTCGCCCTGCAGGCGCACCGCGGTCACGGTGTAGAGCTGGCCCTCGGTGACCGTGATCGTGATCGAGATCTCCTGCTTGTCCGGCGAGATCGTCACCTGCGTCGATTCGACGTTGAACTCGAGGTAGCCGCGGTTCTGGTAGTACGAGCGGATCGTCTCCAGGTCGGCGTTGAGCTTGGCGCGCGAATAGCGGTCGTTCTTGGTGTACCAGGTCAGCCAGCCGCTGGTGGTGAGCTCCATCAGGCCGATCAGCGTGCCCTCGGAGAACACCTTGCTCCCGAGGATGCGGATCTCGGAGATCTTGGCCGCATCGCCCTCGGTCATCGTGAAGGTGACGTTGACGCGGTTGCGCTCCACCGGCGTCACCGTGGTCACCACCTCGGCGCCGTACAGGCTGCGCGACAGGTACTGGCGCTTGATCTCCTGCTCGGCGCGGTCGATCAGCGCCTTGTCGAACGGCAGGCCCTCGCCGATGCCGTTGTCCTTCAGCGACTTCACCAGCTGGTCCTTGTCGAACTCCTTGAGGCCGACGAAGGTGACCGTCTGGATGACCGGGCGCTCCTCGACGATGACGACGGCGATCGCGCCCTCGATCTCGATGCGGACGTCCTTGAACAGACCGGTGGCGAACAGCGAACGCAGCGCGATCGCGCCCTTGTCGTCGTTGTAGGTGTCGCCGATGCGGAACGGCAGCGCCGCGAACACGGTGCCGGGGTCGGCGCGCTGCAGGCCCTCGACGCGGATGTCCTTCAGCAAGAAGGGCTCGACCGCGCGCGCCGCGCCGGCGCCCAGGCCAGCCATCACCACCGCCAGGGCCGCGATCGGGCGCAGCGGATTCACCTCGGGGAAAAAAAGCATGCTCGCGCGAAGGCTCAGTGCAGGCCCAGCAACCGGGCCACGTCGTTGTAGAGCGCCACCGACATGACCAGCAGCAGGATCGCGACGCCGCCGCGCTGCAGCCGCGCGAGCCAGAGGTCTGACACCGGGCGACCGGTGACGGCCTCGAAAAGATAATACATGAGGTGTCCGCCATCGAGCATCGGCAGCGGCAGCAGATTCAGCACGCCGATGCTGAGGCTCACCACGGCGAGAAAGCCGATGAAGGTGACCAGCCCCTGTTGCGCCGACTGCCCCGCTGCGTCGGCGATCGTCAGCGGTCCGTTGAGGTTGCGCACCGAGGCCTCGCCGATCACGATGCGGCCGAGCATCTTGAGGCTCAGCACCGACATGTCCCAGGTGCGCTGCACGCCCTTGGCAAGTCCGTCGACCGGGCCGGAGCGCACCAGCACCCGCTCGGGCATCGTGCCCACTGCCGCGTCGATGCGGCCGAACGTGCGCGCACCCTCGGTGATGACGCGCGGCGTGACGACGATGTCGAGCGACTCGCCGCCGCGGCGCACCTGCCAGTTCATCGTGACGCCGGCGCCGTCGCGCACCGCCGCACGGATGCGCTCGAACACCGGCTGCGCGTCGACGATCGCCGCCCCGTCGATGCGCTCGATGCGGTCGCCGGCGCGCAGGCCAGCTGCGGCCGCCGGCCCGCCGGTGCGCACCTCGCCCATCACCGGCTCGCGAAATGCACCCGGCAAGCCGATCTTGCGCAGCGTCTCGGTGTCGATCTCGCGGGCCGCCACGCGGTCGAGGTCGAGCACCACGCGCCGCTGACCGCGCCCCTGGGCATCGGTGAGCGACAGCTGCATCGGCTGCTGGTTCAGCGCATGTCGGATCACCTGCCAGTTGAGGTCGTTGAGCGAGGCGATGTCGTGCCATGCGTCGTCGCCGTCGGCATACGCGCGCACCCAGTCGCCCGCCTGCACGCCGGCGCGCTCGAACACGCTGCCGGCACTGGGCGAACCGAGTATGGCCTTCGGCTCCTCGATGCCGATCCAGTGCGCGCAGGCATACAGCAGGATCGCGAGCAGCAGGTTGGCGATCGGCCCCGCGGCGACGATCGCCGTGCGCTTGACCAGCGATTGCCGGTTGAAGGCACGGTGCAGTTCGTGCGGCGGCACCGGCGCCTCGCGCTCGTCGAGCATGCGCACGTAGCCGCCGAGCGGCAGCGCCGCGACGACGAATTCGGTCTCGCCGCGCCGCCGGCTCCACAGCGTGCGTCCGAAGCCGACCGAGAAACGCAGCACCTTGACGCCGCAGGCCACCGCGACGCGGTAGTGCCCGTACTCGTGCACGACGATCAACAGGCCGAGCGTGACGATGAAGGCGAGGATCGTGATCATGTCAGTGTCGCGGGGCTGCCCAGAGGCACTGAGCGCCCCCTCGGGGGGCCGCGACCGCAGCGAGCTCGGGGGTCATGTCATCCTCGCCTTCACGTGGGTTCGCGCCAGCGCGCGCGCGCGCTCGTCGAGCGCGAGCAGGTCCTCGAGCGTGTCCTGCGCGCCGAAGTCGCCGGCCACCTGGTCGAGCGTGGCGGCGTTGACGGCATGGATCGCGGGGAACGGCACGGCACCTTCCAGAAACGCCGCCACCGCGATCTCGTTGGCCGCGTTCAGCACGTTGGTCGCACCCGGCGCCGCGCGCAGGCAATCGTAGGCCAGCCCAAGGCCGGGAAAGCGCCGCAGGTCGGGCGCTTCGAACGTCAGCGCACCCAGCGACGCGAAATCCAGCCGCGATGCCCCCGCATCGATGCGGTCGGGCCAGGCCAGGCCACAGGCGATCGGCACCTTCATGTCCGGCGTGCCGAGCTGCGCCAGCACCGACTGGTCGCGGCACACGACCATCGAGTGCACGATGCTCTGCGGGTGGATCACGACGTGGATCTGCTCCGGCTGCAGCGCGAACAGCCAGCGCGCCTCGATCACCTCGAGCGCCTTGTTCATCATCGTCGCCGAGTCGACCGAAATCTTGCGTCCCATCACCCAGTTGGGGTGCGCACACGCCTCGTCCGGTGTCACGCGCTGGAGCGACGCCGGATCACGCTCGCGAAACGGCCCGCCCGATGCGGTGAGCACGACGTGGTCGACGCGTTGCGGCCAGCTCGCGCGATCCGGTGGCAGGCATTGGAAGATCGCCGAATGCTCGCTGTCAATCGGCAGCAGCGTGGCGCCGCCGTCGTGCACGGTGCGCATGAACAGGCCGCCGCCCACCACCAGCGCCTCCTTGTTGGCCAGCAGCAGGCGCTTGCCGGCCCGCGCCGCCGACAGGCACGGCGCCAGGCCGGCCGCGCCGACGATGGCGGCCATCACGGTGTCGACGTCGGGGTGCGCGGCCAGATCGGCAAGCGCTGCCGCGCCGTGCAGCACCTCGGTATGGATGTCGGCGCGGCGCAGGCGCTCGCGCAGGACCTTGGCCTGCGCCGCGTTGTCGACCACCGCCAACCGTGGCCGCCAGCGCTCGCACAGCGCGCCCAGTTCGTCGACCCGCTGACGCGCGGTCAGTGCGAAGATCTCGAAGCGATCCCGATGCAGCGCCACCACGTCGAGCGTGCTCATCCCCACCGAGCCGGTGGCGCCGAGGATGCACAGACGCTGCCTGGCCTTGCCCATCGCGCCATTGTCGGTCAAGGCAGCGGCCTCACAGGGTGGTGAGCGCCAGCGCGCACGGCAGCACCGGCAACAGGGCGTCGATGCGATCGAGCACCCCGCCGTGCCCGGGCAGCAGGCCGCTCGAATCCTTGGCACCGACCGCGCGCTTGATCAGCGACTCGAACAGGTCGCCTAGCACGCTGACGCCGACCAGGCCCAGCAGCGCGATCAGCATCGGCGTCACGCCGAAACGCTGGCGCAGCTGCGTGAACAGGCTCGCCGAATCGGTGGCGACGCGGGCGTCGAACGCCATCCACAGCGCGGCCAGCAGCAACACGCCGAGCATGCCGCTGGCCACGCCTTCCCAGCTCTTGCCCGGGCTGATGCGCGGCGCCAGCTTGCGACGCCCGAACGCACGCCCTCCGAAATAGGCGGCGATGTCCGCCATCCACACCACGCACAGCACCGACAACAGGTAGTTCACGCCGACGATGCGCGCCTGCGCCAACGCCCACCAGGCCACGGCCAGCAACGTCACGCCGAGCACGATGCGCACCGCGCGCGGCACCGCGGGCCAGCGCTGCGGCCCGGCGCGCAGCGCGGCGGCGCCGCCGATGACCCACGCCGCCGCGGCCAGCCACCACAGCATCTGCAGTTCGTTCGACGGCGGCGAGGTGCGCGTGGCGACCACCCCGGCACCGATCAACGCCGCCGCGCAGGCCCATGCACCGGCCGGCGCCAGACCGTTCAGCCGGCCCCATTCCCAGGCGGCCAGGCTGATGAACACCAGCGTCAGCACGATGAACGGCCACGGGCTGGCCATCCACAGCGTCGGCAGCCACAGCGCGAGCAGCACGATGGCCGTGGCCACACGTTGCGCAAGCATCGCGGTCAGTCACCGGCCGCTGGGGCCGGCTGGGCGGCACGCACGTCGCCGAAGCGGCGCTCGCGCCCGGCGAATGCGGCCAGCGCGGCGTCGAGTTCGGATTCGTCGAAGTCGGGCCACAGACACTCGGTGAAGTACAGCTCCGAGTAGGCGATCTGCCACAGCAGGAAATTGCTGATGCGCACCTCGCCGCCGGTGCGGATGAACAGGTCGGGGTCGGGCGCGTGCGCCAGCGCCATCAGTGACGACAGCCGGCCCTCGTCGATCTGCTCTGGGGCCAGGCCTTGTGCCACCGCCTGCCGGCACGCCTGCACGACGTCCCAGCGGCCACCGTAGTTGAACGCCACCGACAGCGTGATGCGGGTGTTGTGCGCGGTGCTCGTCTCGGCCTCGTCCCAGGCAGCCCGCACCTTCTCGGTGACGGCGCCGCGGTCGCCGACGATGCGGATGCGCACACCCTTCTCGGCCAGCTTGCGCAGATACTTCGACACCGCCACCAGCACCAGGCCGAGCAGGCCGGAGATCTCCTCTTCGGGGCGCTTCCAGTTCTCGGACGAGAACGCGAACACCGTGAGGTACTCGATGCCGCGATCGGAGCACGCCTGCACGCAGCGCACCAGCGCATCGACGCCCTGCTTGTGGCCGAAGAAGCGCGGCATGAAACGCTTCTTGGCCCAGCGGCCGTTGCCATCCATCACGATGGCGACGTGGCGCGGGACGGGGTTGAGGTCGCGCTGCACGCTACAGGCAGGCTGCCGGTTCAGAGTCGCAGGCGGAGTCAGACCGCGAGGACTTCGGCTTCCTTGGCGTGCACCAGCTTGTCGATCTCGGCCACCGTGCGGTCGGTGAGCTTCTGCACCTCGTCCTGCGCGCGACGCTCCTCGTCCTCGGCCACCTGCTTGTCCTTGAGCATCTTCTTCAGATGCTCGTTGGCATCGCGGCGCAGGTTGCGCACCGCGACCTTGGCTTCCTCGCCGGTGTGGCGCACGACCTTGGTCAGCTCCTTGCGGCGTTCCTCGGTGAGCGCGGGCATCGGCACGCGCAGCAGGTCACCCTGCGCCGCCGGGTTCAGGCCCAGGTCGCTCTCGCGGATGGCCTTTTCGATCTTGGCGCCCATGCCCTTCTCCCACGGCTGCACGCTGATCGTGCGCGCGTCGAGCAGCGACACGTTGGCCACCTGGCTGATCGGCACCATCGAACCGTAGTACTCGACATGCACCTGGTCGAGCAGGCCCGGATGGGCGCGGCCGGTGCGCACCTTCTGCAGCTCGTGCTTCAGCGCCTCGACCGATTTGTGCATCTTGGTTTCGGCGTTCTTCCTGATCTCGGCAATGGTCGTCGCCATTTCAGCCTCCGTGGAGCCGCCTCGAGGCGGCTGAAGCCCCCTCGGGGGGCAGCGAACAGCGTGAGCGGGGGGGCGTCATATCGTGTCTCCTTGCGGCGCAGCGGCTACACGTGCACCAGCGTGCCCTCGTCGTCGCCCTGCACCACCCGCTTCAACGCGCCGGGTTTGATGATGGAAAACACCCGGATCGGCAGCTTCTGATCGCGGCACAGCGCGAACGCGGTGGCGTCCATCACCTGCAGGTTGCGCGCGATCGCGTCGTCGAAACTGATGGTCGCGTAGCGCGTGGCCGAGCGGTCCTTGTTGGGGTCGGCACTGTACACGCCGTCGACCTTGGTGGCCTTGAGCACCACCTCGGCACCGACCTCGGCGCCGCGCAGCGCCGCTGCGGTGTCGGTGGTGAAGAACGGGTTTCCGGTGCCGGCGGCGAATACCACCACCTTGCCTTCCTCGAGGTACTGCAGCGCCTTCGGACGCACGTACGGCTCGACCACCTGCTCGATCCCGATCGCCGACATCACGCGCGCCGTCATGCCGGCCTGGCGCATCGAATCGGCCAGCGCCAGCGAGTTCATCACGGTGGCCAGCATGCCCATGTAGTCGGCGGTGGCGCGGTCCATGCCCACCGAACCGCCGGCCACACCGCGGAAGATGTTGCCGCCGCCGATCACGATCGCGAGTTCGACGCCGAGGTCGGTGACTTCCTTCAGCTCGCGCACCATGCGCACGATGGTGGCGCGGTTGATGCCGTAGGCGTCGTCGCCCATCAGCGCTTCGCCGGACAGTTTCAGCAGGATTCGTTTGTAGGCCGGCATCCGGCGATTCTCCCTGGCCACTCTCGCCAGGGCGAAGTTTACGCGGCGGCGGCGCGCACCCGGCCGCGGACCGCCCCCCGTGCGGACGTCAGCCCTTCTTGGCCGCCGCCACCTGTGCCGCCACTTCGGCCGCGAAATCGTCGGCGCGCTTCTCGATGCCTTCGCCCACCACGTACAGCGTGAACGACTTGATCTTGGTGGCGGCGGCCTTCAGCATCTGCTCGACGCTCTGCTTGTCGTTCTTGACGAACGGCTGGTTCAGCAGCGAGACCTCCTTGAGGAACTTCTGCACCGCGCCGTCGACCATTTTGGCGACGATCTCCGCCGGCTTGCCGCTCTCGGCGGCCTTCTCGGCGGCGATGCGACGCTCGGTCTCCACCAGGTCGGCCGCCACGTCGGTGGTGGCCAGCGCCTTGGGCTTCATCGCCGCCACGTGCATCGCCACGTCCTTGGCGGCGACGTCGCTGCCTTCGAACTCCACCAGCACGCCGATGCGCGTGCCGTGCAGGTAGTGCGCCAGCTTGGCGCCGCCGGCGTAGCGCTTGAAGCGGCGGATCGACATGTTCTCGCCGATCTTGCCGATCAGCCCCTTGCGCACGTCTTCCACCGTCGGTCCGAAGCCGTCCTGTGACAGCGGCAGTGCCGCCAGCGCGGCGAGGTCAGCCGGGTTCCTGTCGGCCACCAACCGGGCGCAGGCCTTGGCGAACGCAAGGAACGACTCGTTCTTCGACACGAAGTCGGTCTCGCAGTTGATTTCCACCAGCGCGCCGGTGGTGCCCTCGACCACCGCGGCGACGACGCCCTCGGCCGTGACGCGCGACGCCGCCTTGCCGGCCTTGTTGCCGAGCTTGATGCGCAGGATCTCCTCGGCGCGCGTCGGGTCGCCCTCGGCCTCGGTGAGCGCCTTCTTGCACTCCATCATCGGCGCGTCGGTCTTGGCGCGCAGTTCGGCGACCATGCTTGCGGTGATTGCAGCCATACGAACTCCAAGAAACGATTCGGTGTTCAGCCGGCCAAAAGGCCGGCCCACGTCTTCATGCTGGAGCCCCCTCGCGGAGGGGGCTCGAGGGCGCAGTGGTATCACCGCCTGCGGCGGTGTGACCGAGGGCGCCCCTTAGGAACCTTCGTTCACTTCGACGAACTCATCTGCGCCTGCGGCCGACTGGGCGACCTCGGTCACAGCAGCCGCCTTGCCCTCGAGCACCGCGTCGGCCACCGCGCGCGCATACAGCGCCACCGCCTTGGCCGAGTCGTCGTTGCCGGGGATCACGTAGTCGATGGCCTCGGGGGAATGGTTGGTGTCGACCACGCCGATCACCGGAATGCCAAGCTTCTTGGCCTCTGCCACGGCGATCTTGTGGTAGCCGACGTCGATCACGAACATCGCGTCGGGCAGCGCCGTCATGTCCTGGATGCCGCCGATGTCCTTCTCGAGCTTGTGCAGCTCGCGCTCGAACATCAGGCCTTCCTTCTTGCTCATCTGCTCCATGCCCGCCTCTTTCTGGGCCTGCATGTCCTTGAGCTTCTTCAGCGACGCCTTGACGGTCTTGAAGTTGGTCAGCATGCCGCCGAGCCAGCGCTGGTCGACGTATGGCATGCCGGCGCGCTGCGCCTCCTGCGCGATCACCTCGCGCGCCTGGCGCTTGGTGCCGACCATCAGGATCGCGCCGCGGCGGCCCGCGAGCTGGCGCACGAACTTCATCGCGTCCTCGAACGCCGGCAGCGTCTTCTCGAGGTTGATGATGTGGATCTTGTTGCGATGGCCGTAGATGTACGGGGCCATCTTGGGGTTCCAGAAGCGCGTCTGGTGTCCGAAATGGACGCCGGCTTCCAGCATTTCACGCATCGTCGTGGGCATCGAGGCTCCAAAGGTTGGGTCTAGAATCCGGCGCGAATCGCCGCAGCGGCACTTGGCCGCGCGATGACACCTTTTTGAAGGCCGGTTCGGGATTGATCAACTGCGAGCAGTCCGCGCCGCGCGCCACGAGTGACCCGCCTGGACGCACCCAGTTGAACCCGCGCATTCTAGCAGCGCCCACCGGGCCCAGCCTGGCTGCCCACCACGCCGCCGTGCTGGCGGGCCGCGAGTCGGTCGAGGCGACGACACGGCGTGCGCTCGACACCGCGCGAGCGCCTGCGTGCGACAAGGCGTTCATCCGCCTGTTCGAGGCGTCGGCGCTGGCCAGCGCCGGCGCCCTGCAGGCCATGCAACGCAGCGGCGCGCCCATCGGCACACTGGCCGGCGCGCCGATCTCGGTGAAGGACCTGTACGACGTGGCGGGGTTCGCCACCACCGCGGCGTCGCCGACGATGCACGACGCGCCGCATGCCCCGCACGACAGCACCGCCGTGGCGCGGGTGCGCGCCGCCGGCGGCGTGTTGATCGGCCACACCAACATGAGCGAGTTCGCGTTCTCGGGGGTGGGCATCAATCCGCACTTCGGCACGCCGGTCAACGCCGCCACTGCCGCACTGGACGCCACGCCGCGCGCGCCCGGCGGCTCCACCTCCGGCGGTGCCACGTCGGTGGCCGCCGGCGCGGCGCTGGCGGCGCTGGGTTCCGACACCGGCGGCTCGATCCGCATCCCCGCCGCGCTGCAGGGCCTGGTCGGCTTCAAGAACACGCAGCGACTGACGCCGCTGCACGGGACGGTGCCGCTGTCGAGCACGCTCGACACCGTGAGCGCGATCACACGTGACGTGCGAGACGCGGTGACGATGCACGAGATCCTGGCGCAACGCGCCGTGCAGCTCGATGCGCGGCCGCTGCAAGCCTGGCGGCTTGCCGTGCCGCGCCCGCTGCTGCGCGAGGGCCTCGACGCCACCGTGGCCGGCTCCTTCGAACGCACGCTGCGCGCGCTGCGCAAGGCCGGGGCGCGCATCGACGACATCGAGTTGCCGGAGCTGGCGGAGGTGGCCACCATCAATGCCGGCGGCGGCTTCGCGCCGCCGGAGAGCTGGGCCTGGCACCGCAAGCGCATGGCCGAGCGCGGCGGCGGCTACGACCCGCGGGTGGCGATGCGCATCCGGCGCGGCGAATCGATGAGCGCGGCCGACTACATCGATTTGCTCCACGCGCGTGCACGCTGGATCGATCGCATGGCAGTCGCATTGCGCGGCTTCGACGCGATGCTGTCACCGACGGTGCAGATCGTCGCGCCGCCGATCGCACCACTGATCGCCAGCGACGAGGCGTTCTTCGCCGCCAACGGGCAACTGCTGCGCAACACCTCGATGGTCAACCTGCTCGACGGCTGCGCGCTGTCGCTGCCGTGCCATCGCCCGGGCGAATTCCCGGTCGGCCTGATGGTGTGGGCCGGTGCACTCGCCGACGACGACGTGCTGAGCGTGTCGCTGGCCATCGAGTCGGTGTTGCGCGGCACGGGCGACTGAGATGCCCCCCTTGCTCGCTCCGCTCGCGTTCCCCCGGGGGGGATCGGTCCCCTTCGGACGGCCGGGCGGAGCCTGAGCCGATGCGCATAGCCGTCGTCGGCGCCGGCATCGTGGGCGTCACCACCGCGTACGAGCTCGCGGTCGATGGCCACGAGGTCACCGTCTTCGAGCGCCAGGCCAGCGTCGCGGCCGAGACCAGCTTTGCCAACGCCGGCGTGCTCGCGCCCGGCTACGTGACGCCATGGGCGGCGCCGGGCATGACCGGCAAGGTGCTGCGCCAGATGTTCGGCCGCCACGCCGCCGTGCGGCTGGCGCGGCCCTTCCCGCCCTCGCTGCTGGGCTGGATCTGGCGCTGGCGGCGAGCCTGCCGGGCCAGCGTCTATCAGGCCAACCGCCGGCGCATGATCCAGCTGGCGCGCTTCAGCCTGCTGCGCATGCACCTGTTGAGCGCCGAGCTGCAACTCGAGTTCGAACAGGGCAAGGGGCTGCTGGTGCTGCTGCGCTCGCCGCGCGACCTGTCACTGGCGCGACCCGGCGTCAAGGTCTTGGCGGACCTGGGCGTCAATTGCCACGTCGTCGAGGGCGCCCGGGCGCGCGAGATCGAGCCCGGGCTGAACCCCGACACGGCCCTGCATGCCGCGCTGCACCTGCCCGACGAAGAGGTCGGCAACTGCCGCCAGTTCGCGCACCTGCTGAAGCAGCACGCGCAGGCACGCGGCGCCATATTCCGCTTTCACCGCGAGGTGCAGCGCATCGACGCCGGCGACAAGCCGATCGTGTACCACCGGGCACTGGCGCGCTTCGATCCGGCCCAGCTGACCGGCGCCGAGCACCCGACCACGTTGCCGGAGTCGGAGGGCATGGAACCGTTCGACGCCGTGGTGGTATGCGCGGCGATGGATTCGCTCGGGCTGCTGTCGCGCTTGAAGGTCAGGCTGCCGTTGGCGCCGGTGCACGGCTACTCGGTCACCGCGCCGCTGCGCGGCGCGACCGAGCATGGCGAGGCCGGCCCGCGCGCCACCCTGATCGACGAACGCTTCAAGGTCGCGATCAGTCGCCTGGGCAAGCGCGTGCGCGTGGCTGGCGGTGCCGAACTCGGCGGCACGCTGGCCACCAGCAACGAGGCCGCGCTCGCCACGCTGTACAAGGTGCTGGACGACTGGTTCCCGGGCTGCTCGCTGCAGGCGCAGGCACAAAGCTGGAAAGGGGCGCGCCCGATGCTGCCCGATGGCCCGCCGGTGGTCGGCGCCAGCGGGGCCCCTGGCGTGTGGCTGAATCTCGGCCACGGCTCGAGCGGCTTTGCGCTGTCGTGCGGCTCGGCGCGCGTGCTGGCCGATGCGATGGCTCAGCGCCCGCCGGCGATCGATCTCGACGGCCTCGGCGTCGAACGCCTGCGCTGACGCTGCCTCAGCGAGGCGCCGCGCCGAGCGTGCGCTGCCGGCTCATCCACTGGCGCACCAGCACCGGCGATGCCAACGCCAGGCCGGCCAGGCCGCTCGGGATGCCCGGTGCCACCAGCATCAGCGCCGCCGCGCCCAGCAACCCCTGCTCCCAGCGCTGCAACTCGCTGAACATGCACTTCGACAGCGCCGCCGCCAGCATCGCGATGCCGATCACGCAGCCGACGAAGGTGATCACGAAGTCGGTGAGCGTGAAGCCCTTGGCCACCAGCAGCAGCGACGGCGAGAACACGAAGACGAACGGCACCAGCGCCTTGGCGAGGCCGAGGCGGAATGCCATGTTGCCGGTCTTGAAGGGGTCGCTGCCCGCCATGCCCGCAGCGGCGTAGGCCGCCAACGCGACCGGCGGCGTGATGTCGGCCAGCACGCCGTAGTAGAAGACGAAGAAGTGCGCCACCAGCGGCTGCACGCCGAGCAGCACCAGCGTCGGCGCCGCCACCGTCACCATGATGATGTAGTTCGCGGTGGTCGGGATGCCGCAGCCGAGCAGGATGCACACCAGCCCGGTCATCACCAGCGCGGCCAGCAACGTCAGGGACTTGACGTCGAACCAGCCGTCGGGCAGGAAACCCAGCACGCCGCCAGCCACCCCCTGCGCGGCGCCGGTGATGATGGTCGAGAGTTTGAAGCCGACGCCGGTGAGCGTGACCACGCCGATCACGATGCCCACCGTCGCTGCGGCCGCGCCGACCGCCAGCGCGTACTTGGCGCCGGTCTCGAACGCTTCGACCAGTGTGTGCAGGCCGATGCGGCCCTTGATGTCGAGCGCCTTCAGCAGGAACGGCGTCGCCACCACGGTGACCGCGAACAGGCCGATGCGCACCGCATCGCTCTGGATGCCGCCGAACGCCAGCACCAGCAGGACCACGTGCAGCGCGGCGAGCAGCGCCCAGTTGCGCGCGCCGTCGCGGCCCGCACCGGTGGTGAGGCCGACGATCGCGCACGAGCTGATGCCGCTGAACGCCGCCAGGTACGGCGTGCGGCCGCTGACCAGGATGCCAATCAGCAGCGCCAGCGGAATCAACGTCGGCCAGCGCAGGCGAAACGACTCGCGCAGCTTGGGCATCTCTTCGTCGGTGAGGCCGCGCAGGCCGAAGCGCTTGGCTTCGAAGTGCACCTGCATGAAGACGCCGAAGAAGTGCATGAACGCCGGCACCACCGCGGCCGCGATGATCGTCTGGTACGGCACCGCCAGGAACTCGATCATCAGGAAGGCCGCGGCACCGAGCACCGGCGGCGTGATCTGCCCGCCGGTCGACGACGCGGCCTCCACCGCACCGGCGAACTCGCGCCGGTAGCCGACGCGGATCATCGCGGGGATCGTCAGCGAGCCGACTGTCACCGCATTGGCGACCGACGAGCCTGACAACATGCCGAACATCGCCGACCCGAACACGCTCACCTTGGCCGGGCCCCCGGCGTAGCGCCCGGCGATGCTCGACGCAATGTCGAGGAACAACTGCCCCAGCCCGACGCGTGTGGCCAGCACGCCGAACAGCACGAAGTGGAAGACGTAGGTGGCCACCACGCCCACCGCGATGCCGTAGATGCCCTGGCTGGTGAGGTACTGGTGATTGACCAACTGGGCCCACGACGCCCCGGCGTGTTGCAGCAGGCCCGGAAACACCGGGCCGGCCAGCGCATAGACCATGAACACGATCGCGATCAACGGCAGCGGCCAACCCATGCTGCGACGCGTGGCTTCGAGCAGCAGCACCAGCAGGATCGAGCCCATCACGACGTCGAGCGTGGTCGGGTTGCCGACGCGAAACGCCAGGTCGTCGAAGACATACGGGATGTACAGCACCGACGCGGACACCGCGACGGCAAGCAGCCAATCGATCCACGGCACGCCGCCGGGCGCCCACGCGCCGCGCGCGCGTGGCGCAGCGTCGTGCGCGCGGCGGAAGCCGAACACGATGAAGATCAGCCCCAGCACGAACGCCAGGTGCACGCCGCGGTGCGTGGCCTCGCGCAGCAGGCCGAAGCCGGCGGTGTAGTAGTGGAAGCACGACAGCGCGATCAGCAGCGCCGCCAGCACGGTCGATGCCGGCGGCCAGGTCGGCCGGAAGCGCATCTCGGGATCGAACTTCTGTTCGAGGTCGGTGACCGCGCGGTCATCGATCGTGCTGGCCGTCATCGTGTCCCTCGTCGTCATGATGCGACGCGAGGGCGGGCGCCTCGCGGCACACCGCCCCCGCCTGCGGCGAACGCCGCGTGCTACTTGATCAGCCCGACTTCGCGATAGTACTTCTCGGCACCCGGGTGGAACGGAATGCCGGCGCCCAGCACGGCGTTCTCCTTGGTGATCAGCTTGCCCTTGGCGTGTCCGGCCGCCAGCGTCTTTTGCGCGGCGTCGCTGAACAGCGCCTTGGTGATCTCGTACACCGTGTTGGCATCGGCCTTGTCGCTGGTCACCCACTGTGCACCGACGGCCAGCGTCTTGACGGCGGCCACGCCCTTGTAGGTCTCGGCCGGTATCACGTCGGGGGCGAAGAACGGGCTCGCCCTGCGCAGGCCCTCGGCCTGCGGCCCGTCGATCGGCACCAGTTCGATGCCGCCGCCGGCCGACGCCAGCTCGGAGATCGCACCGGCCGGCGCGCCGCCGGTGAAGAAGAAGGCATCGAGCGAGCCGTCCTTCAGCTTGTCACCGGCCTGGTTGGGCTTGATGTACTCGGGCTTGATGTCGCTCTCCTGCACGCCGTAGGCAGCGAGGATGATGCGGGCGTTGATCAGCGTGCCCGAGCCCGGCTCGTCGAGCGCGACCCGCTTGCCTTTCAGGTCCGCGGGCGTCTTCACGCCGAGGCCCTTGCGCACGACGATGTGCACGCTCTCCGGGTAGAGGTTGGCGATCAGGCGCAGCCCCGGAACGTTGGGCTTGCCCTCGAACACGCCGGTGCCCTTCTGCGCCCAGGTGGCGACATCGGCCTGCGAGAAGCCCGATTCGAGCGAGCCGCTGGCGATGCCGTTGACGTTGGCCATCGAGCCGTTACTCGCCTGCGCGGTGACGACGATCTTGCCGGGCTGCGACACCGCGTTGGCGATCATGCCGCCGACGGGGTAGTAGGTGCCGGCGGTGCCGCCGGTGCCGATGCGAAAGAACTGCTGTGCCTGCGCGGCGCCGACGAGAACGAACGCGCTGAGTGCGGCTGCGACGAATCGCTTCATGCCAAGGGCTCCTTTTGATCCGATGTCGAGGGCACGCAGTAGAGCACAATGTGCGCGGCCATTCGAACAGCGCCAACCCGAACTCACAGCGGCCATGACAGCGCCTTCGCGTCCGCAGCCGGTGCTGCCGGCCAGCCGGCAATGGCCGCTGCACACGACCGCGGGCTGTCGCGCCATCGAAGCCCGGGCCGCCGCGACCCTGCCTGCGCACACGTTGATGACGCGTGCGGGCGAGGCGGTGGCGCGACTCGCACTGGCGCTGGCGCCGCACGCGCGCGACGTCGAGGTCTGGTGCGGACCGGGCAACAACGGCGGCGATGGGTTCATCGCGGCGGCGCTGCTGCGCGCGTGGGGCAAGGACGCGCGCATCGTGTTGGTCGGCGACCCGGCGCGCGCGCCCGACGATGCACGCCAGGCGTGGCGGCGCTCGCGTGAGGCAGGTGTGCCGGTGGTCGATGGATTGCCGGAGCGTGTGACGTCCGATCTCGCGCTCGATGCGCTGCTCGGGCTCGGGGTCAGCCGCGCACTGAGCGGTCCCCTGGCCAGTGCCGTCGAGCGACTCAACGACGGCGGCAAGCCGATCCTGGCGGTCGACCTGCCGTCGGGGCTCGACAGCGACACCGGCATGGTGCTTGGCGTCGCAGTGCGCGCCACGCACACGCTCGCGCTGCTCACGTTGAAGCCAGGCCTCTTCACCGGGCACGGTCGCGACCACGCGGGGCGCATCTGGTTCGACGACCTGTCGGTGCCGGCGGAATCCACCAGCCTCGCGCTGGCCGGTCCGGAGTCCGTGCGCAGGCTGTCGGCGCCGCGCCTGCACGCGCAGCACAAGGGCAGCTTCGGCGACGTGATGGTGCTCGCTGGCACCAGCGGCATGGTCGGTGCAGGCGTGCTGGCCGCGCGCGCGGCGCTGGCCGCCGGCGCCGGCCGTGTCTACCTCGGGCTGCTGGCCGGCACCGAGGCCGGCTGGTTCGAGCCGTCCCGGCCGGAGCTGATGTCGCGCACGGTGGCGCAGCTGACGACGCCGTCGGCGCTGGCCGAGGCGACGGTGGTGTGCGGCTGCGGCGGCGGCAGCGCCGTGCGCGACGTGCTGCCGCCGGTGTTGCACCACGCGAGGCGCCTGGTGCTCGATGCCGACGGACTCAACACGGTCGCTGCCGAACCCGCGCTGCAGCGTGCGCTGCGCGCGCGCGCAGCACGCGGCCTGGCCACGGTGCTGACGCCGCACCCGCTCGAGGCGGCGCGCCTGCTGAACCTGCAAAGCCGCGACGTGCAGGCTGCTCGCCTCGACGCTGCACACCGCCTCGTCGAGGCGACGCAGTGCACGGTGTTGCTCAAGGGGTCGGGCACGATCGTCGCGGCGCCCGGGCAGATCACCTCAATCAACCCGACCGGCGATGCGCGACTCGGCACCGCGGGCAGCGGCG
>DATJYZ010000370.1:0-2795 GCA_035499355.1 Burkholderiaceae bacterium | reverse complement strand
TGCCCTGCTCGCGGCCGCCATCGCCATGTTCGCCAGCGGCGCCTCTGCCGAAGCCTGGCCCTCGAAGCCCATCCGCGTCGTCGTGCCGTTCCCGCCCGGTGGCGGCACCGACATCATTGCGCGCGAGGTGACGAACGCCGTCGCCAAGACCACCGGCTGGACCTTCGTCGTCGACAACAAGCCGGGCGCCGGCGGCAACCTGGGAGTCGATGCGGCCGCCAAGGCGCAGCCCGATGGCTACACCATCGTGCTGGGACAGACCAGCAATCTCGCGATCAACCCGACGCTCTACAGCAAGCTTCCCTACGACCCGCAGAAGGACCTGACGCCCATCGCGCTGGTTGCAAACGCGCCGCTTGTGATCGTCACCGGCAGCGGAACGTCGTACAAGACCCTCGGCGACGCCGTCGCCGCCGCGAAGGCCAAGCCCGGCGCCGTCAACTTCGCGTCACCGGGCAACGGCACGGTCGCCCACCTCACGATCGAGCTCTTCCAGAAGGCGGCCGGCATCAAGATCCAGCACGTCCCGTACAAGGGTGCCGCGCAGGCGCTGACGGACGTCATCAGCGGGCAAGTGGAGCTGTACGCGTCGTCGGTGCCCACGTTGCTGCAGCACATCAAGCAGGGCACGCTGCGCGCGCTCGCGGTGACGTCGGCCAAGCGCGTCGGCGACATGCCGAACGTGCCGACGGTCGTCGAGTCAGGCTACAAGGGCTTCGACGCCGTGACGTGGTTCGGCTTCCTGGCGCCCGCGAACACGCCCAAGGAAGTGATCCAGAAGCTCAACGCCGAGTTCAACAAGGCGCTGCAGAACCCCGAGCTGAGGAAGCGCCTGGACGAAGAGGGCGCCGACCCCGCCGGCGGCACTCCGGAGCAGTTCGCCGCGCTCATCAAGACCGACATCCCCCGCTGGGGCAAGGTCGTCAAGGAATCCGGCGCACGCGTCGACTGATGCCGGTCGCGCGCCGCGCGACATCACCCAACCTAAGTCCCTGGCTGGCGTTCAGAGCGCTGCCTGCCAAACCTCACGCCGGATCAGGCCCGGCATCAACGGAGACAACCCATGAGTCAAGCTGCTGCATTGCCCGACGTGATCCGCGAGATCGAGCGTGTCGAGGCATCTGTTGTCGAACAAGCTGCCAAGTTTCCGTCCTCGATCCTGGCGGACGTGGCTGGGCGGCGCGGCGCGCTGAGCGGGCGGATTGCGCCGCTGGCGCCTTCGATGAAGTTCGCGGGTCCCGCGATCACGGTGGAGGTGCGCCCCGGCGACAACCTGATGATTCACGCGGCGCTGGCCATCGCCAAGCCCGGCGACGTGATCCTCGTCGACGGCAAGGGGGATGTGTCGAGCGCGCTGATGGGCGAGATCATGTGCCAGCAGGCCGTGGCGCTGGGCGTGGCGGCGGTGGTGCTCGACGGTGCGGCGCGCGACGCCGAAGCCATCCGCGAGCTCGGCTTCCCGATGTACGCGGCGGGCCTGAACCCCAACGGCCCGACCAAGTTCGTTCCGGGTCGCCTGAACCACCCGATCTCCATCGGCGGCGTCACCGTGCACCCCGGCGACCTCGTGGTGGGCGACGGCGACGGCGTGACGGTGATCGAGCGCGCCAAGGCGGCCTCGCTGCTGCCGCTGGCGGCCGAGAAGGTCGCCCAGGAGACCCAGCGCATCGCCGACATCAAGAGCAGGAAGGCCCTGCGCCCGGGGTGGCTCGACGGCGCGCTGCGTGCGGCTGGGGTGATCAAGGAAGGGGAGAGCCTGTGAGCGACGCGAAGAAGCCCGTCTTCCTCGTCACCGGCAACGACCTGGCGCCGCAGGCGCTGGAGCTGCTCCGTGACTACGAGGTGGTCTACGCGGGCAGGACGCCGACCGAAGACGACGTCGTGGCGCTGTGCAAGCGCCACGACCCGGTGGCCATCATCGTGCGCTACAGCAAGGTCGGGGCTGCCGCGATGCAAGCCGCCCCGAGCCTGAAGGTGATCTCCAAGCACGGCAGCGGCACCGACACGATCGACAAGGTGGCGGCCAAGGCGCGCGGCATCGAGGTGGTTGCCGCGGTCGGGGCCAACGCCGCGGCGGTGGCCGAGCAGGCACTGGCCCTCTTGCTGGCGTGCGCCAAGAGCGTGGTGGTACTCGACGAGCGGATGCACGCGGGGCACTGGGACAAGGCCACGCACAAGAGCGTGGAGCTGGAAGGCCGCACCATCGGCGTGATCGGCCTGGGAGCGATCGGCTTGCGCTTCGCGCGCATGGCCGAGGCGATGGGGATGAGGGTTCTGGGCTATGACCCGTACGCCAAGGAGCTGCCGGCCTACATCGAGCGCACGGAGCTCGAGACGATCTGGCGCGAGAGCGATGCGATCTCGCTGCACTGCCCGCTGACTGCGGACAACGCCAAGCTGATCAACGCGAAGACGCTGGCCGCGTGCAAGAAGGGCGTGATCATCGTCAACACCGCCCGCGGCGGGCTGATCGACGAGGCGGCGCTGCTGGAAGCGGTGCGCTCCGGCCAGGTGGCCAGCGCGGGTCTCGACAGCTTCGCGGTCGAGCCGATGACCGCACCGCACCCGTTCCACGGCGAAAAGCGCATCACGCTGAGCCCGCACATCGGCGGCGTCACCGCAGACGCCTACGTGAAGATGGGCGTGGCAGCAGCCAGGAACGCACTCGCCGTCCTCGCCCGCTGACGACTCTTCAACGCATTTCCCCACCGGGCCGCGTCGGCAGAGCGTCCGACGCCCAACACGTTCCAATCAGGAGACATCCCCGTGAATGCTGCTTCCGAACCGGTGGCGAG
>DATJYZ010000369.1:0-11341 GCA_035499355.1 Burkholderiaceae bacterium | reverse complement strand
CGGCCTCGGGAGATTCGCCGCCGAGCGGGCGCGGGCCATCGGTGTTCGGTGCTGCATCGTCACTCGAAGCCAGCCGCAGGCCGCGGCTGCCGTCGGCGCGCGGCTCGATCGGTGTGGCCGGCTGCTCGCCGCCCTCCGCATGCGGCGCCGGGAACGCCATGCCTTGGCCGTTCTCGCGCGCGTAGATCGCCACCACGTGGTCGATCGGCACCACGATGTCGCGCGCCACGCCGCCGAAGCGCGCCTTGAACTCGATGGTGTCGTTGCCCAGGCGCAGGCCGCTGGTGGCTTCGAAGCCGATGTTGAGCACGATCTCGTTGTTCTTCACGTACTCCGTCGGCACCTGCACGCTGCGGTCGACAAACACCGCCACGTACGGCGTGAAGCCGTTGTCGGTGCACCAATCGTGCAGCGCACGGATCAGATAGGGCCGCGTCGAGCTGCCCTGCGACTCGGTGCTGCCCGGCGGCTTGCTCATCGCGCCCTCGATGCGCGCTACTTGCGCATCACCTTTTCCGATGGCGTCAGCGCCTCGATGTAGGCCGGGCGCGAGAAGATGCGTTCGGCGTACTTCAACAGCGGCGCCGCGTTCTTCGACATGTCGATGCCGTAGAAGTCCAGGCGCCAGAGCAGCGGCGCGATCGCGACGTCGAGCATCGAGAAGTCGTCGCCGAGCATGTACTTGTTCTTCAGGAAGATCGGCGCCAGCTGCGTCAGCCGGTCGCGAATCTGCCCACGTGCCTTCTCCAGCTGTTTGTCGGTGGGCTTGATGCCCCTGTTCTCCAGCACGTTGACGTGGGCGAACAGTTCCTTCTCGAAATTGAGCAGGAACAGCCGCACCCGCGCGCGCGCCACCGGATCACCCGGCATCAGCTGCGGGTGCGGGAAGCGCTCGTCGATGTACTCGTTGATGATGTGCGACTCGTACAGGATGAGGTCGCGCTCGACGAGGATCGGCACCTCGTTGTACGGGTTCATCAGCGCGATGTCTTCCGGCTTGGCGAACAAGTCGACGTCGCGAATCTCGAAATCCATGCCTTTCTCGAACAACACGAAGCGGCAACGGTGTGAGTAAGGGCAAGTGGTCCCTGAGTAAAGCACCATCATGGCGGTGAGACTCCCTGAAATCGAATGTCCAAGCGACGCGGCGGCCGACTCGAGCCCTTGCGTCGTCGCAAACTGCGCCGGCGCGCCCTCAGGCGGCGCCGCGCGCGCTCGTCACTTCACGTCTTTCCAGAACGCGGCGTTCATGCGCCACGCGACGACGGTGAACAAGCCGAGAAACAACAACACCCACACGCCGATGCGCACGCGCTGGTTCTGTGCGGGTTCTCCCATCCATTGCAGATAGGCCACCAGGTCGGCGACGGCGGCGTCGTACTCGGTCTTGCTCAACGTACCGGCGGTGATCGGCTCGAAACGGTCGAACGCGTGCACCATGACCTTGGGGTCGTGCGCATCCGGCCGCTCGACGAATACTGCCCGCTGCTGGCCCTGCAGTTCCCACATCGCGTGCGGCATCGCCACGCTCGGGAAGACGAGGTTGTTCCAGCCGGTGGCCTTGGTGTCGTCGCGATAGAACGTGCGCAGGTAGGTGTAGAGGTAGTCCGCCCCGCTGCCGCCGCCGCCCGAGCGCGAACGGGCGATCACGCTGAGGTCGGGCGGCGCGGCGCCGAACCACTCCTTGCCCTGCTTGGCGCTCAGCGCGACCGTCATCGTCGCGCCGACCTTCTCGGCAGCGAACAGCAGATTGTTCTTGATTTGCTCTTCGGTCAGGCCCACCGCCGGGTCGGTCAGGCGGTTGTAGCGCATCGCCGACGCAGCGTGGCAGTTGAGGCAGTAGTTGACGAACAGCTTGGCGCCGTGCTGCAGCGCCGAGACGTCGGTCACCCGCTCCTTCGGGAAGTGGTCCAGCGGCGGCCCGCCCTCGGAGCCCCACGCGGCCAACGAGCAGGCGGCCAGCAGGCCGATCAGAAGACGCTTCATGGTGCGGGCTCTCTCAATGGCCGTGGTAGGTCACGCGATCCGGGACGGGTTTGAACGTGCCTTGCCGGCTCCACCACGGCATCAGGAGGAAGAAGCCGAAGTAGATCAGCGTGCACAGCTGGGACAGCCGCTCGAGCACCGACCCGCTCGGCGCGGCCGGCTGCGTGCCTTGGTAGCCGAGGATCAGGAAGGCGACGACGAACAGGGCAATGACCAGCTTGTGCCAACCCGGCCGGTAGCGAATCGACTTGACCGGGCTCTGATCGAGCCACGGCAGGAAGAACAGAATCACCACCGCGCCGCCCATCAGCACGACGCCCCAGAACTTGGCGTCGAAGGTCTTCATCAGCGCGATGAGCACGATCGCACCGACCAGCAGGCCGCCCTTCAGCGCCGCGGAGCCCTTGCCTTTCATCAGGTTGAGCACCGCGGCCAGCCCGGTGATCACGCACAGCGCGTTGACCATCGGGTCGGTGGTCGCGCGCAGCATGGTGTAGAAGGGCGTGAAGTACCACACCGGCGCGATGTGCGGCGGCGTCATCAGCGGATCGGCCGGAATGAAGTTGTTGTACTCCAGGAAATAGCCCCCGAGTTCCGGCGCGAAGAACATCACCGCGCAGAAGATGATCAGAAACACCGCGACGCCGAGCGTGTCGTGCACCGTGTAGTAGGGATGGAACGGCACGCCGTCGAGCGGGATGCCGCGTGCGTCCTTCTTGGCCTTGATGTCCACGCCGTCCGGGTTGTTGGAGCCGACGTCGTGCAGCGCCAGCAGGTGCGCGACGACCAGGCCGATCAGCACCAGCGGCACCGCGATCACGTGGAACGCGAAGAAGCGATTCAACGTGGCGTCGCCGACGACGTAGTCGCCGCGAATCAGCAGCGCCAGGTCCGGGCCGATGAACGGCACCGCGGCGAACAGGTTGACGATCACCTGCGCGCCCCAGTAGCTCATCTGGCCCCACGGCAGCAGATAGCCGAAGAACGCCTCGGCCATCAGGCACAGGAAGATCGCGCAACCGAAGATCCACACCAGCTCGCGCGGCTTGCGGTAGCTGCCGTAGATCAACCCGCGGTACATGTGCAGGTAGACGACGATGAAGAAAGCACTCGCCCCGGTGGAGTGCATGTAGCGGATGATCCAGCCACCCGGCACGTCGCGCATGATGTACTCGACCGACGCGAACGCGCTGCCCGCGTCGGGCTTGTAGTGCATCGTGAGGAAGATGCCGGTGACGATCTGGATCGCCAGCACCAGCATCGCCAGCGAGCCGAAGAAGTACCAGACGTTGAAGTTCTTCGGCGCGTAGTACTCCGACATGTGCTTCCGGTACTCGGCGAACATCGTCGGGAACCGGTTGTCGAACCACGTCACCAGCTTGACGCCCATCGAGGCGCCGGCAGGGGCTTCCTTCATCTCAGCCATCAACGACCTCTGTGGATGTCAGCGTGGGGCGGACGGCTCGCGAAAGGGCTCGTCCGCATCGGCGCTCAGGCCTTCTTGTCTTCGCCGATCAGCAGCTTGCTGTCGGACAGGTACATGTACGGCGGCACCTCGAGGTTGTCGGGCGCGGGCTTGTTCTTGAACACGCGGCCGGCGAGGTCGAACGTCGAGCCATGGCACGGGCACAGGAAGCCGCCCGGCCAATCGTCAGGCAGCGACGGCTGCGGGCCCGGCGTGAACTTGTCGCTCGGCGAGCACCCGAGGTGCGAGCAGATGCCGACGGCGACGAAGAGCTCGGGTTTGATCGAGCGCCACTGGTTCTTGGCGTAGGCCGGTGTCGGGTATTGGGTGCGGTTGGAGTTCGGGTCGGCCAGCAGCGGCTCGTCTTTCTTCAGTGACTCCAGCTGCTCGGGCGTGCGGCGCAGGATCCACACCGGTTTGCCGCGCCACTCGACGACCATCTTCTCGCCGGGCTTCAGGCCGCTGATGTCGGCCTCCACCGGCGCGCCGGCGGCCTTGGCGCGTTCCGACGGGGTGAAGCTGGCGACGAACGGCACTGCCGTGGCCACACCACCGACTGCCCCCACGCCGCAGGTGACCATGACCCAGTTGCGGCGGGCGGGATCGGCGACTGACTCAGCCATGTGGGTCCTTTGTTGAGACGCCCGCACCGAGCGAGCAACTACTCATTTTAGCGGAGCCGTCAAGCCCTCCCCTCCGCACCCCGGGTCGCATTGACAGCCCCGGGCCAGGCGCAATACTGGCCGCGGCTGAAGTGCGTGGCCGGGTGGGCGTTCAACCAGGAGTGAGCATGAGTTTCACGAGCGAGTTCAAAGAGTTTGCGATGAAGGGCAACGTCGTCGACCTGGCGGTCGGCGTCATCATCGGTGGCGCGTTCGGCAAGATCGTCGATTCGGTGGTGGGCGACCTGATCATGCCGCTGGTGGGCAAGCTGCTCGGCGGCCTCGACTTCAGCAACTACTTCATCGCGTTGTCCGGCCAGACGGCCACCAACCTGGTCGACGCTAAGAAGGCGGGCGCGGTGTTCGCGTACGGCAACTTCATCACCGTGGCGATCAACTTCGTGATCCTCGCGTTCATCATCTTCATGATGGTCAAGCAGATCAATCGCTTGAAGAGCCAGACCCCGCCCCCTCCACCTGCAGCGCCGCCCGAGGACATCACGCTGCTGCGCGAGATCCGCGACGCGCTCAAGCGCTGACGAACGGCGCGGCCGGCCGATGAACGGTCGGCCGCTCATGTTGCAAGTCGCTCGAACTGACACTTCCGCAACCGGAGGTAACGCAGTGTCCGACTGCCCGCGGAGAGTGTGAATCACGCCCCAATCGCGCGCCGTTTCACTCGAGTGCGCGATGGTCGGTGGCCGCATACTCACTGCACCACGCGGTCATTCGGCCACGATGACGACGACCACGCCCATCCGGTTGCCCCCTGCGATCGACACCGCCTTGCAGCGCGTGCGGCTGGCTGCGCGCAAGGCCGCCGAGAAGAGTGTCAACGGCCTCGGCCTGGCGGCGCTGTCGGCGACCAGCACGGCGCACCGCGACGCGCTGCTCGGCGGGCAATTCGAGCTGAACCGCAAGATGGCCGTGTTTGCGGCCGCCTTCAACGAATCGATGGAAGACAGCGTGGTGCGGGAGGTTCGACCGCGCAGCATCAGCTCGACCGGCCCGACCACGTGGGACATGATGACCCTGGTCGAGGATCATGAGGTCGAGATCAAGGTGCTGGCCGATCGCTTTGCCCTCGACATCCAGAATCAGTGCGAGTGGGAACTGCGCGAGCTCGACACCTACATGGGCGCCGTGCTGCACCTGAAGAGTGCCGATAGCGAGCGCAATCCGCTGCGCCCGGAACTCATCGGCCGCGCGCTGGTGCGCGCGATCGAGGCGATCGCCGATCGCATCGAAGTGCGCAAGGCGCTGTCGCTCGAGATCGGCCGCACGCTGGCGGCAGCGATGCGGCAGACCTACCTCGACGTCATGGGCGACCTGCGGGCCGCCGGCGTCAAGCCGCTGAACCTGACCGTGCGCGCCACCGAAGGGCCCGGCGCCCACGTGGGATCTTATGAAACCGGGTACGAACACCACAGCACCGGATCCGGCACGAACGGCACGTTTTCCGGCATGGGCGCGCTCGGCGGCGCCAACGGTGCAGCGACGCCGCCGGCTTTCGCGCGCAGCAGCCGTGGTGGCGGAGTCGAAGGCTTCGCCTCGAGCGTGCGTGACCCCAACGACCTGACCAAGTTTCCGGCCACCGAGGTGTCGGGCGATGGCCGCCGTGGCTATGGCAGCAGCGGCGCCACGCTCGGCCAGATCGATCCCGAACTGATGGGCTTGCTGCGGCGCTTGGCCTACACCACGCCGCCGGACGTCGTCTCGGGGCCCACCACCGGCGGCGGCCTGCACGGCACGATCAATCACCTGCACTCGGGCCACGGCGGACTGGCCGGTGCCAATCTGATCGTTGCCCACCGCGACGAGCTGCGTCAGGCGGCGACCGGTGCGCTCGATCACATGGTGATCGACGTCGTCGGCGGCCTGTTCGACCAGATCCTGTCCGACCCCAAGGTGCCGCCGCAGATGGCGCGCCAGATCGGCCGGCTGCAGCTGCCGGTGCTGCGCGCCGCGCTCGGCGATCCGACCTTCTTCTCGTCGCGCCGCCACCCGGTGCGCCGGTTCGTCAACCGCATCGCGTCGCTCGGCATCGCATTCGACGACCTCGACGACGAAGACGGCAAGGCCTTCATCAAGCTGGTGAAGGACCTGGTGCAGCAGATCGTCGAGGGCGACTTCGAGCAGATCCAGCTGTACGAGCAGAAGCTCGAGGAGCTGGAAGCGTTCGTCGTCGACCAGAATCGGCGCGACGTGCAGCGCCAGGGCAATGCCGACGAGGTGCTGGCGCAAAAGGAAACCCAGCTCCGCCTGCAGCAACGCTACGCCGCGCAACTGCGCCACGGCCTGCAGGACGTGCCGGCACCGGACTTCCTGCGCGACTTCGTGTCGTCGGTGTGGAGCCAGGCGGTGATGAAGACGGCGCTCGACGACGGCCACGACAGCCCGGCCGTCGCGCGGCTGCGACTCGCCGGCCGCGACCTGCTGATGAGCGTGCAGCCCAAGGGCTCGCCGGCGCAGCGAAAGGCGTTCCTGATCGCGCTGCCGACGTTGATGAAGACGCTCAACGCCGGCATGGACATGATCAAGTGGCCGGAGGTGGCGCGCAAGGATTTCTTCGGCAAGCTGCTGCCGGCTCACTCGGAGTCGCTGAAGGGCGAGGCGATGCGCACGCTCGACTACAACCTGCTGCTCAAGCAGGTCGACGGCGTGCTCGGCGCAGCGATCCCGAAGACCAGCGAGCTGCCGCCGATGCCGGCGTCGGAACTGCCGGTGCTGCTCGATGCGGTGCAGGCGAACACATTCACCGAGGCGGAGGCCAAGGCCATCGGCCTGGTCGACGAGCGGTCGATCGATTGGCAGGGTAAGGTCGATGTCGAGTTGGAGGCTGAGCCCGAGGTCAGCGAGGTCGACATCCAGATCGACGGCATGCCCGAACCCGAGCCGGTGGAGCCGTCGCGCGGCAGCTCGCTGGCCGACCACGTGCAGATCGGCTTCGCCTATCAGATGCACATCGACGGCCAATGGCAGAAGGTTCGATTGGCACACGTCAGCGCGGGCCGCACGTTCTTCGTGTTCACGCGCGGCACCAAGCACGTGCGCACGATCTCGATGACCTACCGCATGCTCAGCAAGATGTGCGAGAGCAACCGCCTGCGCGCGTTCGAGCATGCGTACCTGCTCGAGCGCGCCACCGCCCGCGCGCGCGCACAGCTGGCGCAATTGCGCGTCGGCGGCGGCAAGGCCGCGCCGATCCAGCCGTCAGAGCGGGCGGTGCCAGCCGCCCCCGCACAGCTGGTGCGCCACTGAGATCGCGGAGCGCAGGCTGGCCGCATCGGCCACACCGCGGCCGGCAATGTCGAACGCGGTGCCGTGGTCCGGGCTGGTGCGCACGAAGGGCAGCCCCAGCGTCACGTTGACGCCGCGCTCGACGCCGAGGTACTTCACCGGTATCAGGCCGTGATCGTGGGTCATCGCCACGACGACGTCGAACTCCCCCGGGTGTCCCGGCGCATCTCGCGCCCGCATGAACACCGTGTCGGGCGCATGCGGCCCGCTGGCGTCGATGCCATCCGCCCGCGCCCGCGCGATCGCCGGCGCGATGACGCGCGCCTCCTCGTCGCCAAACAAACCCCCTTCGCCGGCGTGCGGGTTGAGGCCGGCCACCGCGACGCGGGGGCGCTCGATGCCGGCGCGCAAGCATGCCTGATGGGCCAGCGCGATCGTCACGCCGATGCGCTCGACGCTCAGTTGCTCGATCGCCTGCTTCAGCGCCACGTGAATGGTCACCAGCACGACGCGCAACTGGTCGTTGGCCAACATCATCCGCACCTCGCGCACTGGCCCATCGCCTGCGGCGAGCGCTTGCAGCATCTCGGTGTGCCCGGGAAACGGTGATCCGGCGGCCGCGAGCGCCTGCTTGTGCACCGGCGCGGTCACGACCGCACCGACGCGCTGCTCGAGGGCAAGCCCGGCCGCTGCCGCGACGCAGCGGATCGCGGCGCGGCCAGCGTCGGCGTGCACCCGACCCATCGGCAGGTCGGCCAGCACGGCCGGCAGCCCCGCGGGCTGCCAGACGCCGATGCAGCGCGGCGGCAGACGCGTGGCCTCCTCGGGCTCGTCCAGCACGGCGATGGGCCAGCCCAGGTCGCAGGCCGCGACGGCCTTGCGCATCACCGCGACGTCGCCAATCACCGCGCAAGGCGCTGGCAGCGGCTCGGTGAGGGCCTTGGCCACGATCTCGGGGCCGATGCCGCACGGATCACCCATCGTCACGGCCAGCAGCGGCAAGGGATGGCTCATCGCGCTTCAGGCCGGGTTGGCGATGTCGACGAAGTGGTGCTCGAGACCGAATCGTGCGGCGAGATGTGACCCCAGCGCCGGCGCGCCGAAGCGCTCGGTCGCATGGTGGCCGCAGGCGACGAAGGCCACGCCGGTCTCGCGCGCGATGTGGGCCTGCGGCTCGGAGATCTCGCCGGTGACGTAGGCGTCGACCCCGGCGGCGATGGCCGCCTCGAAGTAGCTCTGGGCGCCGCCGGTGCACCACCCGATGCGCCGCAACGGCCGGCCGTCGCCCGCGACGACGGTCGAGGCGCGTGCGCAGACGCGCTCGGCCGCCGCGGCCAGCGCCGCCAGCGAGGTCAGTGCAGCGCTGCCACCGGCGAACCCCAGGTCCTGATCGCCGAAGCGGGCGTCGGCGCGCAGCCCCAACTGCGCGCCGAACTGCGCGTTGTTGCCGAGCTCCGGGTGGTCATCCAGCGGCAAGTGGTACGCGAACAGGTTGATGCCGTGCGCCAGCAGAAGCGCGACACGGGCGCGCAGCCACCCTGTGATGCGACCGTCCTGGCTGCGCCAGAAGAGGCCGTGATGCACCAAGACCGCGTCCGCTCGCTGGGCTACCGCGGCCTCGATCAACTCGAGGCTCGCGGTCACCCCCGACACGAGGCGGTTCACCTCGGTGCGCCCCTCGACCTGCAGACCGTTCGGCCCATAATCCCGGAACCGATCGACAGCCAGCAATTGCCGAAGGTGCGATTGCAGTTCGTCGCGCAATACCATCGCAGTCACCGAAACCGTGCGAAGACTCTGGCTCGTATTCTCGCAGGCGGTCACCGTCGCGCTGGCGGTGCTGTTCGTCGTCGGGACGCTCAAGCCGCAGTGGATCACGCGCACGGCAGCGATGGCGCAACCCGATGTCGTGGCGATCCGCACGGCGGTGCCGCCGAGCGCGTCGCCCCCGTTGGCCGCCGGCAGCCTCAGTGCTGCGGTCAACCGCGCCGCGCCCGCGGTGGTGAGCGTCAGTGCGATCAAGGCGGGGACGCGAAACCCGCACGAAGCCGACCCGTGGTACCGCTATTTCTTCGGCGACCGCGCGCAGGGCGACGTGCAGCGCGGCGTCGGCTCGGGCGTGATCGTGTCGCCGCAGGGCTATCTGCTGACCAACAACCACGTGGTCGAAGACGCCAGCGAGATCGAGGTGGGGCTCAAGGACGGCCGCGAGGCCAAGGCCCGCCTCGTCGGCACCGACCCCGACACCGATGTCGCGGTGCTGAAGATCGACGTCGACCGGCTGCCGTCGATCACCCTGGGCAACGTCGATGCGCTGCAGGTCGGCGACCTGGTGCTGGCGATCGGCAACCCGTTCAACGTCGGCCAGACAGTCACCGCGGGTATCGTCAGCGCCCTCGGGCGCAACCAGCTCGGGCTGTCGACCTTCGAGAACTTCATCCAGACCGACGCGGCCATCAATCCGGGCAACTCCGGCGGCGCTCTGGTGGACGTCAACGGCCACCTGGTGGGCATCAACACCGCGATCTTCTCGCGCTCGGGCGGCAGCATGGGCATCGGCTTCGCGATTCCGGTGGACCTGGCCCGCCAGGTGATGGAAGACCTGATCAAGGACGGCAAGGTCACGCGCGGCTGGATCGGCGTCGAGCCGCGCGACCTGCCCGCCGAGTACGTCGAGAGCTTCAAGTTGCCGATCAAGGACGGCGTCCTGATCGCCGGCGTGCTGCAGGACGGTCCGGCGGGCAAGAGCGGCCTCAAGCCCGGAGACGTGGTCACCACGGTGGGCGAGCGCTCGGTGGCCAACACCGCACAGTTGCTCAACGCGGTGGCGGCACTGAAACCCGGCAGCGAAGCGACGCTCGGGGTGCAGCGCGGCGCGCAGGCGCTGCACGTCAAGCTCACGGTCGGCCAGCGCCCGCCGGCGCAGCAGCGCCGCCCGCCGCAGTAGCCGCGGGCGGGCCTCAGGATTCCTTGGCTGCCGCCGCCTGCTCTTCCGGCGCCTTGGTGGCGCGGATGAATATCCTGGCCGACCAGATGCCCACCTCGTAGAGCAGGCACAACGGAATCGCCAGCGACAGCTGCGACACCACGTCCGGCGGCGTCACGATCGCCGACGCGATGAAGGCGACCACGATGAAGTAGCCGCGGAACTTCTGCAGCTGCTCGACACTGACCACGCCGATGCGCGCCAGCACCACCACCGCCACGGGCACCTCGAAGGCGATGCCGAACACCAGAAACAGGGTCAGCACGGTGCCGAAGTACTGTTCGATGTCGGGCGCTGTGTTGATCGAAGTCGGCGCCACCGCGACGATGAACTTGGTCAGTGCCGGGATGACGATGAAGTAGCAGAAGGCCACGCCGACGAAGAAGAGGATCGAGCTCGACACCACCAGCGGCAGCACGAACTTCTTCTCGTGCGAGTAGAGCCCGGGCGCGACGAAGGCCCAAAGCTGGTACAGCACCACCGGCAGCGCGATCAGGAACGCGGCCATCAGCGTGATCTTCAGCGGCACCAGGAACGGCGAGAACACGTTGGTGGCGATCAGCTTGGTGCCCACCGGCAAGTTGTGCGTCATCGGGGCCGACAGCAGGTCGTACAGGCCGCCCGGCCCCGGCCAGACGCACAGCACGCCGAACACGACGCCCACCGCCAGCAGCGCGCGGATCAGGCGGTCGCGCAGCTCGATCAGGTGCGAAACGAAGGGGGCCTCGGTTCCGGCGAGCTCGTCCTTCGGGTCTGGGCTGGCCATCGCCTTACCTTGGGCGCGGCGGCCTGAAGCGCGCCACCCGCGCCGCGCCGGACTGGGCCTGGCGGCGGATGCCCTGGCGTTGCTTGAACCACACCGGGGTGGCACCGCGCTTGAGGCGCCACTTCTTGTTGGGCCGCTTGTAGGTCGGCGGCGGACTCGCCAGCGGCTCGACCGGGGTCATCGGCGTCGCGCCGGCCTCCAGGCCCGTGGTTGCTCCACTCCAGGTCGACTCGAAG
>DATJYZ010000368.1:0-25941 GCA_035499355.1 Burkholderiaceae bacterium | reverse complement strand
CGCCGGCAGCACCAGCGACATCCACGCCACGCGGATCGGACGGATGCCGAAGTGGCCAAGGTCGGCGTACAGCGCCTCGGCACCGGTGAGCGCCAGCACGATCGCGCCCATCACGATGAACAGCGACCAGCCGCGCTGGTGCAGGAAGTTCGCCGCGTTCAGCGGGTTCAGCGCCGCCAGGACGCGCGGCTCGGCCACGATCTGCAGCGCGCCGGTGAGTGCGAGCACGCCGAACCACACCAGCATTACGGGCCCGAACAGCGCACCCACCACCGCGGTGCCGCGCCGCTGCACGACGAACAGCCCGACCAGCACCGCCACCGACAAGGGCACCACGAAGGCCTTCAGCGCCGGGGTTGCGGTCTCGATGCCCTCGATCGCGCCGAGCACCGAGATCGCCGGCGTGATGACGCTGTCGCCGTAGAAGAGCGCCGCACCGCAGACGCCGGTCAGCAGCAGCGCCTTGCGGCGCTTCGCCGTGCTGCCGGCGGCGCGCGCGGCCAGCGCCGTCAACGCCATGATGCCGCCCTCGCCGCGGTTGTCGGCGCGCAGGATCAGCACCACGTACTTCAGCGTCACCACCACCATCAGCGCCCAGAAGATGGTCGACACCGCGCCGATGATGTCCACCGGCACGAGCTGCACGCTGTTGGCCGGGTCCAGCACCGCTTTCATCGTGTACAGCGGACTGGTGCCGATGTCGCCGTAGACGACCCCCAGCGCGCCCAGCGCCAGCGCGGCAGTGCCCGGGGTATGCCGCGATGCGAGGGTGTCCGAGGTCAAGGTGCGTTTGCGCGGGCCGAAACGGGGCGAACTATGGCATGCGCCGGATCGCGGCGCGAGTCCGTGTCGCGCCGGCGCCGCCGCCTTACCATCGGCGCGCGGCTGCAATCCGGGAGACCGCCATGCCACTGACCGAGCTGAACCACTACTTCGTGCGCGCCAACGACCTCGAGCATTCGCGGCGCTTCTATTGCGACGTGCTCGGCTTCGAGGTGATGCCGCGGCCGGACTTTCCGTTTCCGGGCTACTGGCTGGGCGTGGCCGGCAAGGTGCAGGTCCACATGGGACCGCACGGCATCGCGAACTCGGAGCTGTACTACCTCGGCACGTCGCCGCGCTCGGCCACCGACAACACCGGTGTCGTCGACCACATCGCGTTCCTCGCCACGCAGCCCGAGGCGTTTGCAGCCCGTTTCGACGCCGAGGGCATCGCCGCGCGCAGGCGCTACTTTCCCGAGTTCAAGCTGTTCCAGATGTTCATCCGCGACCCCGACGGGCTGACGATCGAGCTGAACTTCCATGGCATCGACCGCGAGCCGGCCTGGGGCGGCAGCAGCGAGAACTACGCCGAGATGCCGCGCGTCGATACGGCGCGGGCCTGAGACCGGCCGTGCGGCGTGGCCGGCGCCGCACCGGCCGCCGCTGCGGTACGCTAGCGGACATGCGCTGCGCCGCGGCGATCCCGCGTGCCGGCCCAAGGAGTTGGATCCCAGTGCCCGACACGATCGGGATCAGGAGTGGCTCACGATGAAGAACAAGCGCCAGCCGTTGCGCCTGCACGTGCCCGAGCCGAGCGCGCGCCCCGGGCAGCACACCGACTTCTCGTACCTGCGCATCACGCCGGCCGGCGAGGCGCGCAAGCCGCCGATCACCACCACGCCGGCGAAGACCGCCGACCTGGCCGACAGCCTGATCCGCGTGCTCGACGACAAGGGCCGCGCGGTCGGCCCCTGGGCACCGAAGGCGGATCCCGCGCTGCTGATCCGTGGCCTGCGCGCGATGATGAAGACGCGTGTCTTCGACGCCCGCATGCTGATCGCGCAGCGCCAGAAGAAGATCTCGTTCTACATGCAGAGCCTCGGCGAGGAGGCGATCGCCACCGCGCACGCGATGGCGCTCGAACCGGGCGACATGTGCTTCCCCACCTACCGCCAGCAGGGCTTGCTGCTGGCGCGCGACGACGTGTCGATGGTCGAGCTGATGTGCCAGCTGATGAGCAACCCGCTCGATCCGCTGAAGGGCCGCCAGCTGCCGGTGATGTACTCGCTCAAGCGCGCGGGCTTCTTCTCGATCTCGGGCAACCTGGCGACGCAGTTCATCCAGGCCGTGGGCTGGGGCATGGCCTCAGCGATCAAGGGAGACACCAAGGTCGCGTCGGCGTGGATCGGCGACGGCGCCACCGCCGAGGCCGACTTCCACACCGCGCTCACCTTCGCGCACGTGTACCGCGCGCCGGTGATCCTCAACGTGGTGAACAACCAATGGGCGATCTCGACCTTCCAGGCGATCGCCGGCGGCGAGGCCACCACCTTCGCGGCGCGCGGCGTCGGCTGCGGCATCGCATCGCTGCGCGTCGACGGCAACGACTGGCTGGCGGTGCTGGCGGCGTCGCGCTGGGCCGCCGAGCGCGCGCGCAGCAACCTCGGGCCGACGCTGATCGAATGGATCACCTACCGCGCTGGCGCGCACAGCACATCGGACGACCCGACGCGCTACCGGCCGGCCGACGACTGGACGCGCTTTCCGCTCGGCGACCCGATCGCGCGCCTGCAGCAGCACCTGATCGGGCTCGGCGCCTGGAGCGACGCGCAGCACGACGCGCTGCGCAAGGAACTCGAAGCCGAGGTGCTGGCTGCGCAGAAGGAGGCCGAGTCGCACGGCACGCTGCTCGACGGACACATCCCGCCGCTGGCCTCGATGTTCGAGGACGTCTACAAGGAGATGCCTCCGCACCTGAAGCAGCAGCTGGCGCAACTGCAGGCCGAGCAACATGGCCACTGACGCCGCGCGCGATGCCAAGAACGGCGACGTCGCGCTGGCCGAGCCGCCGGCTGCGACCACGCGCATGACGATGATCCAGGCGCTGCGCTCCGCGATGGACGTGATGCTGGCGCGCGACCCCAACGTGGTGGTGTTCGGCGAGGACGTCGGCTACTTCGGCGGCGTGTTCCGCTGCACCGAGGGCCTGCAGGCCAAGTACGGCGCGCAGCGCGTGTTCGACGCACCGATCAGCGAGGGCGGCCTGGTCGGTGCCGCGGTCGGCATGGGCGCCTACGGCCTGCGGCCGGTGGTCGAGATCCAGTTCGCGGACTACTTCTACCCGGCGAGCGACCAGATCGTCAGCGAAGCCGCGCGGCTGCGCTACCGCTCGGCCGGCGACTTCACCGCGCCGCTGACGATCCGCATGCCGTGCGGCGGCGGCATCTACGGCGGCCAGACTCACAGCCAGAGCCCGGAGGCGTTGTTCACCCACGTGTGCGGCATCCGCACCGTGATGCCGAGCAACCCGTACGACGCCAAGGGGCTGCTGATCGCATCGATCGAGAACGACGACCCGGTGATCTTTCTCGAGCCCAAGCGCCTCTACAACGGCCCGTTCGACGGCCACCACGAGCGGCCGGTGGTGCCGTGGTCGCAGCATCCGATGGCGCAGGTGCCCGACGGCTACTACACGGTGCCGCTGGAGACCGCGCGCATCGTGCGGCCCGGCCGCGACGTGACCGTGCTCGCCTACGGCACGATGGTCTATGTGTGCGAGGCGGCCGCGGCGGAGACCGGCATCGACGCCGAAGTGATCGACCTGCGCAGCCTTTGGCCGCTGGATCTCGACGCGATCGTCTCGTCGGTCAAGCGCACGCGCCGCTGCGTGGTGGTGCACGAGGCCACGCGTGCCTGCGGCTTCGGCGCCGAGCTGCTGTCGATCGTGCAGGAGCACTGCTTCTACCACCTGGAAGCGCCGATCGAGCGCGTGACCGGCTGGGACACGCCATACCCGCATGCGCAGGAGTGGCACTACTTTCCCGGCCCGGCACGCGTCGGTGCGGCACTCAAGCGCGCGATGGAGCCCTGAACATGGTGGCTCGCACGATCAAGATGCCCGACATCGGCGAAGGCATCGCCGAGGTCGAACTCGTGGCCTGGTACGTGAAGCCGGGCGACACGGTCGCCGAGGACCAGGTGCTCGCCGACGTGATGACCGACAAGGCCACCGTCGAGGTACCGTCGCCAGTGGGCGGCCAGGTCACGTGGATCGGCGGCGCCGCCGGCACCGTGTTCGCCGTCGGCGCCGAGATCGTGAAGATCGAGACCGGTGAAACCGCAGCGCCGGCGAAGGCGAGTGCGCCCCCGCCCGCACCCGCACCCGCGGCCGCGGCCGCGGCCGAGAACGCGGCTGCCCCTGCGGTGCGGGCAGCGGCGCCTGCGCCGGCAGTCGCGCCAGCGCCCAGGCCGGCCATGCCGTCCGAGGCGGTGCGGGCCGCGCCGCCCGTGCCGACGCCGATGGCGCCATCCGCCGCGGGCGCTGGCGACCGCCCGATCGCGTCGCCCTCGGTGCGACGCCGCGCCTGGGAGCTCGGGATCGAACTCGCTCAGGTGCGCGCCAGCGGCACCGCCGGCCGCGTGATGCACGCCGACCTCGACGCCTACGCGAGGACGCACCCCTCGGCCGCGGCGGGAGCGACACCACCCACCTCGGCGCTGCCGATGCACAACGCCGCCGTCGCCGCGGTGCCGAGCGGCACGCCGCGCGACGGCGTCGAGTCGATCCCGGTGATCGGGCTGCGCCGCAAGATCGCGCTCAAGATGCAGGAGGCCAAGCGCCGCATCCCGCACTTCAGCTACGTCGAGGAATGCGACGTCACCGAGCTCGAGGCGCTGCGCAACACGCTCAACGAGCAGCACGCGCCGACGCGCGGCAAGCTGACGCTGCTGCCGTTCCTGATGCGCGCAATCGCCGTCGCGGTGGTCGAGCGCCCCGAGGTCAACGCGCTGTTCGACGACGAGAAGGGCGTGCTGGCACGCCACGCCGCCGTGCACATCGGCATCGCCACGCAGACCGACGCCGGCCTGATGGTGCCGGTGGTGCGCCACGCCGAGGCGCTGGACCTGTGGCAAGCCGCGGCCGAGGTGGCGCGGCTGGCGGCGGCCGCGCGCGCCGGCAGCATCACGCGCGGCGAGTTGAGCGGCTCGACCATCACGATCACCAGCCTCGGCGCCATCGGCGGCCTCGTGACCACGCCGATCATCAACGCGCCCGAGGTGGCGATCGTCGGCGTCAACCGCATCGTCGTGCGACCGATGCTGCGCGGCGGCGCGGTGGTGCCGCGCCAGCTGATGAACCTGTCGTCGTCGTTCGACCACCGCGTGGTCGACGGCCACGTGGCCGCGCAGTTCGTGCAGGCGCTCAGGCGCCTGCTGGAGACGCCGGCGCTGCTGTTCGTGGGCTAGGCACGCCGGCTGGGTGGGCCCGGCGTGTGACGTGGATCAAGAAGCGTGTCGGTACGCCGCCGCGGCCGCGGTCCGGTTGGCCAGAATCGCGCGCTGGAGGTGATCGACATGCTCAAGACCCGCGCGCGGTTCGCGCTCGCAGCGTCGATGGCGCTCGCTGGCTGCGCGGCGGAGCGGCCCGACGCCGCTGCTGCGGCCGCGGCGCCGCCCGCGCGCAGCGAGTCGGTGTATTTGGGCTGGCGGGTGTTCCAGGACAAGTGCGCGCCGTGCCACGGCAGCGGTGCCACCGGCAATGGCAACGCGCCGGATCTGACCGCGCGCGTGCGCACACTGGGGCCGCGCGGGTTCGCCGACCTCGTGCTGCTGCGCTACGAATGGGCCTCGCCACCCTCGACGCCCGGCCCGTCGAGCCCGGAGCGAGAGGCCTACATCGACGACCTGGTGCTGCGCCGCAAGGGCGCGCTGACGATGCCCGCGTGGCAGGACGAGCCGCGCGTGACCGCGCACATCATCGACGTGTACGCCTACCTGTCGGCGCGCGCCGACGGCACGCAGGGGCCGGGCCGGCCACCACGGCCGTGAACGCTCGCCCGCGCGGCGCGGGACAACGCCCTACCACTTGTTGCGCAGCTCGCGCAGCTTGAGGAACACCGTGCGCCGGTCGGGCTGCTCGGGCAGGTCGGGGAACGCCTCGCGCAGCTTGGCGATCACGCCGGGGCTGGTCAGCCTGAAGAACGTGTTGAAGGTCTTTTCTTCCTTCAGCGTCGTCACGACCGACGTCTGCGGATCGTGGCCGGTGACCTGGGGCAGCAGCGCCTTGGCCGCCTCGTTGCCAGGCTCGCGCGACAGCGTGAACTTGAGGTTGTTCTCGATGTAGTCGTGGCCGGGGTACAGCCGCGTGTCGTCGGGCAGCGTGTCGAGCTGCCGGGCGAAGGTCTCGTACATCGCACCCGGGTCGCCGCCGTTGTGGCAGTTGCCGGCACCGGCGTTGAACAGCGTGTCGCCCGAGAACAGCGCCGGCCCGCCGTCGCGGCTGTGCGCCCGCAGGCAGATGTGGCAGAAGGTGTGGCCCGGTGTGTCCATGCACTCGAGCTCGATCGACCTGCCGATCTTGATGACGTCGCCGCCCTTGACGCCGCGATCCATGCCCGCGATCTTGCCGCCCGCCTTGTGGTGCGCGATCACCTTGGCGCCTGTGGCTTCCACCACCGCGGCGTTGCCGCCGGTGTGGTCGTGGTGTTCATGCGTGTTGAGGATCTGCGTGATGCGCCAGCCGTTCTTGCTGGCCGCCGCCAGGCACTTGCCGTGGTCGAGCGGATCGATCGCCAGCGCGTCGCCGGTCTCGGGACAGGCGATCAGGTAGTTGTAGTTGCGCAGCGAGTTGCCGGTCCAGATGCGTTCGACGATCACGGGATGCTCCTTGCAGCGGCGATTGTAGGAAGCAGGCCGATCCGAGCGCTCGGCCAGGGCATCGTGAGCGCTCAGAGCTTGACGATGAACGGGAGCGCCGCCAGCAGCGCGCCAACGGCCGCGAGCCCCGCGGCGTTGGCGATGAGATACGGCACGGCGATGAGCAGCAGCCCGCAGACGAACGGCACCAGCGCGTGCTGGCGGCGCCCGTAGACGCAATAGCCCATGCCCAGCGAGCCGAAGAGCAGACCGACGAAGAGTGCCGAGGTGCTCATGCCGTCGACAGTCTAGCCCTCGGTATCGACCACCACCGGAAAGTGATCGCTCAGCGCGCGCCACTGCGCCCCGCGCGGCACCTGCACCTCGAGCCGCCGTTGTGCCCAGGCTTGCGGCACGAAGCAGAAGTCGATGTGGAACGGCCGCTCGGGCTTGCGCAGGAAGTGGTGCGTCGGGTGCGCCTCGTCGCCGTAGTCGACGCGGTGGAACGCGTGGTATGCGCTGACCAACCCCGCGTCGTCCAACTGCGCGAAGCCATTGGTCCACCACTTCGCGCGCGGCCTGACGCGGTCGAACATCGGGTTGCCGTTGAAGTCGCCGGCCACCACCGCCGGACCGCGGCGCAGCACGCGGTGGTACGCGCCGAGGCCGTTCAGGAATGCCTGGGTGTAGCTCGGTGCCGGCCAGACCCAGACCGCGAGCAGGTCGAACGTCGACGCCGACTCCGCGTGGGTGACGCGCAGCGGGACCACGCAGTTCGGCAGCTCGGCGGCGCGACGCAGGCGCCGCAGGGTATAGGCGCCGAGCGCCCTCACCTGGATGCCGAGACGCGATGCATTGGACGGGAACCACACCAGCTGGTTCGATTCCGTGTCGGGCGGCAGCGCCTCGGCGATCACCGCGAGGTCGGGCCGCAAGGCCTCGAGCGCCGCGACCTTCTTCGACATCGGGCCTCGACAGCAATTCCACGCCACGATGCGCATCGGTTGCCAGGATCCCCGGTGTCGGCGGCGCTTCAGGACGAACCCGTCGTCAACCCGACTTGGGCGCCGGGATGCGGATGGTCTGCGTCGCCAGGTGCACTTCACGCAGAAAGTAGCCCAGCCCCACGACCAGGGCCAACGTGCCGGCCGCGAAGAGGCTGCCGATGAGCCACTTGAGCGGCGCGTCGAGCATGGCCTCGACGAACAACGTGAGGATGACCATGCACACCAACAGCGCTGCGATCGTGCAGGCCGTGATGGCGATGCTGGTGAAGTGCCTGCGCTGCTCGAGGGTCCGCAGTTCGAAATCGACCGCGGGCTGCCCCGGGGCCGCGGAGCCCGCGCGCCCCTCGGTGAGCGCGCGCCCGCGATCGATGATCCTGGCCAGGCGGCCGGCCATCACGTTGAGCATGCCCGCGATGCCGGTCAGCAGAAACACCGGACCCAGCGCGAGCTGGATCGCCTTCGCGACGTCGATCGTGCTGTCGGGGGTCAAGGCCATGTGCGGGCGAACATGTGCGGGCGAACTATAGGTCGCTGGCCATGCGCCCAGCATAAGCGCAAGCCGTCGGCGCACGGTCATCTTGGCTTGCCCGGCGTCGCTCGCGGCTTCGCGGCCATCAAGAGTTCGTGCAGCGCCGCCGCGGCGCTGGACAACGAACGGTCGGCGCGGCGCACCACGTAGACGCGGCGCGTGAGCGCCGGCGCGTGCAGCGGCCGCGTCGCCAGCTGCGGGTCGGCAAAGTGGAACAGCGTCAGCGACGGCACGACGGTGATGCCGAGCCCTGCGCGCACCATGCCGGCCACCGTGCTCAGCTGGTCGAGCTCCATCATCGTGCGCAGCTGCATCGGGTAGATCGCGGCCTCCACGTACTGTCGCACGCTGCTCGAACGCGCCAGGTGCACGATCGGGTACGGCGCCAGGTGCGTCAGCTCGAGTCGGCCGCGCCGGCGGGCCAGCGCGTGGTCGCGCGGGCACACCAGGTGGAAGCTGTCGCGGCAGAACTCCTCGGTGTGCAGCTCGGGCGTGGCGGTGCGCGTGGAGGCGAGCGCAAAGTCTGCGCCGCCGGCGCGCACGCGCTCGATGCAGGCGTCCGACAGCACATCGGCAACGTCGATCTCGATGCCCGGGTACTGCTTGTGGAACTTCGCCAGCAGCGGCGGCAGCCAGCCGGCGGCCAGCGATGGCAGCAGCGCGATCGCCACCCGGCCGCGCCGCCGTGCCGCATGGTCGCGCACGTCGGTGAGCGCGCTCTCGGCGTCGCGCAGCAGCCGCCGCGCCGGCTCGACCAGCACGCGCCCCTCGGCAGTGAGCTCGACGCTGCGCGTCGTGCGGTCGAACAGGCGGGCGCCGAGCGAATCTTCCAGCGCGCGCACCAGCGCCGAGAACGCCGGCTGCGACAGGTGGCACAACGCCGCCGCGCGCGTGAAGTTGCGCTGCTCGGCCAGCGTGAGAAAGGCGGTCAGCTCGCGCGTGCTGAGATTGATCGGCATCGCAGATCAATGTATCGCATCTTTCGATTTCACAGATGTGCACCCGCTGCCTACAGTGCGGCGCCATGCCTGCTGCGGCGCCACCTTCGTCCATCCTGCGCATCGGCTGCGCCGCCGGCTTCTCCGGCGACCGCACCGACGCCGCCGGCCCGGTGGTCGACGCGCTGGTCGCCGCCGGCGGCCCGGCGGTGCTGATCTTCGAGACGCTGGCCGAGCGCACGCTGGCGCTGGCGCACCTGGCGCGACGACAGGATCCGGAAGCCGGCTACGAGCCGCTGCTCGACGCACTGCTGGCGCCGGTGCTGGCGAAATGCCTGCGCCACGGCGTGAAGATCGTCAGCAACTTCGGCGCCGCCCATCCGCGCGGCGCCGCGCTGCGCATCCGCGCGCTGGCAGCGGAGCTGGGCCTGCCCGCGCCGCGCATCGCGGTGATCCACGGCGACGACGTGTCGGGGCCCGCGCACCGTGCGGCCTTGCGGCACGCGCTTGGCTCGGCGCTCGACGGCAAGGACGTCGTCAGCGCCAACGCCTACCTCGGCGCCGAGCCGATCGCCGACGCGTTGAACGCCGGCGCGCAGATCGTCGTCGGCGGCCGCATCGCCGACCCGTCGCTGACCGTGGGGCCGGCGCTGGCGCACTTCGGCTGGGCGCGCGACGACTGGCACCGACTCGGCCGCGCCACGATGGCCGGCCACCTGCTCGAGTGCGGCACGCAGGTCAGCGGTGGCTACTACGCCGACCCCGGCCTCAAGGACGTGCCCGGCATGGCGACGCTCGGCTATCCGATCGCCGAGATCGACGAACAGGGCCACTGCACCATCACCAAGCCTGCGGGCACCGGCGGCCGCGTCGATGCGCACACGGTGAAGGAGCAGCTGCTCTACGAAGTGCACGATCCGGCGGCCTACCTGACGCCCGACGTGGTGGCCGACATCGGGTCGGCACAGGTCGAGGAGATCGGCGCCGACCGCGTGCGCCTCAGCGGCGTGCGCGGCCACGCGCGCACCGGCACGCTGAAGGTCAACGTCTGCAACGCCACCGGCTGGCTGGCCGAGGGCGAAATCTCGTACGCCGGCGCGCGCGCCGAGGCACGTGCGCGGCTGGCGGCCGCCGTGCTGCGCGAGCGGCTGCGCGACGCCGGGCCGCTGCGCGCCGACTTGATCGGTGTGGCCAGCATCTTCGGCGACGACGACGGTCGCTGGCTCGCCGCCACGCCGGCCGGCGACGCGCACGACGTGCGACTGCGCGTCGCGCTGCGCCACACCGATCGAGCGTGCGCCGAACGGCTGACGCGCGAAGTCACCGCGCTGTATTGCTGCGGCCCGGCCGGCGGCGGTGGTGTACGCACCGCGGTCCGGCCGACGCTGGGCACGCTGTCGTGCCTGCTGCCGCGCAGCGACGTGCCGGCCGGGTTCGAGATGATCGAGTGACCGCGATGGGTACGACTCCCTCGATGCAGATCGTGCCGCTATGGCGCGCCGCGCACGGCCGCACCGGCGACAAGGGCAACCGCTCGAACATCAGCGTCATCGCCTGGCACCCGGCGCTGTACCCGCTGATCGTCGAGCAGATCAGCGAGACCGCAATCGCGCGGCAATTCGCGCACCGGCGCCCCACCTCGGTGGTGCGCCACCTGCTGCCGAACCTGCAGGCGATCAACGTCGTGCTCGACGACGTGCTCGACGGTGGCGTCAACGACGCCTTGAACCTCGACAGCCATGGCAAGGCGCTGTCGTTCCTGCTGCTCGAGCTGCCGCTGCAGGTGCCCACCGCCATGCTGCCGCTGCTGCGCGGCCCCGCTTCCACCCCGACGTCCACACCAGGAGACACCCGATGAGCTTCAGCGCTCTCACCCGCCGCCGCGCACTCGCGGCCGCGCTCGCCGCCGCGTCGTGCGGCGCCGCGTTGGCCTACCCCGACAAGCCGGTGACCTTCATCGTGCCGTTCGCGGCCGGCAGCGCCACCGACCAGCTGGCGCGCGCGCTCGGCCAGGCGATCACCGAGAGCACCAAGCAGGCGGTGGTGGTCGACAACAAGGCCGGTGCCAGCGGCATGCTCGCCGCGCAGGCGGCAGCGCGCGCAGCGGCCGACGGCTACACGGTGCTGATCACCACCAACACCACGCACGCCGCCAACGAGCATCTGTACAAGAAGCTGCCGTACGACCCGGTGAAGGACTTCGCGCCGGTCAGCGGCCTCGGCAAGGGCGGCCAGGTGCTGGTGGTGGCGGCCAACTCGCCGTACAAGAGCGTGAAGGACCTGCTCGACGACGCGAAGAAGCACCCGGGCAAGCTCACGTTCGGCAGCGGCAGCTCGAGCAGCCGCGTGGCGGGCGAACTGTTCCAGCAGATGAGCGGCACCGAGATCCTGCACGTGCCGTACAAGAGCAACCCGCTGGCGATCACCGACCTGCTCGGCGGCCAGATCGCGATGATGATCACCGACACCTCCACCGGGGTGCCGCAGATCAAGGCCGGCAAGCTGCGCGCGCTCGGCGTGTCGACCACCAAGCGGCTGCCGATGCTGCCCGACGTGCCCACCATCGACGAGGCCGGCGTCAAGGGCTACGACATGGGCTACTGGTTCGCCGCCTACGTGCCGGCCAACACGCCGGCGCCGGTGGTGGCGCGGCTGAACGAGCTGTTGCACGCGGGGCTGAAGACGCCCGCGGCGAAGGCGTTCTTCGAGACCAGCGGCGGCGAGGCGTTCCCCACCACGCCGGAGCAGCTGGCGAAGTTCCAGACCGAAGAAGCAGCCAAGTGGGGCCGCGTGATCAAGAAGGCCGGCATCGAGCCCGAGTGATCGACCGCCACGCTCGGTGAAGGCGGCGCTGCACAATGCAGCGCATGCCGTTCGTGCCCGCCGTTCGTCCGTTCGAGACCACCACGCCCGAGGCGTGGTGCTTTGCCTTCGTCGAAGGGCAACTGCTGCTGGCCGAGGCCGAGGACGCGCGCTTCGCACCGCTGGCGCTCGAGCGCTTCGAGGCGCAGGCGCCGACGCGCCACTACCTCGGCCAGCTCGACGGCATCGACTGCTGGGCCTTCGCGCTGCGCGAAGCGCCGGCGGGCTTCAAGCGCACGCCGCTGCGCGCGGCGATGATGGCCTTCGGCGAGCCGCTGATGGGCGTGGCCGGCCGCGCGGCGCAGGTGCTGGAGTGGGACCGCGCCCACCGCCATTGCGGCGTCTGCGGCACGCCCACCGAGGCGCAGCTGCACGAGCGATCGCGCAAGTGCCCGGCCTGCGGCCACACCGCGTACCCGCGGCTGAGTCCGGCGATCATGTGCTTGATATGGCGGGAGGTCGGCGCCGGGCCGCCCCAAGCCGACCGCGCCCCCGCAGCCACGAAGGGGCTGCATGGCAGCCCTGGGGGCAGTGAGCGTGGGGGCCATGGCTACCAGGTGCTGCTGGCGCGCTCGCCGCACTACGTGCCGGGTGTCTACAGCGCGCTGGCCGGCTTCGTCGAAACCGGCGAGTCGCTCGAGCAGTGCCTGCACCGCGAAGTGTTCGAGGAGGTCGGCGTCCGTGTCGACAACCTGCGCTACTACGGCAGCCAGAGCTGGCCGTTCCCGCACAGCCTGATGATCGCCTACACCGCGCAATGGGTGAGCGGCGAGATTGTCAAGCAGGCCGACGAGATCGAAGACGCCAACTGGTACGCGCTCGACGCGCTGCCGAAGATCCCGCCGCGCTTCTCGATCTCGGGGCACCTGATCCGCGACACGGTGGTCGCGCTCGGTGGGCCCGAGCCGATGACCTACGCCTCGCCGGTGGTGGCGCGCTGACCGGGCCGGCACGCGCCGCGTCGGCGTGCACGGCGAACGCGGCGCGCCGCGCATCGGCCCGACGCGCGGCGATCTTGCTCGGCGTGGTGGAGGCCGCCCCGGCCCCACGCCCGTGGGCCCTGCGCTACGCCCCGCGGCCGTGGCCGATCCAGAACGCCAGCACGCTGCGCAGCCGCTCGGCGTGGACCGGCTTGGTGAGGAACTCGCACATGCCCGAACGCAGCGCTTCGTCGCGCTCGCCCACCAGTGCGGCGGCGGTCAGCGCGATGATCGGCGGCACGCGATCGCCCAGGTGCTCGCGCAGCTCGCGCGCCGCGGCGTGGCCGCTCAGCCGCGGCATCTGCAGGTCCATCAGCACGGCGTGGAACGGCGTGCCGTCGAGCTCGGCGGCCTGCACCGCGTCGACCACCGCGATGCCGTCTTCGGCCTGGCTGACCAGCACGCCCCACTGCTCGAGCAGGCCGCTGGTGATCACCATGTTGACCGCATTGTCCTCGCCGATCAGCACGCGCGCCCCGCGCAGCACCTGCACGTCGTCGGCCTCGGTGGAGTTGGCGCGCTGGATCTCGGAATCGTCGGCCATCGCCATCGGCAGCTCGACCCAGAACTCGCTGCCGGCGCCGGACGTGCTGCGCACGCCGACCTCGCCACCCATCAGGCGCGCCAGCTCGCGGCAGATCGACAGCCCGAGCCCGGTGCCGCCGTAGCGGCGCGTGGTCGACGGGTCGGCCTGCGAGAACGGCTGGAACAGGCGCCGCTGCGCGTCGGCCCCGATGCCGATGCCGGTGTCGATCACCGAGACACGGATCCTGGCATCGCGGCCGGTGCACGACGCGGCGATGCGCACGCTGCCTTGCTCGGTGAACTTGATGGCGTTGACCACGAAGTTGCCGACGATCTGCCGCAGGCGGTTCATGTCGCCGCGCACGGCGCCCGGCACCTCCGGGTCGACGTCGAGCTCGAGCTGCAGCCCTTTGGCCTGCGCGACGGCCGCGTGGGCGTGGCACACCGATTCCAGCGCATCGCGCAGGCGGAACGGCACCGCGTCGATGCCGAGCTTGCCGGCTTCGATCTTCGACAGGTCGAGGATATCGGTCAGCGTCGCCGACAGGCCTTCGGCGCTGTCGAGGATGTGCGCCAGGTAGTTGCGGCGCTGCGCCTCGCTCGCGCCCTCGCGCATCGCCAGCCGGGCCAGGCCGAGCAGGCCGTTGAGCGGCGTGCGGATCTCGTGGCTGGTGTTGGCGAGAAACAGGCTCTTGGCGCGGCTCGCCGCCTCGGCGGCATCGCGCGCGCTGGCGATCTCTTCCTCGGCGCGCACCGACTGCGACACGTCGCGCGCGACGCCCCAGTAGCCCGCGAAACGGCCGTCGTCGCCGACGCGCGGGTGACCGCTGAACTCGAGGTGCACGGTGCGGCCGTCGGCAGCGCGCAGGCTGCCGCGCAGCGCGGCGAACGAACGGTGCGCGCGCAGGTCGTCGAGCGCGCGCGCCTGCGTCGCGGCGTCGTGACCGGAAACGTCGACCACCTCGATCAGCGGACGGCGCAGCCGATCGGCGAACAACGCGCTGGCGGTCAGCGTGCCGGCGTCGTCGGCGCGGCGCAGGCGCAGCGCGTCGTCGAGCTCCCAGTAGTGGTCGGCCGCGGTGGCGAGCAGGCCTCGAAAGCGCGCCTCGCGCTCCTCGGCGGCGCGGTACGACGCGTTCGACAGCCGCAGCATGATGGCGCCGATGGTGAAGCCGGCCAGCAGCAGCAGGCCGTGCGTGATCAGCGGGTGCGACAGCGGCGTCCGCGCCAGCGCGCTGGCGCCCGGGAGCAGGCCATCGGCCTCGGCACACGCCAGCACCACCACGATCAAGCCGCAGGCGACCGCCATCAGCAGCGCCTGCCGCGTGCCGGCGAGCACCGCCACCAGCCCGACGATCAGCGGGAAGAAGCTGAGGTCGAGCGAGTGCGCACCGTGGCCGATCGTCAGCGCCGCCAGCGTCGCCGCCACCACGCTCGCCCACGCCGCCGTCAGCACCAGCACGCGCGCCGGCAGCGCGTGGATCATGCGCGTGCCGACGATGCACAGCAGCCCGAGCAGCAGTTGTGCGCCCACCAGCACGGCGCGCGCGGTCGAGGTGATCTGGAACGGCTGCAGCACCGACGCCACGCTGCCGATCGCGCACACCAGCACCGCGACCCACAGAAAGCGCAAGGCCATGCGCGAGTTGATCAGGCCACGAGCGTCGTCCTCGAATGCCGGCGCAGGCAATCGCAGCATGGAGGCAGCCTCCAGTCTCCGAACGTGTAATCCCCAAGGCCCCGCGGCGAGCATGCATGTCGCCGCGCAAGGCGCTTCCCCGGGCGTGTTTGTACCCGATGCGCAGCCCCTGGCCGGCGCCGCCGAAGTAACAGTGTGGCGTCGCGCAGGCGACTTCAGGCAGCCGCGCGCGCCGCGTTGTCGCGGATGCCGTCGGCGAAGCGGTCGAACAGCGCCTCGGGCAGGTCGTGCCCCATGCCGGGCACGACGTCGACCTCGGCACCGGCGATGCGGCGCACCAGGTCGAGGCCGCACTGCACCGGAACCAGCGGATCGGCGTCGCCGTGGATCACGCGGGTCGGCGCGCCGATGCGCGCCAGCAGCGGCGAACGGTCGCCGTCGGCCACGATGGCCACCAGCTGGCGCGCGGTGCCCGCCGGCCGGTACGAGCGCCGCACGCCGGCCAGCACGCGCGCGTGGATGGCGGCGGGGTCGCCGCGGTACGCCGGGCTGCCGATCAGCGCGAGGATGTGCTCCAGATGCGCCGCCACCGCCTCGTCGCCGCTCCCGCGCGGGCGCGACAGCAGCGCGCGCTGCACGTGCGCGCTGGCGCGCGGCAGGCCGCGCGCGCCGGAGGTGGTCATCATCAGCGTCAGGCTCTTCACGCGCTGCGGCTGCGCGCTGGCGATGTGCTGCGCGATCATGCCGCCCATCGACGCGCCGCAGACGTGCACGCGCTGCAGGTTGAGCGCGTCGAGCACGCCCAGTGCGTCGCCGGCCATGTCGCTCAGCCGGTACGGGCTCGCCACCGGCAGGTGCATCGCGTGGCGCATCGCAGCCCAAATCAGGTTGGGCACGCCGGCGGCGTCGAAGCTCTGGCTCAGGCCGACGTCGCGGTTGTCGATGCGGATGACGCGAAAGCCGCGCGCAATCAGCTTGTGCACCAGCGCGTCGGGCCAGGCGATCAGCTGCATGCCCAGCCCCATGATCATCAACAGCGGCTCGCCGTTGGGAGGCCCCTGGTCGTCGACCTCGATCGCGACGCCGCGCGCGCTGACCTGCACCGGTGCGGCTCCGGGCGCCTCAGGCGGCGCGCCGCGCACGCGGCGCGGCGCGCCCGCCGGTCTTGGCGCCCCGGCTGCGCTTGGCCGGTGCGGCCTTCTCGGCGGGCGTGGCCGTGCGTCGCGCGGCCGAAGCTGCCCGCCGCGTGGCCCCGGTGGCGGCCCGCAGCGCCCCGCGCACCACCTGGTTGACGGCGCTGGTCATCGCGCCACCCACCGCGCCCTTGACGGCATCGCCGACCTTGCTGCGCACCGAGCGCACCGCGCGGCCGACCAGCGCGGCGGGCGCGTCGTCGTCGCGCTGCTCGTGCGGCAACGGCAGCGCGCGCAGGTCGTCGAACGCGATCTCCACCGCCTGCGCGAACGCCTTGACGTCGGGCATCGCCTTCGCGTCGGCGATCATGCCGAAGTCGAGCGCGCCGGCGTAGCTCTGCACCGTGATGTTGAGCGCCATGCCGTGCACGATGATCGACGTCGGGTAGTTGGTCAGCATGCGCGCGCCCGCCAGGTACAGCGGCATCGGCGGTCCCGGCACGTTGGAGATCGCCACGTTGGCCACCTGCGGGATGCGCTCGGCCACCTTGGCGCGACCGTACAGCGACGCCGCCGCCTCCATCAGCCACGGCAGGCCGAGCGACGGAAAGTCGGTCGGCAGGATGCTCTTGACGCTGCCGAGGGTCGACTTCATTGCGGCGCTGGCCGCGCGGATGTGCGCCAGCCGCTTCATCGGGTCGGCGATGTGCGTGCCCAGGCTGATCAGGCTCATCGAGGCCTGGTTGTCGCTGGTGGTGTCGCCCGTCTTGCGCAGCGAGATCGGCACCGCCGCGATCAGGCTCTTCTTCGGCAGCGCGTGGCGCTTGCCGAGGTAGCGCCGCAGCGCGGTGGACACCACCATCATCACCATGTCGTTGATGGTCGCGTCGTGCGCCTTGCCGATGGCCTTCAGCTCGGCCAGTGGCAGCGACACCGCGGCGAACGCGCGCCCAGGGGTGATCGACACGTTGAACGGCGTCTTCGGTGCCAGCGCGAGATTGCCCGAGCCACCTTTGCCGCCGAGCAACGCGCTGTTGGCCAGCGTGCTCTGCAGCGCGCCGCCGGCTGCGCCGCCCAGGGTGCCCAGCGTGTCGGGCAACTCCTTGACGATGTTGGCCACCTGCTGGAACTGGCTGGCCAGCGCACCGCGCAGCGACTCACCCATGCTGAGCCTGAACTTCTTCTCGCGCGGGCTGGCCTTGAGCTCGATGGCCCGCGGCTCGGGCGTCAGGTCGAGGATGGCGTTGGCCAGCGCCACCGCAGCCTGGCCGTCGACCGCGGCGTGGTGCAGCTGGCTGTACATCGCCACCCGCTTGCGGCCGTTGGCGCTCGGCGCCAGCCCCTCGAAGATGTGGAACTTCCACAGCGGCTTCTTGCGGTCGAGCAGCACCGGGTGCAGCGCCGCCACCTGGGCTTCGAGCGCGGCCATGCCGTCGCCGACGCGGGCCGACTTCGGCAGCTTGATCTCGACGATGTGCTGCTCAAGGTCGGGCTCGGCGTCGACCCACGCCGGGTTGGCCATGTTCAGCGGCATCCACCACAGCTTGCGCCGCAGCGCCGGCACGATGGGCAGCCTCGCCGCGATGTGCTTGCGCAGGTCGCGCACGTAGCGGCCCTTGTACCCCGCCGGCAGCTCGAACACGTGCAGCGCACCCACGTGCATCGGCATCTCGGGCGTCTCGAGGTACAGGAACGAGGCGTCCAGGCTCGAGAGTGTTTTCATGATCGCCAGCGCTCACTCGTGATGGATCGTCACCATGCTAGGCCCCGGGCCAACGCACCCGGCTCGGGAGACACCCTTAAGGCCGCGCCACGCCGGCTTGCGGCGCCCCGCCGCTGGCGTCATGCTGCGCACGATCGCTCCGACGCGAAAGGCAGTGCGATGGGTTCGCTGGACGAGGTGCGCAGCCGCTACGCCGACCGCATGCTGCTTGGCATCGATGGCGACACGCGGCGGTTGCGCGAGGCGTTTGCCGGCACGCGGCGCGAAGACTTCGTCGGCGCGCCGCCGTGGCCGCTGCTCGGCCACGAGGTCGGGCGCGTGTGGATCGACGACGCGCGCGACCTGTACCAGGACGCGCTGGTCGGGCTCGATGCCGAGCGCGGCATCAACAACGGGCAGCCGTCGCTGCACGCACGCTGCCTGGCGGCATGCGATCCGCAACCGGGCGAGACGGTGCTGCACATCGGCGCCGGCACCGGCTACTACAGCGCGATGCTGGCGCAACTGGTCGGCGAGCGCGGTCGCGTGATCGCCTATGAGATCGAGCCAGACCTGGCGGCGCGCGCGGCGGCCAACCTGAAGCCGTGGCCGCAGGCCGCCGTGCGCGCGGCCTCCGGCGTGTTGCCGGCGCTGCCGCCGGCCGACGTGATCTACGTGAATGCCGGTGCCACGCACCCGGTGGCGGCGTGGCTCGACGCGCTGCGCGACGGCGCACGGCTGCTGTTTCCGCTCACGCCCGACGACGGCTCGGGCTGCATGCTGCTGGTCACGCGCCTCGGCGGCTCGCGCTACGCCGCGCGCGCGCTGATGCGCGTGACGTTCATCGGCTGCGTCGGCGCGCGCGATGCCGCCGCCGCCACGGCGCTACGGCGCGCCTTCGCGCTCGGCAGCGTCGAGGCGGTGCGTTCGCTGCATCGCGGCGACCGGCCTGACGCGTCGGCCTGGTGTGCCGGCGACGGCTGGTGGCTGTCGACGCGGCCACCCTGAGCGGATTCGAGCGCGCGCTTGACGATGCTCAAGCCGCGGCCGGAGGCCGGGCACGAAGATGCCTGCATTCATCGCAAGGAGGCTCGCGTGTCGCACTTCGACAAGACCACGCACCGGCACGTCGACGGCACGCCGGTGAAGGGCCACGCCGGCACCGGCGAGAACCGCCACGACCCCTACGCGCTGCACGCCAAGCCGGCCGAGCCGACCTGGTGCCCCGAGTGCGGTGCGGTGTTCGAGCAGGGTCGCTGGCAGTGGAAGGAGCGCCTGGCCGGCCACGCGCCGCCGCTGCTGTGCGCGGCGTGCAAGCGCACGCGCGAGCAGATGCCGGCGGGCATCGTGCAGATCGACGGTCCGTTCGCGCGCGCGCACCGCGACGAATTGCTGGCCATGCTGCAGCACCACGCCGAGCGCGCGAAGTCCGAGCATCCGCTGCAGCGGATCATGGCCATCACCGACACCGCCGAAGGCCTGGAGGTCCGCACCACCGACATCCACCTGGCCGGCGAACTCGCTCGGGCGATGCAGCACGCCTACCAGGGCGAATTGCAGCTGCACTACGCCGACCGGCAGGTGCTGCTGCGCGCGCACTGGCGGCGCTGAGCAGCCGGCTCACGTCGCATCGTCCAGCGCCAGCCAGCGCCCGGCCAGCGATGCGCTCGACACGCCCTGCGCGGTGTCGATGCAGATCGCGTGCGCCAGTTCGTCATCCGCCAGCGGTTCGGCCTGCGCAGCGAGCGTTTCGAGCACGGCCTCGTCGGCCTCCGAGGCGTCGCTGCCGCGCTGCGCACGCACGCGCACACGCTGGCGCAGCACCTCGCGCGGCGCATCGCAGTGCAGCAGCAGGCACGGCACGCGCAGCTGCGCCGCGAGCGCACGCAGCGCGTCGCGCTCGTGCCGCTTGAGGCACGCGGCATCGACGATGGTCGGGTAGCCAGCGCCGAGCGACAGCCGTGCCAGCTCGCCCAGACGCGCATACACGGCCTCGTGGTCGGCGGCCTGGTAGTGGCCCGACCCCAGCATGCGCCGGCGCTCGACGTCGGAGCGCCAGCGGATCGCGCCGGCGACGCCGATGAGCCCGTGCGTGATCCAGGTCTTGCCCGATCCGGGCAAGCCGTGCGTGATCAGCAGCCGCGGGTCCCACTGCCGTGCCAGTCGCTGCGCGAGCGCCAGATAGCCGGCGGCGACTGACGGCGAGTCGGCGTGCGCCTCGCGCAGGCGCGACACGCGCGCACGCACCAGCGCGCGGTAGACGCCGTAGCGCTGCAACAGCGGCAGCGCGGTGGCGTCGCCGCTGGCCTCGAGGTAAGCGTCGACGAAGGCGTGCGCCAGATCGTGGCGCTGCCGCGCCCGCAGGTCCATCGCCAAGAACGCGACCTCGCTGGCGGTGTCGATCCAGCGCAGCGCGGGGTCGAACTCCAGGCAGTCGAACGCGCCGAGCTGGCCGTCGAGCCAGGCCAGGTTGTCGATGTGGAGATCACCGTGGCACTCGCGCACGTGGCCCGTGGCCAGCCGCTCGGCGGTGCGCGCGGCGGTGTCGTCGGCCTGCGCGTCGAACCAGCGGCGCAGGTCGGCGATCGCCTCGGCGTCGTCGGCGTCAGGCCATTCGGCGAGGAGGTTGGCGAGATCGGTCGCCACGCGCTGTGGTGTACCCCAGTCGCCGTCCGGCGCGGCCATCGGCGCGGTGCGGTGCCAGGCCGCCAGCGTGGTGGCAAAGCGCTCGAAGTCGGCCGCCACGAGTGCGCCGTGCGCCAGGCGCGCACCAGCCAGGTCGTCGTCGCGCATGCGCTGCATCTGCAGCGCGAACTCGATCGGCTCGCCGTCGCCACCCAGCCGCGGCGCCTGCTCGCTGCCGGTGATCGGCAACACGCGCAGGTACAGCCGCGGGGCGAAGCGGCGATTCAGCCGCAGCTCCTCGTCGCAGAAGTGGTGTCGCAGCGCCAGTGTGCTGAAGTCGAGAAAGCTCAGACGCACCGGCTTCTTGATCTTGTAGGCATGGCTGCCGGCCAGCAGAACCCACGAGATGTGGGTCTCGATCAGCGGCACCTCGGCGCCATGCTCGCGCGCCAGCGCGTCGCGCAACGCGTGCACCAGCGCGCGCGAGCGCTGCAGCGGATCTTCCGGGGTCGTCATGGTGCGGCCATCGACGCATGCTCGCAGAGGCGGCGCCGCGCGGCGTTGCGTTCGATCAAGCCGTCTCGGCAACGCACCCGCACGACAATGCCACACCGGCACGGCCAGACAAGCTGGAGGCTCCCTTGCTCGCGATGACCCTGCACGCCCCGCACACGCCGCTGGAGCTGGTGTCGCGCGACACGCCATCGCCCGGACCCGGCCAGGTGTTGCTGCGCGTGCGCGCCTGTGCGGTGTGCCGCACCGACCTGCACATCGTCGACGGCGAGCTGCCGCTGCCGCGCCTGCCGCTGGTGCCGGGGCACGAGATCGTCGCCACCGTCGAGGCGCTCGGCCCCGGCGTCACCGCGCCGCGGGTCGGCGAGCGCGTCGGCGTGCCGTGGCTCGGCGGCAGCTGCGGGCACTGCGCCTACTGCAGCACGCAGGCCGAGAACCTGTGCGACGACCCGGTGTTCACCGGCTACACCCGCGACGGCGGCTTCGCCACCCACGTGCTGGCCGACGCGCGCTATTGCTTCTCGCTCACCGGGCTGGCGCTGGACGACGCGTCGGCCGCGCCGCTGATGTGCGCCGGCCTGATCGGCTGGCGGGCGTTGAAGGCGGCCGGCGACGCCCCGGTGCTCGGCCTCTACGGCTTCGGCGCCGCCGCGCACCTGATCGCACAGGTTGCGGTCGGACAGGGACGCACGGTGTTCGCGTTCACGCGCCCCGGCGACGAGGCGGCACAGGCGCACGCGCGCGCGCTCGGCTGCGACTGGGCGGGCGACTCCGACGAGCAACCGCCGTGGCCGCTCGATGCCGCGATCCTGTTCGCGCCGGTCGGCTCGCTGGTGCCGCAGGCGTTGGCCTGCGTGCGCAAGGGCGGCCGTGTCGTCTGCGCCGGCATCCACATGAGCGACATTCCGTCGTTCCCGTACTCGTTGCTGTGGCACGAGCGGCAGGTGCTGTCGGTGGCCAACCTGACGCGCCGCGACGGCCAGGAATTCCTTGCCCTGGTGCGGCAGAAGCCGCTGCAGGTGGCGCGCACCACCTTCGCGCTGACGCAGGCCAACGAGGCGCTGAGCCAGCTGCGCGAGGGCCGCATCGTCGGCGCCGCCGTGCTGGTGCCCTGACGCGGCACGCCTGTGTAAAGCTGTGTGGCCGTGTCATCGCCTGCGACCGCTCTGCGGTTAAGGTGGCATGGCGGCTTGGCATCGAGGCAAAACGATGACTGCGTGGCGTGGCGCTGGATGGGTGGCCCTGGTTGGCGCGTGCGCGGGCCTGCTGTCCGCGTGCGTGGTGGCCCCGGCCGGGTACTACGACGGCTACTACTACAACAACGGCTACTACTACAGCAGCGCCACCGGCGAGGCCGCCACGGTGTCCACCGTCGCACCGCCGGCGCCCTACTACGAGGTGGTGCCGGTGGCGCCTTTCGTGGGCGCCGTCTGGTTCGCCGGCTACTGGAACTGGTACGGTGGCCACTATGCCTGGGTGCCGGGCCGCTGGGGCTACGGGCGCCCGGGCTACGCATGGCATCCCTATCACTGGGCGCCGTACGGCGGCCGCTGGGCACTCTCCGGCGGCTGGGGCCGCGGGCGCTGAAGACGCAAACCCGGCTCAGGCACCTTCGATCACCAGGCCCGCGGCCGCGAGGTCCTGCCACGCGCTGCCGACCGACTTGAACAGCGTGATCTGGTCCGCGCCGGCACGACCGGCGCACTGGCCGCGACACAGCTGCTCGAGGGTGCCGCGCGCCGCGTCGCGCTCGAACGCGCCGTCGGCGATGGCCTGCAACAGGTCGCCCGCCTTGACGAGCGCCTCGTCCTGATCGATCCACACGCCGGCGCGCGCCACGCAGGCCGAGTCGGCCTCGCGCATCGCAGGCGTGAAGCTGCCGATCAGATCGAGGTGCGTGCCCGGTCGCAGCCAGTCGCCATGGATCAGCGGCTGCGTCGCCAGCGTGGCGCAGCTGACGATGTCGGCCTGGCGCACCGCCGAAGGCAGGTCGTCGCTGGCGTGCGCGTCGATGCCCTGCTCGCGCAGCCGGCTCGCCAGCGCGTGCGCGCCTGCGCCGCGATGGTTCCACACCTGCACGCGGGCGATCGGTCGCACCGCGGCCATCGCCGCCGGCACCAGCGAGGCGACGCGACCGGCACCGACCACCAGCAGCCGCGACGCGTCGGCGCGCGCCAGGAACGACGCCGCGAGTGCCGACACGCACGCGGTGCGGCGCGCCGTCAGCGCGCTGCCGTCGATCAGCGCCAACGGCACGCCGGTGGCGGCATCGAACAGCGTGTACACCGCGTGCACCGCCGGCAGGCCGCGGGCGCCATTGGCGGGGAACACGGTGACGTTCTTGATGCCGAGGGTGCGGCCGGCCTGCCAGGCCGGCATCGACAGTAGCGTGCCCGCGCCATCGCCGGTGCCGATGGCGTGCACCTGGCGCGGTGGCACCGTGCAGCCGTCGATCGCCATGGCGCGCAGCGCAGCGACCAGACGGTCCATCGGCAGGCGCTGGTGCGTCGCCGCGGCATCGAAGGTCAGCATCGTCGCTCACTGTAGCAATCGACCCGGGCGGCAAGCGAACCGTATCCATCGCGGGTTATCCTGCGTAGGAGCCGCTTGCCCATCGACGCGCCACCCAGCGCCATGTCACGCCCGATCCGTCCCGCTTCGACCCCGCTGCTGCTGCGCCGCTGGGCGTGCGCGTGGCTGGCGTTGTTGATGCTGGCGCAGATGGTCGCGTCGACATGGACCGGATTGCACGGCACCTGGCACCGCCATCGTCCGGCGGTGCAGACGACGGCCGCGCCGTCGACCCCGCTCGTGCGCTGGCGCCACGGTGGGGCGGCCGCCGTGGTGGACGCCGACGCGCATGCGCGGCTGCACCAGCGCGGTGAGGCGCACGACCACGCGGCGACCGACGGCAGCGTGATGCCGCTCGCCCTCGACGTCGCCAGCGATGCCGTCGCGCAGCTGGCCGCTGCGCTCGCGCCCGGTGTCGAGGTGGCGTGGCGCCTGCGCAGCCTTGCACGCCACGTGCATGCGAGCAGTACCGCCTGGGTGGCGACCAGCCGCTCGATCGCGCCGCCGCTGAAGCCGCCGCGCGGTTGACGTCACCGCGCGGCCCGTGTGCCGCGCCTGCCTGCGTGCCGCCGCGTCGACACCGCCATCGGGCCTGCGGGGCCGACGGCGCGACGACGCCGATCGACCACCGGCTCATGACCGGTCCGCCGAAGGACGCCTTTGAAGACTGCCGTTTCCGCGCGCACGGCCCATGCCTGCGCGGCCCTGACGCTGCTGGCGTCAATGCACGCGCTGGCACAGGATGCCGCGAAGAAGCCGGATGGCGCGGGCGACGCGAGCGCCGACGACACCGTCGCGCAGGCGCAGCGCGTCACCATCGAAGGCCACTACGACAACGCCGTCGGCACCAGCGACGCCGCGTCGCAGGGGACGATCCGCGCCGAGCTGCTCAAGAGCCGGCCACCGCAGCGCCCGGGCGAAGTGCTCGAGTTCGTGCCCGGCATGATCGTCACGCAGCACTCGGGCGACGGCAAGGCCAACCAGTACTTCCTGCGCGGCTTCAACCTCGACCACGGCACCGACTTCGCGACCACGCTGGCCGGCATCCCCGTCAACATGCCCACCAACGGCCACGGCCAGGGCTACACCGACCTCAACGTCCTGATCCCGGAGCTCGTGCAGCGCATCGAGTACCGCAAGGGCCCGTACTTCGCCAACGTGGGCGACTTCTCGGCCGCAGGGTCGGCCGACATCGTCTACCGCACGCGGCTCGACGCGCCGTTCGCGCTGCTGACCGCCGGCGAGAACGGCTACGCGCGTGGCGTGCTCGGTGGCTCGACCGATCTGGCATCGGGCTCGACGCTGCTCGGCGTGTTCGAGGCGATGCACAACGACGGCCCGTGGACGCTGCCGGAGAACCTGAAACGCTGGAACGGCGTGACGTCGATCGCCGGCGGCACAGCCGCGCTCGGCTGGAGCGCCACCGCGATGGGCTACGACGCCAGCTGGAACGCCACCGACCAGATCCCGCAACGGCTGATCGACGCCGGCACGTTCAACGGCGCGCCGTTCGGCCGCTTCGACGCGGTGGACCCGAGCGACGGCGGCGCGACGTCTCGGGTCAGCCTGTCGGGCGAATGGCACCGCAACGACGGCGACCGCCTGACGCGCGTGTCGGCCTACGCGATGCACTACAAGCTGCAGCTGTTCTCGAACTTCACCTACGCCCTCGATCGCCCGGCCGAGGGCGACCAGTTCTCGCAGCGCGACGACCGCAACGTGTTCGGGCTGCGCGCGAGCCACGCATTCGATCACGCGCTGGGCAGCTTCAGCGCGCGCAGCGAGTTCGGCGCGCAGCTGCGCCACGACCGCATCCACGTCGGCCTGTTCGACACCGTGGCGCGCGCGGTCACCGGCACCACGCGCGACGACCAGGTGAGCGAAACGCTGGCCGGCGTGTGGGGGCAGACGCACGTCGAGTTCACTCCGGTGTTGCGCGGCGTGTTCGGCCTGCGCGGCGACTGGATCCGCAACCGCGTCGACAGTCTCACGCTGGCCGCCAACTCGGGCAGCGCGCGCGACAGCCTGGTGTCGCCGAAGCTGAGCCTGATCGCCGGGCCGTTCGCGAAGACCGAGTTCTTCGTCAACGCCGGCAGCGGCTTCCACAGCAATGACGCCCGCGGCACCACGACCACCGTCGACCCGAAGAGCGGCGACCCGGTCGACAAGGTGCCGCCGCTGGTGCGCGCCAGAGGGATCGAGCTCGGCACGCGCACCGAGGCGGTTCGCGGCCTGCAGAGCTCGCTGGCGCTGTGGCAGCTGAAGTCGGACTCCGAGCTGGTGTACGTGGGCGACGCCG
>DATJYZ010000367.1:0-7401 GCA_035499355.1 Burkholderiaceae bacterium | reverse complement strand
CAGCGTCGCGTTCCCGAAGTGGGTGGCCGACAACACCGCGAAGAACGCGACCAAGGCCAAGACGCTCAACGACGGCCGCTCCATCGAGGGCGCGCAGGCGGGCTTTCCGTTCCCGATCCCGAAGACCGGCTACGAGGCGATGTGGAACCACCTGGTGCGCTTCAACGGCCAGGCGTACGAAGCCAAGTACCGCAACCTCAACGTCGACGCCAGCGGCCGCACCGCGCTGGCCACCGAGGGCGTGAGCAACCAGGAGTTCCCGTACTGGGATCCGAGCAAGGCGTCGGACACCTACTGGCGCATCAAGCTCACCTACACCGGGCCGGCGCGCCGCGCCGGCGAGGCGCTGATGATCGTCGACCCGATCGACATGGGCACCAAGGACCGCCGCGCGTGGACGTATCTGCCCGGCCAGCGCCGCGTCAAGGTGGCGCCCGACCTCGCGCACGACACGCCGAACCCAGGCACCGCGGGCGCGACCACGTTCGACGACACCTTCATCTTCAACGGCTCGATGGACCGCTTCGACTTCAAGCTGGTCGGCAAGAAGGAGATGCTGGTGCCGTACAACGCCTATGCGGCGGTGTACCAGGCCAAGCAGGACGAGCTGCTCAAGCCCAACCACCTGAACCCCGACTTCGTGCGCTGGGAGCTGCACCGCGTGTGGGTGGTCGAGGCCACGCTGAAGGAGGGCAAGCGCCACGTCTACAGCAAGCGCACCTTCTACCTCGACGAGGATTCGTGGGCCGCGCTGGCGAGCGACGAGTACGACGCGCGTGGCCAGCTCTACCGCACCGGTTTCGCCTACATGGCGCCGAGCTACGACCTGCCTGCGCCGTACACCGACATGTTCGGCCACTACGACCTGGTGTCGGGCGTCTATTCGCTCACCGGCTTCATCGCCGAGACCGGCGGCCTCAAGCACACCAAGCCGCTGCCCGACCGCGAGTGGACGGCCGATTCGCTGGCAGGAGCCGGCGTGCGCTGAAGACGAGAAGGAAGCGTTGTCGGGAGGGGCCGCACACCGTGCGGCCTCTTTTTTTGCCCCCATGCCGCCCCCCGGTGAGAGGGGGCGCGGCGGCGAGCGGCCTTTCGACAATGCGCGCACTCGACAGACGCGGCACCGACCGCGCCCTTCCACAGGAGACATTCATGCCGCATCGTGCCTATGCATTGACCCTGGCGCTGCTCGCCCTGCTCGTTGCCGGGGCCTGGGCCGTGCCCGACACCGCGCCGCGCGACGTGCTCGACACGCCGGCGCTGGCCAGCCCGCTGGCCGCGCGCGCGTTGGTCAACGGCCTCACGCTCGCCGGAGCGCGCGTGGTGGCGGTCGGCCAGCGCGGCCACGTGCTGCTGTCCGACGACCATGGCAAGAGCTGGCAGCAGGCCACGGTGCCGGTGAGCGCCGACCTCGTCGCGGTGAGCTTTCCCAGCGCCGAGCAGGGCTGGGCGGTCGGCCACGACGCGGTCGTGCTGCACACCGCCGACGGCGGCCGCACCTGGTCGCGCCAGCTCGACGGCCGCACCATCGGCGACGCGCTGGTCAAGCACTACAGCGCCAGCGGCGACGCCAAGTGGCTGGCCGAGGCGCAGCGCTTCGCCGCACAGGGCGCCGAGAATCCGCTGCTGGACGTCTGCTTCGACGATGCGCGCCACGGCATCGTCGTCGGCGCGTTCGGCCTGGTGCTGCGCACCACCGACGGCGGCCAGAGCTGGCAGCCGCTGCTGCATGCCACCGACAACCCCAAGGCGCTGCACCTGTACGCCGTGCGTCGCGTCGGCGGCGACCTCTACATCGCCGGCGAGCAGGGCCTGCTGTTGAAGCTCGATGCCACCAGCGGCCGCTTCGTCGCGCAGAACATCCCCTACCAGGGCACGCTGTTCGGCGTGGTCGGCAACGAGCGCGTGGTGCTGGCGTTCGGTCTGCGCGGCAACGTCGTGCGCAGCACCGACCGCGGCCGCACGTGGAGCGCCGTGTCCACCGGCGTGCCGGTGGGGCTGACCGCAGGCACGCTCGACGAGCGCGGCCGCATCGTGCTGGTGAGCCAGGCCGGACACGTGCTCGTCAGCGCCGACGACGGCGCGACCTTCGCGCCGCTGAAAACCGAACGCGCGCAACCTGCCGCGGCCGTCACCGCGTCGGGCGGCGGCGCGCTGGTGCTCGGCGGTCCGCGCGGCCTGCAAACCGTTGCTGGTGCCTGACATGGAGCTCGCGATGCACACCGCCACCGCCCAGCCGCCCGCCGACGACCCGTCGCTGGAGGGCTTCGACCCCGCGAGCGGCTCGCTGCTCGAGCGCGCCGTGTTCAACCACCGCCGCGCGGTGATGCTCGTCTGCGCGGTCGTCACCGTGCTGCTGGCCGCGCTGGCCGTGATGAAGCTGGGCCTGAGCGCGAGCTTCGAGAAGATGATCCCGCGCAGCCACCCGTACATCCAGAACTACCTCGAGAACCGCAAGGAGTTGCGCGGCCTCGGCGATGCGCTGCGCATCGTGGTCGAGAACACGCAGGGCGACATCTTCGACCCCCAATACCAAGCCACGCTGCGCAAGATCCACGACGAGGTGTTCCTGACGCCCGGCGTCGACCGCACGTGGGTGAAGTCGCTGTGGGCGCCCGGCGTGCGCTGGACCGAGGTGACCGAAGAGGGCTTTCGCGGCGGCCCTGTGATGCCCGACAACTACGACGGCTCGGCCGCCGCCACCGAATCGCTGCGCGGCAACATCGCGCGCGCCGGCATCGTCGGCAGCCTGGTCGGCAACGACTTCAAGTCGAGCATGCTGGTGGTGCCGCTGCTCGATCGCGACCCCAAGACCGGCGAGCGCATCGACGTGCGCGCGCTGTCGCACTCGCTGGAGCAACTGCGCGCGCGCGTCGAGGCCGACGGTCGAACCAAGGTGCACGTGATCGGCTTCGCCAAGCTGGTGGGCGACCTGATCGACGGGCTGATGCAGGTGGCGATGTACTTCGGCCTCGCGGCGTTGATCGCGGCCGCGATCATCTGGCTGTACACCCGCTGCGCGCGCTCCACCGCGCTGGTGCTGGCGTGCTCGCTGATCGCGGTGGTGTGGCAGCTCGGGCTGGTGGCCGCGCTGGGCTTCGAGCTCGACCCGTATTCGATCCTGGTGCCGTTCCTGGTGTTCGCGATCGGTGTCAGCCACGGCGCGCAGAAGATGAACGGCATCATGCAGGACATCGCGCGCGGCGCGCACAAGCTGGTGGCCGCGCGCTTCACGTTCCGCCGCCTGTTCCTCGCCGGCCTGACCGCGCTGCTGGCCGACGCGGTGGGCTTCGCGGTGCTGATGGCGATCGACATCCCGGTGATCCGGGACCTGGCGCTGACCGCCAGCCTCGGTGTGGCGGTGCTGATCTTCACCAACCTGATCCTGCTGCCGGTGCTGCTGAGCTACGTCGGCGTCAGCGATGCGGCTGCGGCGCGCGCCCTGATGGCCGAGAGCGACCAGGCGCAGCAGCGCGGCTTCAACCGCCTGTTCGGCGTGCTGGCGCGCTTCACCGAGCGCCGCTGGGCGCTGGCCGCACTGGCCGCGTCGGCGTTGCTGCTGGTGGCGGGTTACGCCGCCAGCCACCACCTGAAGATCGGCGACCTCGACCCCGGTGCGCCCGAACTGCGCGCCGACTCGCGCTACAACCGCGACAACGCCTACATCACCGGCAACTACAGCCTGTCGAGCGACACCTTCGCGGTGATCGTCAAGACCGAGAAGGAAGGCTGCCTCAAGTACGCCACGCTGGTCGAGGCCGACCGCCTGGCCTGGCAGCTGCAGCAGGTGAGCGGCGTGCAGACCACGGTGTCGCTGGCCAACGCGGTGCGCCAAATTACCGCAGGCAGCAACGAGGGCAGCCCGAAGTGGCTGACGATCGCGCGCAACCAGGACGTGCTGAACTACGGCGCGCAGCAGGCGAGCGTCAACAACCCGGATCTCTTCAACACCGACTGCTCGGTGATGCCGGTGATCGCGTACCTGTCCGACCACCGCGCCGACACGCTCGAGCGCGTGGTGCAGGCCAGCAGCACGTTCGCGGCTGGGCACGGCAACGACGAGCGCAAGTTCCTGCTCGCCGCCGGCAGCGCCGGCATCGAGGCGGCGACGAACATCGTCGTCAAGCAGGCGTGGACGCAGATGCTGCTGCTGGTGTACGGCGCGGTGATCGTGCTGTGCTTCATCACCTTCCGCAGCTGGCGCGCGGTGGTGGTGGCGGTGGTGCCGCTGGTGATCACCTCGGTGCTGTGCGAGGCGCTGATGGTGGCGCTGGGCATCGGCGTCAAGGTGGCGACGCTGCCCGTGATCGCGCTCGGCGTCGGCATCGGCATCGACTACGCGCTGTACCTGCTGTCGGTGCAGCTGGTGCGGCAGCGCGCCCGCGTGTCGCTGGCCGAGTCGTACCGCAGCGCGCTGCAGTTCACCGGCAAGGTGGTGGTGCTGGTGGGCATCACGCTGGCCGCCGGCGTGGCCACCTGGGCGCTGTCGCCCATCAAGTTCCAGGCCGACATGGGCATCCTGCTGGCGTTCATGTTCGTCTGGAACATGGTGGGCGCGGTGCTGCTGATTCCGGCACTGTCGTGGCTGCTGCTGCCGGGCAAGGCCTGAGCAGCGGGCCCCGCGCGACGCCTCGCGTCTATCATCGTCCGATCGACCCGCACGAGGGCGCTCGGCGATGAAGACGCTGTACCTGGTTCGGCATGCAAAGGCCAGCCGCGACGACCCGGCGCTGCCCGACCGCGAGCGGCCGCTGGACGAGCGCGGACTGCACGACGCCGCCAGGATGGGCAAGCGCCTGGCCAAGCATCACGTGAAGCCCGACCTGATCGTCTCGAGCCCCGCGCTGCGCGCGTTGACGACGGCGCAGCGCATCGCCGCCGAGATCGACTACCCGCGCAAGCACGTGCTGGTCGACGACTCGCTGTACGCGGCGCACGTGGAGGACCTGCTGGCAGTGATCCACGACACCGACCCGAAGGTCGAGCGTCTGATGCTGTGCGGGCACAACCCCGAGTTCAGCGCGCTGGCAAGCCGCCTGGCCGGCGCGAGCATCGACCTGGCCACCTGCGCGCTGGCCGCGTTCGACTACGACAGCCGCTCATGGGCCGACGTCGGCACAATCGAGCCGGCGCGCACCGCGTTCGACGCGCCGCGGTCGTAGCGCGCCCGCGGGCGTGGCCGCTGCAGACCTGCTGCACCCGAGAGGTCCCGAGCCGGCCCGGCGAGGAGATACTGCCAAACTGGCGCGCTGCGGCTCCGGCAGGCGCAGCGTTCGTTCGTTGCCTCGAATACCCATTGCCGCGGGGCCCATGCCCCGCTCGTTCCGTCATGAGCAAACGACTCGACAAGGCCAGGCAGCTGCTGGCCGTGGGCGAATTCGACGCCGCCGCGAAGGTATGCCGTTCGACGATACAGCTGCATCAGGACGTGGTGCAGGCGCGCAAGCTTCTCGCGGTGTGTCTATACAACCAGAGTGTGGCGCTGTCGCGTCTGCCGGCCTGCTTTCCCGATGCCGTGGCACTGCTGCGCGAGGCCGTGGCGCTGGATCCGGCGTTCGCCCTCGCGCTTCAGAACCTCGGCTCGCTGTTGCTGATGATGCAGCAACCCGAAGAAGCCTGTGGTCTGTTCGAGCGCTGGTCCGCGCTCGCACCTGGCAACGTCCTCGCGCTGCGCAACCTGGCACTGGCGCAAGAAGATGCCGGGCGACTGGACGCTGCGTCGGCCACGCTGCTGCGACTGGCGCAGGTGGATCCGCAACAGCGCACGGGCTACCTGCTGCGCGAGGCGATGCTGATGCCGTTCGTCGCTCCCGATGACCAAGCCATCCGCCGCGCGCGCGCCACGGCGCTGGACAAACTGCGCCGCCTGCAGGCCAGCGATGACCTGGCGCTGACTGATCCGCTGGTGCACGCGGCCACCTACTTCCGCTTTTCCTACCACGGCCAGGTCAACGTCGAACTCAACAGCGCGTTGGCCAGCGTCTACGCCAGAGCCTGCCCGGACCTGCTGTGGACCGCTCCTCATGTGGGCGCTTGGCGGGTGGGTGAGGGGCGGGTGAAGATCGGCATCGCGTCGCGCTTCCTGCGAGCGCACAGCGTCGGCAGCGTCGTGCGCGGTTTGTTTGAGAAGCTCGACCGGCGGCGCTTCGAAGTCATCGCGATCCGCCTCGAGCCGTCGAATGGCGACGACACGGCGCGCGCCATCGATGCCGCAGCCGATGCCGTGGTCGACATCCCGCCTGGCCCGCTGCACGCAGCGCGGCAGACCGTGGCCGCGCTCGGGCTCGATGCGCTCTTCTTTGCGGACATCGGCATGGAGCCGCTGTCTTACTTTCTCGCTTTCGCCCGCCTCGCGCCGCTGCAGTTCACGTGGTTCGGCCATCCCGACACCACGGGCATCCCGGCCCTGGATGCCTACGTCTCGTGGGCTCTGTTCGAGGCGGGTGACGCCCAGGCGCACTACACCGAAGAGCTCGTGCTGCTGCCAGCAGCGGGCAACGTGTGCCGCTATCTCCGCCCGCCGCCGCCAGCGGCGCAACCGACACGCGCGCAACTGGGAGTTTCCGACGACGAGCACCTGTATTGCTGCGCGCAGCAGATCTTCAAAATTCAGCCGCGCATGGACCGCCTGTTCCTTGCCATCACCGAGCGTGATCCGCAGGCAGTGATTCTGCTGTTCCAGCCGGCCCAGGACCACCTTCGCGCGGCACTGATGCGGCGCCTGCAGGTGCTGTCGCCCGCGCTTGCCGCTCGCGTGCGCTTTGTGCCGTCCATGCCCTACGAGCGTTACCTGCGCGTCTTGCAGATGTCGGACGTGGTTCTCGATACCGTTCACTTCAACGGCTACAACACCAGCATGGAGGCGTTCTCGGTCGGCACGCCGGTGGTCACCCTGGCCGGACGACTGCAGCGCGAACGCTTCGGCCACGGGCTCTATACCGCGATGGGTTTCGTCGACCTGGTGGCCGACTCGGACGCCCGCTATGTCGAGCTGGCCTGCCGCGTGGCCAGCGACCGCGACTTCGCCGCCGCCTGCCGCCAACGCATCGACAGTGCCGCCGATACGCTGTTCGAGAACGATGCGCCCGTCGCGGCGTTCGAAGCAGCAGTTCTGCAGTTGCTGTCGAACGCAAGCGCTCAAGGCGCCGAGGACGCGGCGCCGGCCGGAGTTGGCTGACCCGCGCCCCTGGCGTCTTCGCGACGGGGCAAGAACAAGGTGCGACCGAATGCGCCGATCCGCCGCAGTTACAGCAACGCGCGCTCGACTTCCGAGAAGCTGCCGGCGATCGGCGTGATGTCGATCAGCGTGCCGAGCTGGCGCTCGACCTGGGTGCGCGAGATCACGCCGCGCACGCGCTTGGGCGCGCCGTGCGACGACGCCTGCACCACCAGCAGGTGGTT
>DATJYZ010000366.1:0-29295 GCA_035499355.1 Burkholderiaceae bacterium | reverse complement strand
CAACTTCGAAGCCTTCCGCAGCGAGGCGCTCCAGAGCGGCTGCGACGAGGTCCTGGTGCGCGAATGGCGACCGGGTACCGTGATCGACACCCACACGCACCCCTTCGACGCGGAGGCGGTGGTCGTGCAGGGCGAGATGTGGCTGATCGAGGGCGGCCGTGCCTGGCATCTGACGCCCGGCGGGACGTTTCGATTGGCCGCGGGAACGCCCCACGCCGAGCGCTACGGGCCCGAGGGCGCGACGTACTGGGTCGGGCGCAGGGCGCCGAGCACGGCGCCCTGATTCGGGACCACTTCACGGGTTCGCCGGCAGCCCACGCAGATTGAGGGCACCTGCGCGCCAACCCGGACAATAGGGCCCGGGAGTCGTTGGGGGGTGGGCTCGGATGGTGTCCGATTCAGCGAGGTTGCGTCGTTCGCGCGCTCTGCGTGCGCTGGCCGCGTCGGGCGATGCGTATTGGGAGCACGACCTGCGCAGCGACGCGCTGTGGTTCTCGAGCCAGTTTCACGAGATGCTCGGTTTCGGGCCCGAGACCGCGCCGACCGATACGACGACGTCGCGGGCACGCATCCATCCCGATGACCTGCCGCGCTACGTGGCCGACCACGAAGCGGCCGTGGCACACATGGGGCGCTTCACCTACGAGATGAGATACCTCGACGCGGAGGGGCGGTGGCGCTGGTTGCGAGGTCGGTGCCGGGTGCTCCCGGACGCTGCCGGCGTGCCCGCGTGGATCACCGGTGTGGTGTCGGAGGTTCAGGCCCAGAAGGCGCAGGAGCTCGAGCGCGACGAGCACCGGCGCCGACTGGAGGCGAGCGTGCGTGAGCGCACCGCGAGCCTGGAAGCCGCACTGCAGCTGGCGGAGAGTCGGCGGCGCGAGGCCGAGCACGCCAACCAGGCCAAGAGCCGGTTCCTGGCGCACATGAGCCACGAGATCCGCACGCCGTTGAACGGCGTGCTGGGGCTGACCGAACTCGCGTTGCGGGCCGCCACATCGCCTGAACAGCAGCGTTTTCTGACCACCGCCCACGAGTCGGGCCAGTCGTTGCTGCAGCTGATCAACGACGTGCTCGATCTGTCGAGGATCGAATCAGGGCGGGTCGAACTGCGCACGCGCCGGTTCGATCCATCGCAGTTGGTCGCCGACGCCATGCGCAGCGTGCTGCCGCTCGCCCGGCGCAGAGACCTCCTCACGATCTTCGATTGGCACGGCGACACGCCGTGGGTGGAAGGCGACGACGGGGCGATCCGCCAGATCGTCGTCAATCTGCTGGGCAACGCCATCAAGTTCACCGAAGAAGGCCGGATCGCGCTCGAGACCTGGTTGTCTGCGGCAGACAGCGGCCGCTGCCGCCTGATGATCCGGATCAGCGACACCGGTCCGGGGGTTCCACCGGAGCGACGCGCCGCGATCTTCGAGCCCTTCGTGCAGGGTGACGAGACGCTGGCCCGCGCCCACGCCGGTGCCGGACTCGGCCTGGCGATCGCGCGCCGGCTCGCCGATTCGATGCGCGGCCGGCTGACCCTCGAATGCCCGGACTCCGGTGGCGCCGTCTTCACGTTCGAGGTCGAGCTTCCGGTGGTGGAGGTTCCCGAGGCGCATCGTCTGCCCGAGCCCCCGCCGCCGGGTCTCGTGTGGCTGGTCTATCAGCGCGCGCCGGGCGGTCGCTGGATGTCCGCGCAGCTGCAGCGGCTGGGCTGGCGCACCGAGGTTCACTACGGTCTCTCGGTGGCGTTGGACAAGGCCCGCGATGCCGCGACCGCGCTGCCCGATGCCGTGGTGATCACCGAGCAGGCGCTGCAACCCGACAGCGACCTCGCCGCGCTGCGCGCGGCATTCCCGCGGGCGTGCCTGCACCTGCTCGTACGCCCCGATTGGAATGCCCCCGAGATTGCCGAGCAGGTGGATCGTGTGCGAGCCGCGGTGATGGTCGCCCCGCCGGTGCCGGCCCAACTGCGGCGACTCGGTGTACCGCCCGAGCGCACGCCTGCCGTGGTCAACGAGCGGACCGCGGTCCGAGAGGATGCGGAGGTTCTGCTCGTCGAAGACAACGAAGTGAACCAATTGCTGGGCCGGGAGTTTCTGTCCGCGCTCGGCCTGCGCGTGCGGCTGGCGATCGATGGCCACGAGGCCGTGCGGGCGTGCCTGGAGCGAACCCCGGCTCTGGTGCTGATGGATCTGCAGATGCCGCGCATGGACGGCCTGCAGGCCACACGCCGCTTGCGCGCCATGCAGCAGGCAGGTACCTGGACCGGCTGCCCGATCGTCGTGCTGACGGCGCACGTGGGGCCGGAAGACCGCCAGGCGTGCTACGCGGCGGGAGCCGACGGGCTGCTGACCAAGCCGCTCGTGCTCGACACCCTGCGCGAGACACTCGCGCGCTGGATCCCGATGCGGTCGGCGAAGGGCAGCGTCTAGTCCTCAGTTCGGCACCGCCTGGCGCCCGGCGCGTGCGCGTGCGATGACGGTCTTCATGATCTGCGCGGTGCCGTCGCCGATCTCGAAGCCGAGCACGTCGCGCAGGCGTTGCTCCATTGGGCCGCGGTCGTAGCCGCCGTGCCCGAAGCTGAGCAGGCACTGGTGAACCGTGTCGTAGGCGAGCTTGGGTGCCCACCACTTGCACATCGCCGCTTCGGCGCTGTGCGGCAGCCCCTGGTCCTTGAGCCACAGCGCCTGGAAGCACAGCAGGCGTGCGGCGTGTACCTGGGTGTCGAACTCGGCGAGCGGGTGCGACACGCCCTGGAACGCGGCCAGCGGCCTGCCGAAGGCTTCGCGCTGCGCCGCGTAGGCCCAGGCCTCGTCGAGCGCGGCGCGCGCCACGGCGAGCACCTGCACGCCGATCAGCGCCCGCGAGTAGTCGAAGCCCTGCATCACCTGCACGAAGCCGCGGTCCTCGTCGCCCAGCCGGTGGTCGAGCGGCACGCGCACGCCGTCGAAGAAGAGCGAGCCGCGGCCGATGGCGCGCTGGCCGTGGCAATCGAAGCGGCTGCGTGTGAGGCCCGGCGCGTCGGTCGGCACCAGCAGCGCCGTCACGCCGTGCGCGCCGGAGTCCGCGCCGCCGGTGCGACCGAACACGATCACCGCGTCGGCCTGGTCGGCGGCCGAGATCGACGTCTTCTCGCCGTTGACCACGTACTCGTTGCCGACGCGCTCGATGCGCAGCCGCAGGTTGGCGGCGTCGGATCCGCCGCGCGGCTCGGTGAGTGCGATCGCCAGCAAGGCCTGGCCGCGCACGACCTTGGCGAGCCACGGCGCAACGACCTCGGGCCGCCCGTGCTGCGACAGGATCTGGCCGTTGAGCGAGGCCAGCAGGTTGACGTACGACAGGCTCAGGTCGGCGCGCGCGATGGCCTCGTGGATCACGCCGGCGGCCACCGTGCCGAGGCCCTGCCCGCCGAAGGCCTCGGGCAGCTCGGGTGCGATGAGACCGAGCGCGCCCATCTCGCCCATGATCGTGCGGTCGAGCACACGCGTGCGGTCGCGCTCGAGGTAGCCGGGCGCCACGCGCTCGCTGGCGTAGCGGCTGGCCTGCTCGGACAGCGTCTGCAGGTCGTCGTCGACGTAGGGGATGCGCACGGCTACTTCGAGAACCTGCGGAACTCGGGCTTGCGTTTCTCCTGCAACGCACGCACGCCCTCGCGCGATTCGTCCGTGTCGTAGTAGAGCTTCAACGCGTACAGACCCATGCCGGCGATGCCGGCCTGGTGCGCGGTGTCCATGTTGAAACTGCGCTTGGCGATCGCGATCGCGGTCGGGCTCTTGTCGCAGATCTCCTCGGCCCACTGCTGCACGGTGGCGTCGAGCTCGGCCTGCGGCACGCAGACGTTGGCCAGGCCCATCTGCACGGCCTGCTCGCCGGTGTAGCGGCGGCACAGGTACCACATCTCGCGCGCCTTCTTCTCGCCGACCACGCGCGCCAGCAGCGCGGTGCCGTAGCCCGGGTCGACCGAGCCCATCTTCGGGCCGACCTGGCCGAACACGGCCTTGTCCGAGCAGAGGGTGAGGTCGCACAGCGTGCACAGCACGTTGCCGCCCCCGATCGCGTAGCCCTGCACGCGCGCGATCACCGGCTTGGGCACGTCGCGGATCGCCTGGTGCAGCTGCTCGATCGGCAACCCGATGGTGCCGCGCCCGTCGTAGTTGCCGTCGTGCGCCGACTGGTCGCCGCCGGTGCAGAACGCCCGCTCGCCGGCGCCGGCCAGCACGATGCAGCCGATCTCGCGGTCGTAGCCGGCGCGCAGCAGCGCGTCGATCAGCTCGTCGCAGGTGGTGCCGCGGAACGCGTTCATCTTGTCGGGGCGATTGATCGTGATCCACGCGACGCGGTTGCGTACCTCGTAGAGGAGGTCCTGGTAGGTCATGGTGAAGTCCCCTTCTTCTGTGGATGGATCAGCCCGCCATCGTGAGGCCGCCCGATACGCTGAGCACCTGGCCCGTCACGTAGGCGGCGTCGTCGCTGGCGAAGAACAGGATCGCGCCGGGCAGATCCTCGGGCTGGCCGATGCGGCCGAGCGGGATCGAGCGGCGGAACGCCTCCTCGAGCTTCTCCGGACTGCCCGCGCCTTGCTTGTAGTCGGCGAACAGCGCGGTGTCGGTCGGCCCGGGGCACACGACGTTGACGGTGATGCCGTGGCGGGCGTGCTCGCGCGCCAGCGTCTTGGAGAACGCCACCAGGCCGCCCTTGCACGCGGCATAGACCGCTTCGCCCGACGAGCCGACGCGCGCGGCGTCCGACGACACGTTGACGATGCGGCCGCCGCGCCGCTGCACCATGAGCGGCAGCACGGCGTGGTGCATGTTGAGGGCGCCGACCAGGTTGATCGCGATCAGACGCTCCCACTCGTCGGGCACGGTCTTCGTGAACGGCTTGAACACATCCCAGCCGGCGTTGTTGACGAGGATGTCGATGCCGCCCCAGTGGCTGCCGATATGGCCGATCGCCGCGTCGACGCTCGCGCGCTGCGTGATGTCGCACGCGACGGCGAGCGCCTGCAGGCCGTCGTCACGGATGGCACCGGCCACGGCTTCGGCGGCCGCGGCGTTGCGGTCGAGCACCGCCACGCGCGCGCCCTCGAGCGCGAAGCGCGCGCAGGTTGCGCCGCCGATGCCGCCGCCGCCACCGGTGACGACCGCCACCTTGTCCTTGAAGCGCACGTTTGCTCTCCTTGTCCGGCTGGGGCATGTATGACAATATGTGGTCACATCTTAGGCTTGATCGAATCCCCGAGCAAGGGCACCTCGCGATCGACGGGTTCGGCATATTGCTTATGGAAAATGTCAGCGAAACGCGGGCAGCGATGGCCAACCGGCTGTTCTTTCGCTTGTACCAATGTGCCAACATGCTGCATAAAACGGGCAGCCGCGCCATCGAGGACGACGGCCTCACCACGCAGCAGTGGGCGGTGCTGGGGGCGCTGTCGCGGCCGCAGGCCGTCGCCGGCATGAAGCTGGGCGAACTGGCGCGCTACCTGATGGTCAGCCGCCAGAACCTGGCCGGCGTCATCGGCCGCCTCGAGCGTGACGGCCGCCTCGAGAGCGCATCGGACCCACAGGACGGGCGCTCACGGCTGATCCGCCTGACCACCAGCGGCCGCCAGGTGTGGCAACGCAAGGCGCTACCGAAGATCCACGCGTACTACGAGCAGGCGCTCGACGGCTTCTCGGTCAGCGACATGGTCCACGCCGTGCACTACCTGCTGAAGATCCTGGAGAACATGAAGAAGATCGACCGGCCCGACGACGAGGCCGCGTAGCCAGGCAGGGACGGAGCGCCGAGGGCCGTCATGCCGGCGCGCCGGCATGACGGCGTCGGGCAGGCGTCACTTGCCCGTCTTGGCGAACTCCGCCGATTGCTCCTTCACCACCTGGTCGACCACGTCGGTGTAGGCGGCGCTCCAGTCGCCCTGCGGCACCCACTTCGTGCCGTCCCACATGTCGATGCGAGTCTTGCCGCCGCCGCCATGGTCCTTGGCGGTCACGGTCACCGGCGCCATGAAGCCATTGGCGTCGAAGTTGCGCAGGCTTTCCAGACCCGTCTTGATCTTGGCCGGCGTCAGGGGCCACTTCTCCTTCTGGATCGCCTGGCGCACGGCGTCGAACATCACCGAGTACATCGCCAGCCCGGTGTTGTAGTAGATGTCGTCCATGTTCTTGACGTCGCCGGCGCCCTTGTTGGCACCGTAGACCTCCTTGGCGATCTGCTGCATCAGCGGGTGCTCCTTGCCGCCGACCACGTTGGTGCCTCGCTTGAGGCCCTTGGCCTCGGCCGGGCCGATGTTGTTGATGTCGACCTCGTTGAGCCAGTTCACGGTGATGAGCTTGTCCATCGGGATGCCGTTGCGCTTCATCTCCTTGGCCGCCACCACGTGCATGGCTGAAAGGTTCCAGCTGATCACGTGGTCGGGGTCGAAGCGGCGGATCTGCGTCCACACGGCGGCCTGGTCGCGCCCGGGCATCGGGTTGGGGAACAGGCCGAGCTCGAAGCCTTCCTTCGCGGCCAGCGTCTTGAGGATCGGGATCGGCTCCTGGCCGAACGCGTAGTCGGGATAGATGAACGCGATCTTGACGCCCTTGAGGCTGCCCTTGTGCTGGCCCTTTATCCAGGCCACGTCGTTGGCCATCTGGCCCCAGTAGGTCGGCCCGACCGGGAAGATCCACTTGAAGACGTCGCCGTCCACCGCGTCGCCGCGGCCGACGAACGACTGCAGCAGGATGTTGCCGTCGGCCATCATGCGCGGCAGCACCGCGCGCGACACCGGCGTCGACAGCATGTCGAACATCATCACGCCTTCGCGCTTGAGCTTCTCGTAGCACTCGATCCCGCGCTGCGGCTCGTTGCCGTGGTCCTGCACCACGATCTCGATCGGATGGCCCTCGATGCCGCCCTTCATGTTGAGCAGCGTCGCGTAGTCGCGCGCGGCCTGCGAGATCTGCGGCGTGACGAAGGTATAGGCCTTGCTCAAGTCGTAGCAGAGGCCGAACTTGATCGTGTCGGCGGCCTGGGCGAATGCCGCCCCGCCGCCGAGCAGCAGGGCCAGGCCCGCCAGCATCGATCGCGCACTCAGTTTCATGAACAGTCTCCTTGGTTTGGGTGGTGATGGCGCCGCCGGCGCGCAGTGCTCGCGCCGGCAGCGTGGAATCAACTCAGCCAGCGCTTGCGCCGGCTGTAGTGCTTGATCTCGCTGAAATCCTTGTTCTCGTGTCCGCCCAGGTAGAACTCCTGGATGTCGGGGTTGCGCTTCATCGCCGGCGCGCTGTCGTGCATCACGACGCGGCCGTTCTCCATCAGGTAGCCGTGCGAGACCACTTCGAGGGCCGCCATCGCGTTCTGTTCCACCAGCAGGATCGACAGGCCCTGCTCGCGGTTGATGCGCCGCACGATCTCGAAGATCTCGGCCACCAGGAACGGCGCGAGCCCCAGGCTCGGCTCGTCGAGCATCAGCAGCCTGGGCTCGGTCATCAGCGCGCGGCCGATCGCCAGCATCTGCTGCTCGCCGCCGGACAGGAACCCCGCCTGCGCGCCGCGCCGCTGGTGCAGGCGCGGAAAGTAGCCGTAGACGCGATCGCGCCGTCGCGTCGTCTCGGCACGGCTGCAGCCCGTCACCGCAGTGGCGGCGACCAGGTTCTCGTCGGGTGTCAGGTGCTCGAACACGCGCCGACCCTCCAGCACCTGCACGATGCCGCGGCGCACCCGCTGCTGCGGCATCAGGCGCTCGATGTCGTGGCCCTCGAAGCGCAACTCGCCGCGGGTGACCTCGCCGCGCTCGGGCTTGAGCAGGCCGCTGATGGCCTTGAGCGTGGTGCTCTTGCCGGCGCCGTTGGCGCCCAGCAGCGCGACCATGCCGCCGCGCGGCACGGCGATCGAGACGCCCTTGATGGCCAGCGCCACGTGGTCGTAGATCACCTCGATGTTGTTCAAGGCGAGGATGTCGCCGTCGGATGCCTGCGCCATGGCTACTTCCGCACGTAGCCGAACGGCCACACCATGAGGTAGTTGCGCACGTTGCCGTACAGCTTGCCCAGGCCCATCGGTTCGATCAGCAGCACCGCGATGATCGCCGCACCATAGGCCATGTTGGGGATGTGTGCCAGCGCTTCGATGCCGACATCCATGCCGAGCGACTTGGCGGCCCAGGCGAACAGCTCGTTCATCTGGCCGGGCAGCAGCAGGATGAACGCGGTGCCGAGGAAGCTGCCGATGATGCTGCCCAGGCCACCGACCATCACCATCGCGAGCACCTCGATCGACACGTTGACCGCGAACTGCTCCGGCGTCACCGCGCGGTAGAAGCCGAAGATCAGCATGGCGCCGCTGACGCCGCCGATGAAGGCCGAGGTGGCGAAGGCCACCAGCTTGAAGTAGAAGCTCTGCACGCCGATCACCGCGGCGGCGTAGTCCTTCTCGCGCACGGCCACCAGCGCGCGGCCGAGCGCGCTGCGACGCAGGTTCAGCATGAAGATCGTCACCAGCGCCGTCCACGCCAGCACCACGTAGTAGGTGCCGGCCTCGGAGGTGATGGCCTGACCGAGCAGCTTCATCGGTGGCGCCTGCAGGGTGGCCGACACGCCGCCGCTGATCGCCGGCACGTGCGAGATCACCCAGTCCATCACGAACTGCAGCGCCAGCGTCGACAGTGCGAGGTACAGCCCCTTCACGCGCAGCGCGGCGAAGGCGAACACCACGCCGACCGCGGTGGCGGTGACGCCACCGAGGATCACCGCCAGTTCCCACGGCACGCCATGGCGCGCCGCATGCACCGAGGCGTAGGCGCCGATGCCCATGATGGCGCCGTAGCCGAAGTGGAACTGCCCCGCCCAGCCGAGGATCAGGTTGAGCCCGAGCGCGGCCGAGGTCCAGATCAGCCAGGGGCGCACGTAGCTGGTGATCGCCAGCGAGCTGAGCACCCAGGGCGCGGCCAGCGCGAACAGCACGATGACCACCATCGCTCGGCGCTCGAACGGGATCGGGAACAGCGCGCGGTCGCTGCTGTAGCTGGTGTGGAAGATGCCGGCGCGTCGATAGAGCATCGCGGTCAGATCCTCTCGATGTCGTGGCGGCCGAACAGACCGTGCGGACGCACCATGATCGTCAGGATCAGCACTGCGGCGACGACCAGGTCGCGCGTGCCGCCGCCGAGCAGCGGATCGAGGTAGCCCGACGCGACGTTCTCGATGATCCCCAGCAGCAGCCCCGCCAGCAGCGCGCCGCCGATGCTGTCGAGGCCGCCGAGCACGCCCACCGTGATGCCCTTGAGCAGCAGCAGCGACAGCGTCTGGTCGACCGTCTGCACCGAGCCCCACAGCACGCCGGCGGTGGTGGCCGCCACCGCCGACAGCGCCCACGACAGCGCCACGCCGCGCTCGACCGAGATGCCCACCGACCACGATGCGGTGTAGTCGTCGGCGATCGCGCGCAGCACCACGCCCATGCGGGTGCGAAAGAACAGCATGAAAGCGGCGAACATCGCCACCGCCACCGCGGCGCCGACGGCGTAGGCGCGGTTGACCAGCACTGGCCCGAGGAACAGCGGCGCGTCGCTGATGCCGATCGGCATGTTGCGCCCGCTGCCGCCCCAGACGGTGAGCGCGGTGGCGCGCAGGAAGATGTCGATGCCCAGCGTCATCATCAGGATCATCACGATCGGCCGCCCGGCCAGGCGGCGCAGCGCGGTGCGCTCGATGACGATGCCGATCACGAACATCGACGCCATCGCCAGCGGGATCGCGGCCCAGATCGGCACGCCGGTCTTGGCCGCGAACGCCAGCACCAGGTAGGGCCCGAGCATCGTCAGCGCGCCCTGGGCCAGGTTGGGCACCGACGACGACTTGTAGATCAGCACGATGCCCAGCGCCACCAGCGCGTACATCAGCCCGGCCAACGCGCCGTTGACGGCCAGCTCGAGGAAGTACATGACGTCCATCGCGTCACACCTTCACGACCGCCAGCTCGCGCTCGGTGACGCCAGTCTCGCCAGTCTCGTAGACGATCTGCGCCTTCACGGTCACGCTGGCCTGGCCGCCGTAGATGGCCTCGATGATCGGCGCATAGCGCTCTTCGACCACGTTGCGCCGCAGCTTGCGCGTCCGCGTGATCTCGCCGTCGTCGGCATCGAACTCCTTGTGCAGGCTGACGAAGCGCCTCAATCGCAGCGGCTCGGGCAGCGTGGCATTGACGCGGCGCACCGCGTCGCCGATCAATTGCGCGACCTCGGGCTTCTGCGACAGGTCGGCGTACGAGATGTAGGAGATGCCGCGCAGCTCGGCCCAATGTCCCACCGTCTCGCGGTCGACGCAGACGATCGCGCTCAGCCAGTCGCGCCCGCTGCCGAGCACGGCCACGTCCTTGATGAACGGGCTGAACTTCAGGCGGTTCTCGATGTAGTTCGGGATGTAGCGCTCGCCGCGCGCGGTGTGCACCACCTCCGACACGCGCCCGAGCACCACCAGATGGCCGTCGGCCTCGATGTAGCCGGCGTCACCGGTGTGCAGCCAGCCATCGACCAGGGCCTCGGCGCTGGCCGCCGCGTTCTCGAAGTAGCCGTCGAAGATGCTGCCCGAGCGCAACAGGATCTCGCCGGATTCGCTGATCCTGGCGTCGACGCCGGGCAGTGGCCGCCCCACGGTGTGCAGGCGCACCTCGTCGGCCGCCTGCATGGCGGTGTAGGCGCTGCTCTCGGTCTGTCCGTAGAGCTGGCGCAGCTTGACGCCGAGCGCACGGTAGAACACGAACGTGTCCTCGCCGATCGCTTCGCCGCCGGTGAACGCGTGGCGCAGGCGGGTCAGGCCGAGCTGGTCCTTGATCGGCCCCATCACCAGCCACTCGCCCAGCGGGCGCATCAACTTTTGCGCCAGGGTCGGTTCCCTGCCTTCGAGCCGGCGCCGCTCGGCGGCCTGCGCCGAGTTCATGAAGGTGTCGTACAGCAGCTTCTTCAGCCGCGTCGAGTCCTCCATCCGCACGTGCACGGTGGTGAGCATGTTGTCCCAGCTGCGCGGCGCCGCGAGATAGAAGGTCGGTGCGATTTCGCGCAGGTCGTGCAGCACCGTCTCCTGCCGTTCGGGCACGTTGATCACGAACCGCAGCGCCACGCCGGCGCCGACGGTGAACGCGAAGTCGCCCACCCAGGCCATCGGCAGGTAGGCGAGCACGGACTCGCCGAACGCGTAGGCGCCACACCGATGGGCATTGCGCACGCCCGAGAGAATGTTGAAGTGGCTCAACACCACGCCCTTGGGCTTGCCGGTGGTGCCCGAGGAGTGGATGAACACGGCCGGATCGCGTGGCCCGGCGATGGCGAGGATCGCCTCGGCGAGGCCGGGTTCGCGGGCGAGCCGTGCGCGGCCCTGCGCCTCGAGGTCGGACCACGACAGCAGCCCCGGCGCCGTGTAGCGCGCCAGGCCGCGTGGGTTGTCGTACACGATGTGTCCGATGCGCGCGCCGCGCTCGCGCAGATCGAGCGCCTTGTCGACCTGCTCCTGGTCCTCGGCGATGGCGACGGCGATCTCCACTTCGCTGGCGACGTGCAGCACCTCCTGCGGCGTCGCGTCGGGGTACACCGGCATCGGGTATGCGCCGAGTGCGCCGGCGCACAGCATGCCCATGTACAGCCGCGGGCGGTTGTCGCCCAGCACCAGCACGCCTTGTCCGCGGCTCAAGCCCAGCGCCTGCAGACCGGCGGCCACCGCGAGCACAGTCTGATTCAGTTGCGACCAGGTGAACTCCTGCCAGATGCCGCGGTCCTTCTCGCGCATCGCGACCTGGTCGGGCACTGCCGCGGCGTTGGCGGCCAGCAGGCGCACCAGCGTCGTCTCGGGGTCGAAGTCCCAGCGCTGGGCATCGCGCTGGGGCTCAGTTGCCGGCACGTGCGCCTCCGATGTAGGCCTGCACGACGCGCGGGTCGGCGATGACCTCGCGCGGAATGCCGGTGCCGATCACCTCGCCGTAGCTCAGCACCAGCATGCGGTCGCAGATGCCGGTGATGATGTCCATGTGGTGCTCGATGATCAGGCAGGTGACGCCGCGCTCGTCGCGCGCGTCGAGGATGAAGCGCGCCATGTACGCCTTCTCCTCGTGGTTCATGCCGGCCATCGGCTCGTCGAGGATGAGGAAGCTGGGTTCCACGACGAGGGCGCGCGCCAGCTCGACCCGCTTCTTGATGCCCAGCGGCAGCGAGTCGACCGGTTCGTCGCGCACGCTTTCGAGTTGCAGGAAGTCGATGATCTCCTCGACCACTTCGCGGTGCCGGGTCTCCTCCGGGCGCGCGAACCACGGGTACAGCGCCGTGCGCCAGACCGCCGGGTGCATGTGCACGTGGCGGCCGAGCAGGATGTTGTCGAGCACCGTCATGCCGTTGAACAGTGCCAGGTTCTGGAACGTGCGCGCCACGCCGAGCCGCGCCACCTGGTGCGCGGGCAGGCCGGTGATGTCGCGGCCGTGGAGCAGGATGCAGCCCTTCTGCGGCGGGAAGAAGCCGGTGATGGCGTTGGTGATGGTGGTCTTGCCGCTGCCGTTCGGACCCACCAGACCGAAGATCTCGCCGCGCTCGATGCGCAGGCTCACGCCGGTGACGGCCACCAGCCCGCCGAAGCGGCGTTCGACGTCGCGGCACTCGAGCACCGCCTCATCGGCCGGCGTCGCCCCGGACTGCGTGACGTTGGATGCCGGGTGCACGTGGTCGATGCCGGAACCTGGGTCGATATGCAAATATGCGAACAAATCCTAGGCGGACATTCGCCCGTCAATGTTCGGGGATAACGCTAACGGGATCGCGTAGATAGGCAACACGCTGCCTACTTCGCGGCCGGGCAGACGATCGAGCGCACGCGGTGTCGCAAGGCGCCTCGACCGGTGCCGGTCGACACGGCCGCCGCGTCGTCGAGGCATCGGTCACGCGGGTTCACACAACTTCACCGCGTGGCCATCGCCGATGCACGCAGGCCGCGCACGCTGGACGCATGTTTCCTCGCAACCGTTTGCGCGGTTCGATGGGCACGCTCTCGACTGCACGGAGGATTGCCATGCTCGGAAGGACTTCTCTCGTCGCGCTGGCCTTTGCGGGTGCCTGCACGCTGGCCGTCGCACAACCCGCCCCCGCAAGTCCGCCGGATCCGGCCAAGTTCGCGGAGCACAAGCAGATGGAGTTGCAGCGCATCGGTCAGCGCATGCAGGCCCTGCAGACGCTTCAGAGCTGCGTGCAGGCGGCGGCCGACCATGCGGCCATGCGCGCGTGCAACGAGGCTGCCCGGGCCACCATGGGTCGCGGCGGCCACGGCGGGCCATCGGGTCGCGGTGCGCTCGCCGGGCCCTCGAACTGAGCATCCGCGTCCGCGGTGACGCCACCGCGGACGGTCGAACGCCGCAGCGGCGAAGCGTGTAGGCTTCCGGCCGATGAACTGGCTTCAGCTCTACAGCATCGCCGTTCGGCACCCGCGGGCGAAAGGCATGCTGTCCGACGTCGCCGCGACCGCCGTCCTGGACAGCAACAACGAGGCCCTCTCGCGCGAGGTGCTGAGCCAATCGCAGGACAGCCTGCGAGTGGTGTGCGAACTGCTCGACAAGCACGCGGTGCCGCTGCCGCCCGCGACGGTCGATCTGGTCGGTGGGATGAGCACGCGCGGACCCAGGACCAGCCGCGGGTCGGAGACATCGCGATGACTCGGCGTTGAGCTGCGCACCGTGCCGCCCGGCGCGGCGGCAGAGGCCCCAGGGCGCACCCGGACCCAAGCCAGGTGGGATCATCCGGGCTTGCGCATGAACGTCGCCGACATCGCGGAGGCCGTCGAGCGGAACGCCGTCGCGGTCGTCTTCGTCAACGTCCTCCTCCAGCAACTGGGACTGCCGGTGCCGGCGGTGCCGACGCTCTTGCTGGCCGGAAGCCTCGCCTCGACACCGTCGGTGCTGGCCAAGGCGTTGGCCGCCGCCGTGGTGGCCTCGGTCGTGGCCGACTGGCTCTGGTACGGGGCCGGACGCGTGTTCGGCTACCGGGTGCTGGCCGGCCTGTGCCGGCTCTCGATCAATCCGGCGTCGTGCGTCACGCAGACCGAGGCGCGTTTCGTGCGCTGGGGGATTGCTTCGCTGGTGGTGGCGAAGTTCATTCCCGGCTTCTCGACGGTGGCGCCGCCCATCGCCGGCGCGCTGCGCATGTCGTTCACCGGTTTCCTGCTCGCCGCCGCGGCGGGCGCCGTGCTGTGGGCGGGCTTGGGCCTGGGCGCCGGCTGGCTGCTGCGCGACGCGGCGCCCGACGTCATCGCGCTGCTCGAGCGCAACACCGCCGTCGCCGCGCTGTTCATCGTGCTGTTGGTGGTCGCCTGGTTCGCCTGGAAGGTGTGGCAGAGGCATCGCTTTCGACGCCTCGCGGCCGTGCCCCACATCACGCCGGCCGAGTTGTTCGCGGCGCTCGCGAACGAGCCGGCGCCGCTGCTGCTCGACCTGCGCGGCGCGAGCATGGTCGCCGAGACGGGCCCGATCCCCGGCGCGGTGGTGGCAGAGCCCGACCGCCTCGAGCTCGCGGTGCGGCACTGGCCCAAGGACCGACCGATCGTCACGCTGTGCGCCTGTCCGGAGGACGCCGGCGCCGTGCAGGCCGCCCGCCACCTGTTGGACCAGGGCTTCACCTCGGTGCGTCCGCTGCGTGGCGGCTACGACGCGTGGTTGGCCGGCGCACGGCCGGCCGTGCGCTGACCGCGGCCGCGCAGGCGTCGCGACCGGGCCCCGACCACGGGTGCGTCACCCAAGTGAGGGTGGCAATCCTTCACATGGCAGCGCGTCGTCGCGCTAGCCTTCGGCGCATGGTCAATCGTCGACGCGTGCTGCTGGTCCTCTCGCTGTTCGGTCTCGCGGGCTTCGGCGGTCACGCCGTGGCGTCGGACGAGGTGTTGCCCGTCTGGAAGCGCAGCGACGGCGAGGCGCACGTCAAGCTGTCGACGCCGAAGACCATGTCGCAGGGCCGTGTCGCGGTGGTGTACCAGTTGGTCGCCGTCAACACCGCGCTGGCCACGCCCGAGATGGTGGTCGCCGACTTCGGCGTGGTGTGCGCGCCAAAGACCGGCGCACCGGTGCGCCTGGTCCTTTCGCACACGACCATGTTCAAGCTGGTCGACGGCCGCTATGTCCAGGAGAGCGAGCAGCCGATCTCGCCGCCCAGGGACGTGTCGCTCGACTCGTACCACGACTTCGCGGCCAAGCCGGCCGGCGTGGCGTGCGCACGCGCGATGGCGATGGTCAAGACGCAGACACCGCAGTGATCGCCGCGCGGTCGCGATGAGCGGCCACCTCGCCACGCGACTCGAAGGCTGCGCACGGATTCGGGCATCCGTGCCGGCTACGCCGGCGTCGCGGCCATCCCTTTGCTGACGCTCTCGCCGTCATCCGGCCTCAGGGTGCGGAACGCGAGCGACGACAGCCACGTCAGCACCGCCAGCGTCAGGAACGCCCGGTGCAGCGCCGTCGTCACCGCGGCGGCGTCGGTCTGCGGCAGGTTGCCCAGGTACCAGCCGGCCACCAGCGAGGCGGTGGCGAAGCCGAAGCTGAGCGACATCTGCTGCATCGTGCTCGCGATCGTGCTGGCCATCGACGCGTCGGCCTCCGCGATGTCGGCATAGGCCATCGAGTTGATGCTCGAGAACTGCAGCGAGTTGAAGAAGCCCATCGTCAGTCCGAGCGCAATCAGCATGGCGACCGGCGTTCCCGGGCCAACCAGCGAGTAGGTCGCGATCGTGCAGCCCACCAGCAGCGTGTTGACCACCAGCACCCGCCGGAAGCCGAAGCGGCGCAGCATGCGGGTCGAGATCACCTTCATCGCCATCGCCGCCAGCGCGGTCGGCATCATCAGCAGGCCGGCCTGCCACGCCGGGTAGCCGAGGCCGAGCTGCAGCAGCAGCGGCAGCATCAGCGGCATGCCGCCGATGCCGAGCCGGGTGACGAAGCCGCCCAGCACCGAGACGCGGAAGGTGCGGGTATCGAACAGCTGCAGGCGCAGCAGTGGATACGAGGTCCGCCGTGCGTGCCAGCCGTACGTTGCCAGCAACGCGATCGAGACGGCCAGCGGCAACAGCGCCTGCACGAGGCTCAGATGGTGCTCGCCGAACACCTCGAGCAACCACGACAGCAAGGCGGTGCCGCCGCCGAACAGCAGCAGGCCGCGCACGTCGAGCGGGCGCGCCTCGCCGCTGCGGTAGTCGGGCATGTAGCGGTGGCCGAACCACAGCGCGGCGATGCCGACCGGCACGTTGACGAAGAAGATCTCGCGCCACGACAGCCAGTGCACGATCAGGCCGCCGACGGTGGGCCCGAGCAGTGGCCCGAGCAGCGCCGGGATGATGACGAAGGTCATCGCGCGCAGCAGTTCGCCCTTGGAGAAGGTGCGCACGATGGCCATGCGGCCCACCGGCATCATCATCGCCGCCGCGATGCCCTGCGGCACGCGCGCGGCGACCAGCATCGTGGCGTCGACCGCCAGCGCGCACACGATCGACGACAGCGTGAACAGCGCCACCGCGCCGAGAAACACCCTGCGGCTGCCGTAGCGCTCGGCCAGCCAGCCACTGACCGGGATGCACACCGCCAGGCTCAGGATGTAGCTGGTGACTACCGCCTTCAGGCTCAGCGGCGTGACCTGCAGGCTTGCGGCCATCGCCGGGATGCCGGTATTGACGATGGTCGAATCGAGCTGCTCCATGAAGAGCGCGGTCGCGACCACCCACGGCAGGAAGCGCTTGGTGGTGGCGAGGTCGATCGATGGGCCCGGCATGCTCAGAGTTCGACGTGCACGCGAGCCCCGATGAACGATGCCGGCCCGCGATCCGCGTTGTATCCCGGATTGGCGATGCGCTGCAGATCCAGCGACAGCGAGAGCTGCCGCATCGGCGAGATCGCGTAGTACGCCTCGACGATGCGCTCGGGCCGGTAGTTCAGGCGGCCGTCGCCCAGGAAGATGGTCTGGCCTCCGAGCGCGAGCATCTGGCGGTGGCCCGACGACAGCATGTTCTGCGCCAGTGCGAATCCGACGGTGTCGGCGGCGCGGCCCCAGCCCGCACCGGTGACCGACACGCCGGCCGACGCCGAGCGGTCGGCCTCGGTGAAGGCGTAGGTCTCGGTCTTGCCGTCGGCCCACATCGCGCGCGCGAACACGCCCGCGCTGCCGCTCACCCGCTGTTCGACGTTGACGCCCACGCCGACCTTGGTGTGTTCGGTGGTGCGCACGGCGTCGAGGTCGGGCAAGGTCGCGGTCGCCGCGGCCAGCGCGAGGGCGTCGTCGTAGCGCGACATCACCGCGCGGTTGCGGAACATCAGCAGCCGCGCCACGCCGGCCTGTTCACCGAGGCGGAAGGGCCGCTCGAGTTCGAGCTGGTCGCCGAAGTGGGCACCGATGCGCGGGTCGAGCGGCAGCTGATTCGGCTCGCGCGGCTGTGCGAAGCGGCCGCCACGCAGCGCCCATCCGTCGGCGATGTACTCGACCGCCAGCCCCCAGCTGTAGCCGCGGGCATCGGCGGCATAGTCGTAGGCGCCGTGTGTCATCAGGGTCCAGTTCATGAACTGCGTGCGCGGGTCGTGGCTGTAGGCATTGGCGTCGAAAACGTCGAGCACCGACAGGTTGCCTGCGGTCAGCACCAGGCGCCGCTTCGCATAGCGGCTGCCGAGCTGGTTGAGCGATGCCTCGACCTCTTCCTGCTCGTCGGACAGGCCGATCACGTGCCGCACGAACAGGCGCGCCCGGTACAGCGCCAGCTCGGGGCCCGAGGTGCGGGCCAGCTCTCCGTTGGTGAAGCCGGCGAGCCCCAGCAGGCCCGACAGCGGCACGCCCTGGGCCACTTCGGGGTCGAGGTAGACCTCGGTGTGCGGCGCCACGCGCCAGCCCACGGCGACGGTGGCGGTGAGCGAGTAGCTCTTCTCGCGTTCACCCGACAGGCTGTGCGGCCCGCTGTACGGCGAGGTCAACGGCGGCTTGAGCTGCCAGACGTAGGTGGCCTGGGCCTTGAGGTTCCAGTCCTCCGGCTCGTCGGCGCGGGCACCCGCCGCCAGGCACGACGCTGCCACGATCGCCAGCACGCTTGTCTTCATGCCGCATTGTCGAAGGCCGTGTGTGTCGAGGGAGTGTCGGCTGTGCGGGGCTTGAGCAGGCAGCGCTGGAGGTCCACGTCGACCAGCTCGCCCACCTGCAGCGCAGCGGGCGCCGGCACGACGAACGCGTGATCGCGCACCAGCCGTGCCGAACGATGGCGCACGACGACGATCGTGCTGGCGTCGTCGTGGGCGACGGTGTCGACGCAATGCCGGTCGGGCGTGCGGGCCGAGCTCCGCGGTGCTGCCGATCGCCAGCACGCGCGCGCCGACCCACTCGGCGCCGGCTGCCGGGTCGGGCGGGGCCGCACACGCAGCGACGACGCCGCACGCACCGGCGGCCCAGGCCATGCAGCGGCGGCAGCGACGCATCACCGTCGTTCACCCTTCAGGCCGGACGGCGCTGCAGCAGCGCGTCATCGGTCTCCGTGGCCGCGCTGCTGCGCGCGAAGCGCGCGTACAGCGTCGGCAGCACGATCAGCGTGAGCATGGTTGCCGACACCAGGCCGCCGATCACTACGATCGCCAGCGGCCGCTGGGTCTCGGCGCCGATGGCGCGCGACAGCGCCATCGGCAACAGGCCGAGCATCGCCAGCAGCGCGGTCATCAGCACCGTGCGCAGCCGCGTCAGGCTGCCCTGCATCACGGCGTCGTGCAGCGGCACGCCCTGCGCGCGCAGCTGGTCGTAGTGGGTCACCATCACGACACCGTTGAGCACCGCCTGCCCGAACAAGGCGATGAAGCCGATCGCCGCCGACACCGACAGCGGAATCCCGGTGGCGGCCAGCGCCACGATGCCGCCGATCAGCGCGAACGGGATGTTGGCGATGATCAGCAGTGCGCTGCGCAACGACTTGAAGGCGTCGAACAGCAGCACGAAAATCAACAGGATCGACAGCGGCACCACCCACGACAGCCGCTTCATCGCGCGCTGCTGGTTCTCGAACTCGCCCGACCAGACGATCTCGTAGCCGGTGGGCAGCTTCAGTTCGCGCTCGGCGGTGGCCTGCAGGTCGGCCACCACCGAGCCCATGTCGCGATTGCGGATGAAGATGCCGATCGCCACCACGCGCCGGCCGTTCTCGCGCGCGATGTTCATGGCGCCGCTGCTCTGGCCGATGCGCGCCAGCTGCCCGAGCGGAATCTGCGCGCCGTTGGGCGCGCCCACCAGCAGCTGCGGCAGCGCATCGAGCGTGCGGTAGCGGTGCGCCAGGCGCATCGTCACCGAGAAGTGGCGCTCGCCCTCCCACAGCTCGGAGGTGGCCTTGCCGGCCAGCGCCGTGTCCACCGCGTCCTGGATGTCGCCGACGTTGATGCCGTAGCGTGCGGCGGCGTCGCGGTCGATGTCGATGCGCACCTGCGGCAGCTGGCCTTCGCGGTCGATGAAGGCGCGCGTCACGCCGGCGGTCTGCCGGGTCAGCACCAGCATGCGGCTGGCCAGGCGGCTGAGCTCCTGCAGGTCCTCGCCCTTGAACTTGATGATGATCTGGCCGTCCATCTGCGAGATGCTCTCCAGCACGTTGTCGCGGATCGGCTGCGAGAACGACACGTCCAGGCCGGGCAGCAACGAGACGGCGCTGTCCATCGCGTCGAGCAGCTGCGCCTTGGTCACGCCGGGCCGCCATTGCGACTCGGGCTTGAGGTCGACGAACGCCTCGAATGCGCTCAGCAGCTTGGGGTCGGTGCCGTCGTCGGGCCGCCCCACCTTGCTGATCACGGTCTTGACCTCGGGCACCGTGCGCAGCTGCGCGCGGATGCGGTGCGCGATCTCCTGCGCCTCGCTCGACGACACCGACGGCGGCAGCGCCGCGTTGACCCAGATCGTGCCCTCGTTGAGCTCGGGCAGGAACTCCGAGCCGAGCGTCGTCGCCACCGCGGCGGCTGCGGCCAGCGCGGCCAGCGCGGTCGCCAGCACGCGCCTGGGCCGCTGCAGCGCCCACGTCAGCGCCGGCGTGTAGACCCGCTTGCACCACAGCACCAGGCGGTTGTCGTGGTGCGGCACGTTGTCCTTCAGCAGCAGCAGACACAGCAGCGGCACCAGCGACAGCGCCAGCAGCAGCGAGCCCACCAGCGCCGACGTCACGCTCCAGGCCATCGGCGAGAAGATGCGGCCCTCATGCCGCTGCAGCGTGAAGATCGGCACGTGCGCGACGATGATGATCATCATCGAGAACAGCGTCGGCCGGCCCACCTCGACGGCGGCGCGCATCACCGCCTGCAGGCGCTCGCTGCGGCTGCGCAGCTGCTCGGCGCTCAGCTCGCCGAGGCGGCGGAAGATGTTCTCCACCACGATCACCGCGCCGTCGACGATGATGCCGAAGTCCATCGCGCCGAGCGACAGCAGGTTGGCGGGAATGCCGACGATCGTCAGGCCGAGGAAGGTCGACAGCAGCGACAGCGGGATCACCACCGCCACGATCGCGGCGGCGCGCAGGTTCTGCAGGAACAGGTAGAGCACGAACATCACCAGCAGCGCGCCTTCGGTGAGGTTGGTGAACACCGTGCGCAGCGTGGTGGCGATCAGCCACGAGCGGTCATAGAACGGATCGATCTGCACGCCCGCGGGCAGACCGCGGGCGTTGACTTCGGCGATCTTGGCGTGCAGGCCGTCGAGCACCTTCGACGGGTTCTCACCCTTGCGCATCACCACGATGCCGGTGACCACGTTGTCGGTGTCGTCCTGGCCGGCGAGCCCTTGCGGCGGGAACTCGCCGACGCGCACCTGCGCGACGTCGCGCACCAGCACCGGCGTGCCGTTGTTCTCGGCCACCACCACGCGCTCGATGTCTGCCGATGTGCGAAAGCTGCCCAGCGAGCGCACCAGGAACTGCTGGCGCCCCTGCGAGATGGCGCCGCCGCCGGCGTTGGCGTTGGCGCGCTGCAGCGCGCCGAACAACTGGGCCAGCGTCAACCTGTGATCGCGCAGGCGGCCGAAGTCGGGGTTGACTTCGTACTGCTTGATGCTGCCACCCATCGTCACGACGTCGGCCACGCCGCCCACCTGGCGCAGCGCCTTCTCGACCACCCAGTCCTGGATCTCACGCAGCTCGCGCGGCGTGTGACCATCCCCGCGCAGCCGGAAGCGCAGGATCTCGCCGATCGCGGTGGACGGCGGCGGCACCTCGGTCTCGATGCCCGGCGGCAGGTCGATCGCGCGCAGCCGCTCCAGCACCATGAGCCGCGCCTGCTGGTCGCCGGCGCGGTCGTCGAACGTGACCATCGTGAACGACAGCCCGTACTGCGTGTGGCTGAACAGCCGCACCGTGTACGGAATGCCGGTCAGCGCGATCTCGATCGGGATCGTCACCTGCTTCTCCACCTCCTCGGCGGCGCGACCCGGGTACAGCGCGATGACGTTGACCTGCGTGTCGGTGACGTCCGGAAAGGCCTCGACCGGCAGGTTCTCGAACGCCAGCACGCCCGCGCCGGCGAACAGCGCCAGCAGCAGCCAGACGAACAGCGGTTGGCCCAGCGAGAAGCGGACCAGGCGATCGATCACCTGGCCGCCTCGATCAGCTGGTTCAGGTACAGACCACCGCCCACCACCACGGTCTGGCCCGGGTTGACGCCTTGCAGCACCATCCACTCCTGCGGTCCGGCGCTGCGCACCTGCACCTGCTGACGCTGATAGCGCCCCGGGGCGAGCTGCAGGAACACGTACGACGCTTCGCCGCGCAGGAACACCGCATCGGCGGGCACCATCGGCAGCGCGATCGGCTGCAGCGCGGTGGCGGTGACGAACATCTCGGCCTTCAGCCGCAGCTGCGGGTTGGGCACGCGTGCGCGCACCTTGACCGTGCGCGATGCCGGGTCGACCGCGGCAGCCACCGACGTCACGATGGCCTTGAACTCCAGGTCCGGCCAGGCCGCGCAGTGCAGCATCAGCGCATCGCCGACCTTGAAGGCGGACAGCTGCGTCTCGTCGACGTCGAGCAGCGCCGACAGCGACGACGGATCGCTGATCGTGAACAGCGGCGGCCCCTGCACGTCGGCGCGCACCTCGGTGCCGGGGTTGGCGTTGCGCTCGACCACCACGCCGCCGAGCGGCGCGGTCAGCAGCAGCCCTTGCGTCACCCCGTCGGCGGCGACGCCGTATTGCGCGACGCGCGCGCGCGTGCGCGCGGCCTCGGCCTGCGCACGGGCCTGGTCGGCCTCGGCCTGCAGCAGGTCCTTGCGCGCGATCACGCCGCCTTCGGAGAGGTCGCGGGCGCGCTCGAGCGCGGCGCGCGCCACCACCAGATCGGCCTGCGCCTTGTGCAGGTCGGCCTGCGCCTGGCCGATGTCGGCCGACGCGATGTCGGCCAGCGGCTGCCCGCGTTGCACGCTCTGGCCGACGGCGACGCGCAAGCGCTCGATGCGGCCGGCGTACGGCGCGAAGACGCGCGTCGTGTGGTCCTCGTCCCAGGTCAGGCGGCCCGGCACGGTGAGCGTGCGCGCGACGTTGTTGCCGACGCTGGCCAGGCGCACGCCCAGCGGGTCCTTGTGGTCGGGAAACGTGATTTCCTCGCCGGCCACCGCCGGCTCCAGCGTGGGCTTGGCTTCCTGCGCCTTCGAGCAGCCGTCGAGCAGCGGCGCCAGCAGCAGCGCCAGCGCGAGGGCGACGCAGCAAGCGGTACGGCCGCTGCGCCGCCGGCGATGGAGCGCGGCGGCCGTCATGGCGTGGCCGGCGCTTCGAGCGACTCGAGCATCAGCTGCAGCTGCGCGGCCGAGCGGTCGCGGTCGGCCTGCGCGGTGACGCGCTCGAGCAGCGCGGCGCGCAGGCTGCGCCGCGCGTCGAGCACGTCGAGCACGCCGCTGGCGCCGCGCCGGTAGGCCAGCTCGGCGCCGGCGGCGATGCGCTCGGCGCTCGGCACCAGCTGCTCGTTCACCAGGCGATAGCGCGCGGTGGCGGCCTGCCAGTCGATGCGAATGCGCGTCAGCTCGGCCTGCGCCGCGGTGCGCACGCGGCGCAGTTGCTCCTGCGCGGTGCCGAGGTCAGCTTGCGCGCGCGCGATCTCGCCTTCGTACGCGTGCTGCACGAACAGCGGCATCGACACGCTGAGCGACACCGTGTTGCCGGTGCCCGACATGTTGGTCGGACTGACCGGATAGTGGCTGAGACCCACGCCCATGCCGATGTCGCGCGTGCGTTGTGCACTCGCCAGCGCGAGCGCCTGGTCGGCGGCGCTGACGCGCAAGCGCGCGGCCACCACGTCGGGCCTGCGCTCGATGGCATCGGCCAGGTCGTCGAGCGACAACGTCGGCGCGGTGTAGTCCGGCAGCGGCGTCAGCGCGTCGATCTGGTCGTCGACGCCGATCAGCCGCGCCAGCTGCACGCGCATCGTGCGCACGTCGGCGGCCGCCTGGCTGAGGTCGGCCTGCCCGCGCGTGGCATCGAGGCCGAAGCGCGTGGCGTCCAGCGGCGCGGCATCGCCGGCCTGCGCCCGGCGCTCCAGCGCGCGCTGCGACTCCTCGTTGAGCGCCACGGCCGCGGCCAGCTCGCGCCGCCTGCTCAGTGCCGCTGCCAGGTCGAAGTAGGCGCCGGCCACCGCGAGCTTGGCCTGGCGCAGCGCATCGGCCGCATCGGCGCGGGTGGCGCGCTGCTGCCATTGCGCCACGGCCTGGCGCAGCGCCGGCTTGTCGCCGCGCTCGAGCAACTGGTCGACGCGCACCTGGTGGTCGAACGTCTTGTTCCACAGCGACCCGCTGCCGAGATCGTGGCTCAGGTTGCCGGCGCCGAGGGTGAGCAGCGGATTCGGCCGCTGCGCCGCGGTGCGCACGTCGGCCGTCGCGGCGGCGACGCTGGCGCTCGCGGTGCGCACGTCGGGGTGGCAATCGGCCACGCGCGCGAGCGCGGTGTCCAGCCGCAACGCGACCAGGTCGGCCTGCGGCAGCGGCGCGCACGCCAGCGCCACACCGCCGTGCAGCAGCATCAAGACGATCAGGCCTCGAGCGTCGGACATGGACCTCCGCTGCACATCCCACGGTTGTTGATGTCACATCCGCGACCGCGTGACGGCAGTCGGGTGATCCATGTCGAAGTCGCCGTGGCGCGCGACGGCGCCACACGATCACGGCAAATGCTGGATGGCGACGATCCTAGGAAGCAGGTCTGAAATGAATCTGAACATTCGTCGCGACGCTGCATTCGTCGTGACGCCGGCACGGCCGATGCCGTTCGCCCCGTCCCGTGGTGTCCACGCGAACGCCGCGCTGGGGCGTCTCACGACGACGGCGCGCAACGAGCCTCGCGCCCGGGCCCCGGCGGACCCGGCCCGGCTCAGCCCTTGGCGCCGGGTGCGCGCACCAGCAGCACGGGCACCGGCGCCAGGCGCAGCACCTGCTCGGCGTCGCTGCCGAGAAAGAGCCGGCCGGCACCGCGCCGGCCGTGCGTGCCGATGACGATCAGGTCGGCCTTCCAGTCGCTGGCTTCCTTGACGACGACGTCACACACGCGACCGCTCATGGTGTTGTGCATCACGGTCTCGACGGCCACGCCGCGCGACCGGGCCTCGCTCTTGGCTTGCTCGAGGATCTTCTGCCCGCCCTCGGCCAGCAGGGCCAGCAGGTCGCCGACGTTGCCCGCCATCACACCGGCCGTCGCGGTGACGGTGGCGTCGTCCACCACGTGGAGCAGTCGGACGGTCGAGCCGAACTTGCCCGCCACCGCCAACGCCTCGGCGAGCCCGCGTTGCGACGTCGGGCTGCCGTCTATCGGCACCAGGATGCGTTCGTACATGGCCGACCCTTTCCTTCAGGCTGCTGACGCCAGCACTGTCGCACGACCGCGTCGGCCCCGGTTGACCGGGGTCAATCCGGCCGAACGGCCCCGCTTCTTGATCGCCGGCAAGCGTGCCGCGCCGGCGCGCGCTTACAGTGGCCCGCGATGGACGATGCCGCGCAAGACAGCCGGCCGGTGGTGCTGCGCGCGCACGGGCTCACCAAGGTGTATGGCAGCGGCCCCGCGGCGGTGCACGCGCTGCGCGGTGTCGACCTCGAAGTGCGCCGTGGCGAGTTCATCGTGCTGTTGGGTCCGTCGGGCAGCGGCAAGTCGACGCTGCTCAACATCCTGGGTGGCCTCGACGCCGCCAGCGCCGGGGAGTTGCACTTCGGCGAACTGCCGCTCAGCGGTGCCGGGGACGACGCGTTGACCAGCTACCGGCGGCGCCACGTTGGCTTCGTGTTCCAGTTCTACAACCTGATCCCCAGCCTCACCGTGCGCGAGAACGTGGCGCTGGTGACCGACATCGTCGAGCACCCGATGCCGGTCGACGAGGCGGTCGGCCTGGTCGACCTGACGCCGCGGCGCGACCACTTTCCGGCCCAGCTGTCCGGTGGCGAGCAGCAGCGCGTGGCCATCGCGCGCGCGATTGTCAAGCGGCCAGCGCTGCTGCTGTGCGACGAGCCGACCGGCGCGCTCGACTACCAGACCGGCAAGCTGGTGCTCGAGGTGATCGAGCGCATCAACCGCGAGCTCGGCACCACGGTGATCGTGATCACGCACAACGCCGCGATCTCCGGCATGGCCGACCGCGTCGTGCACTTCGGCGACGGGCACATCCAGCGCGTCGACGTCAACGCGCACAAGGTGGGGCCGGCGGAGCTGTCATGGTGACGTGGACCCTGCCGACCCTGCGCGCGCTCGATCGCAAGCTGCTGCGCGATCTCGCGCGCATGTGGAGCCAGGCGGTGACGATCGCGTTGGTGGTGGCCAGCGGCATCGGAGGCTTCGTGGCCAGCCTGTCGGCGGTCGAGTCGCTGGCCGCGGCGCGCGACCGCTTCTACACGCAGGGCCGCTTCGCCGAGCTGTTCGCCGTCATCAAGCGTGCGCCGGACTCGCTGCAGCAGCGGCTGCTCGCGGTGCCGGGCGTGGCCGACGTACAGGGCACCGTCGAGCGCGCCGTGCGCATCGAGATCGAGGGCCGCAGCGACCCGATCCTCGGCCAACTCATCGGCATCGACCGCAAGCGACCGCGACGCATGAACCAGGTGGTGGTGTCCAGCGGGCGTGCCCTCGACAGCGACGACGCGCCGCGCGGCGACAGCAGCATCGAGGCGCTGGTGTCCGAGGGCTTCGCCCGGGCCAATCACCTGGGCCCGGGGTCGCGCCTAAGCGCACTGATGAACGGCAAGCAACGCACGCTGGTGATGGTGGGCACGGCACTGTCTCCCGAGTACGTCTTCGCCGGGCTGTGGGGCATGCCGGACGTGCGCGGTTTCGGCGTGCTCTGGGTCGACCAGGAGGCGCTGGAGGCGGCCTACGACATGAAGGACGCGTTCGACCACCTGTCGATCCGGCTCGCGCCGTGGGCCACCGAGCGGGCGGTGGCCGAGCAGGTGCGGCCGTTGCTGGTGCCCTACGGCGGGCGCGAGGCCTACGGACGCGCCGACCAGACCTCCAACGCAATGCTCGACAACGAGATCAAGGAGCAGCGCGTGCTCGGCACCGTGCTGCCGGTGATCTTCTTGGCGGTGGCGGCGTTCCTGCTCAACGTGGTGGTGGCGCGCCTGGTGGCCACGCAGCGCGAGCAGATCGCAACGCTGAAGGCGGTGGGTTACGACAACCGCCGCATCGCGGTCCACTACCTGAAGCTGGTGCTGCTCATCGTGGCGGGCGGACTCGTGCTCGGCATTGCGCTGGGCGACTGGCTGGGCGGCCTGCTGACCCGGCTGTATGCCGAGTTCTTTCACTTTCCGAGCTTCGAGCACGGTCTGCCCGCGTGGCTGGTGGTGACCAGCATCCTGGTCACGGTCGGCACCGCGATCGTCGGCACGCTCAACGCCATCGTCGCCAGCGTACGCCTGCCGCCGGCCGAGGCGATGCGCCCGCCGGCGCCTGACCGCTACCGGCGCACGGTACTGGAACGCCTGGGCATCACCGCGATGCCGGCGGCGCTGCGCATGATCGTGCGCAACCTCGAGCGCCGCCCGCTGCGCTCAGGCCTGGCCGTGCTCGGCATCGCCACCGCGGTGGCGATCGTGGTGCTCGGCAACTTCGTGCGCGACGCCATCGACATCATCGTCGACACCCAGTTCAACTTGGTGCTGCGCGGCGACGTCACGATGTGGACCGTGGAAGCCACCGACAACGCGGCGCGCCATGAGGTGGCGCGCCTGCCCGGGGTACGCGCCGTCGAATCGGTGCGCTTCGTGCCGGTGACCTTCGTGCACGGGCACCGGCGCGAGCGCAGCATGATCCGCGGCTACGAGGGCCGAGCCCGGCTGTACCGGGTGATCGACGGCGAACGGCAGGAGGTGCTGCTCGAGGGCCGCGGCCTGGTGATCAACGACCGCCTGGCCACCAAGCTCGGCGTCGGCGCCGGTGATGTCGTGCAGGTCGAGATCATCGAGGGCCGCGGCCAGACGCTGGAGCTGCCGGTGGCCGCCGTGGTGCCCGAGATGATGGGGCTGAACGCCTATATGGATCGCCGCCAGCTGAACCGCCTGCTCGGCGACGGCGACGTCTCCACCGGCTTCATCGTGGCCACCTGGCGCCATCGCGAGACCGACGTGCTCGATGCCAGCAAGCAGCTGCCACGCATCGCCGGTGCATGGAGCAAGGCGACGATGCTGCGCAACATGGAGGAGATCAGCGCGCGCAACGTGCGCATCATGGCGACCATCATGACCGCGTTCGCCACCGTCATCGCGGTCGGCGTGGTCTACAACAACGCGCGCATCGCGCTGGCCGAACGCGCGTGGGAGCTGGCCAGCCTGCGCGTGCTCGGGTTCACCCGCGGCGAGGTGTCGACGCTGCTGCTGGGCGAGCTGGCGATCTCGATCGCCCTGGCGCTGCCGCTGGGCATGGTGCTCGGCTTCGGCCTCACGCACCTGGTGGTCGGGCTGCTGCGGTCCGACCAGTTCAACTTTCCAGTGGTCGTCAGCGCCAGCACCTACGCATGGGCAGCGCTGTGCGTCGTGGCGGCGGGCGGGGCCAGCGCGTTGGTGGTGCGCCGGCGCATCGACCGCCTGGACATGGTCTCGGCACTGAAGGCAAGGGATTGACGTGAAGATCACGCGCGGGTGGCTGATGACCGGGCTGGCGGTGGCGGCGCTGGCCGCGGTGGTTGCATGGGCATTCGCGCCCAAGCCCGTCGAGGTCGAGGTGGCGCACGTGACGCAGGGGCACTTCGAGTCTTTCGTCGAGGAAGACGGCAAGTCGCGGCTGCGCGATCGCTACGTCGTCGCGGCGCCGCTGGCCGGCGTGCTGTCGCGCGTCGCGCTGCGCGAGGGTGACGCGGTCGAGGCCGGTGCGGTGGTGGCCACGCTGATGCCGGTGTTGCCGCCCCTGCACGACCAGCGCACGCTGCGCGAGCTGCGTGCCCGCGTGACCACGGCACGCGCGCTGGCCGACCGCGCCCAGGCCCAGCTCGGCGCCGCCGAGATCGAGCAGGCCCGCACGCGCAACGAACTCAAGCGCAGCGAGGAGCTGGCGCGCGGCGGCTTCATCTCCGAGAACAAGCTCGACACCGACACGCTGGTGGCCAGGACCGCGCAGAAGAACGTCGAGTCGGCCGCCAACGCGCAGCGCGCCGCCGCCTTCGAGGTGGAGCAGGCGTTGGCCGCGCTGGCGGCCGTCGAGCGCGGCGCCCCGGGCGCCGGCTTCGAAGTGCGCTCTCCGGTGCGAGGGCGGGTGGTGCGGGTGGCGCAGACCAGCGAGACACCGCTGGCCGCCGGCATGCCGCTGTTGGAGATCGGCGACACGCGGCAGCTCGAGATCGTGGCCGAGCTGCTGACCACCGAGGCGCTGCCGCTGCAGCCGGGCGCGTCGGTGGTAATCGACCGCTGGGGCGGTGCGCACCCGCTGGGCGGACACGTGCGCAGGGTCGAGCCCGGTGCATTCACCAAGATCTCCGCGCTCGGCGTCGAGGAGCAGCGCGTGCGCGTGCTGATCGACATCGACAGCCCGCCCGAGCAATGGCAGGCGTTGGGCGACGGCTACCGCGTCACCGTGCGCATCGTCACCAGCGCGGTCGAGAACGTGGTCCTGATGCCGGCCAGCGCGCTGTTCCCGTTGCCGGCCAACGGCAGCGGCGCCAGCGCCGAGGCGCCCGGCGCGATGGCGGTGTTCACGTTCGATCACGGCCGTGCACGGCTGCGCACCGTGCAGATCGAGGCGCGCAACGCCCAGGTGGCCTGGGTGCGCGGCGGCGCGCTGGCCGGCGATGCGGTGATCGTCTACCCGCCGTCCAACGTGCACGACGGCGCGCGCGTCAAGTCACGCGCCGACTGAGGGCGATCTCGTCGGGTCGCGATCGA
>DATJYZ010000365.1:0-16023 GCA_035499355.1 Burkholderiaceae bacterium | reverse complement strand
GGCCAGATCAAGACCGGCTCGATGAGCCGCAGCGACCGCATCGCCAAGTACAACCAGCTGCTGCGCATCGAGGAAGACCTGGGCGACGTCGCGCACTACCCCGGCCGCGACGCGCTGTACTGCCTGCGTTGATCCATGGTCAGCGCGCGCACCGCCACCTGGGTTCTGGTCACGCTGCTGGTGCTGGTGCACCTGGGGCTGTGGTTCGGCAAGGGCAGCGTGCCGCATGTCTGGAGCCAGCGTTCGCAGCTGGCGGCGCAGCGCCTGCAGAACGAGGAGGCCCAGCGGCGCAACCAGCGCATGGCCGCCGAAGTGCTCGACCTCAAGGTCGGCCTCGAGATGATCGAGGAGAAGGCGCGCAGCGAGCTGGGCATGGTGAAGCCCGACGAAGTGTTCGTGCAGGTCGCGCCCAAGCGCTGACCCGATGGTGCTCGAGCGGGCGTTGAGCCTCGCCGCGCCTGTGCTCGCCCCGGCGTTTGCACTGTGGGGCAGCGCCATCACCTGGCTCGAACTCGCCGCCGTCGTGCTGTCGCTCGCGATGGTGTGGTGCAACCTGCGCGTCAACGTGACCGGCTGGCCGCTGGCGATCGCTGCCTCGGCGCTGTACGGCGTGTTGTTCGCTGCCAGCCGCCTCTACGGCGAGGCGACGCTGCAGCTGCTGTTCATCGTCGTCGCTCTCTGGGGCTGGTGGCAGTGGTTGCGCGGGCGCGGCGGCGACGGCCAGGCGCTGCGTGTGCATCGCTTGACGCGCCCCCAGATGGCCTGGGTGGGCGGCCTCACCCTCGCCGCCTGGCCGTTGCTGGGTCTGCTGCTGCAGCACCAGACCGACAGCGACGTGCCGTACCTCGATGCATTGCCCACCGCAGGCAGCGTGGCCGGGCAGTTCCTGCTGGGGCGCAAGCTGATCGAGAACTGGCTGGTCTGGCTCGCGGTCAACGTGTTCAGCGTCGGCCTCTTCGCCCACAAGGGACTGTGGTTGACGGCACTGCTGTACGCGCTGTTCGCGCTGCTGTCGGTGGTCGGTTGGCGCGCCTGGCGCGCGCACCTGGGCGGCGGCGACGCGTGATTGCCGATAGACTGCCCTCGCCATCGCCCGAGCCCCCCCCGTGCGCACGCAGCCTTCCGACGCACCGCTGACACCGTACACGGTGCTCGACTTCACGATCGCGCGCGCCGGCCCCACGGCGGTGCGCCTGCTGGCCGACTGGGGCGCCGACGTCATCCGCATCGAGGGCCCGCAGGACGGGCTCACTGGCCGCCGCCACGGCAGCGACGAGCAGAACCTGCACCGCAACAAGCGCAGCCTGTGCCTCGACCTGAAGTCGCCACGCGGCCGCGACGTGCTCGACCGGCTGGTGCGGCGCGCGGACGTGGTGGTGGAGAACTTCCGGGCCGACGTCAAGCAGCGGCTCGGCCTCGCCTACGAACGGCTGCGGGCCGTCAACCCGCGCATCGTGCTGGCCAGCATCTCTGGCTTCGGCCAGGACGGCCCGTACGCCGCGCGGCCCGGCGTCGACCAGATCGTGCAGGGGTTGAGCGGCCTGATGTCGATCACCGGCGAACCCGGGCGCGGCCCGATGCGCGTGGGCATCGCGGTGTCGGACACCGCGGCGGGCATGTTCCTCGGCCAGGGCATTCTGCTGGCGCTGCTGCAGCGCGAGCGCACCGGCGTCGGCCAATGGGTGCACACGTCGCTGCTCGAGGCGATGCTCAACAAGCTCGACTTCCAGGCGGCGCGCTACACGATGAGCGGCGAAGTGCCGAAGCAGGAAGGCAACCAGCATCCGACGATGGCACCGATGGGTGCCTTCCGCGCGCGCGACGGCGCGGTCAACCTCGCCGCCAGCTCGCAGAAGATGTGGGAGGCCCTGTGCGCCGCACTCGACGCGCCGCAGCTGGCCGCGCGGCCCGAGTTCGCGACCGAGGCTCAGCGCAACGCCCACCGCGCCGCGCTCGAGGACGCGATCAACGCCATCACACAGCGCTTCAGTGCCGACGAACTGGTGCGACGCCTGAATCCAGTCGGCGTGCCTTGCGGCCCGATTCTCGATGTCGGCCAGGCGTTTGCCGACCCGCAGGTGCAACACCTGGGCATGACGCGCGCCGCCGACCACCCCACGCTGGGCACCCTGAACCTGCTGCGCTCGCCGATCAACCTGTCGGCCTGCCCGCACCCGCGGCGGTTCGCCAGCGCCGCGCCCGACCCGGGACAGCACAGCACGGAGCTGCTGCGCGAGGCCGGCCTCGACGACGACGCCATCGCCGCGCTGATCGACGACGGGGTGGTCGCATGAACAACGCCACCCCGCTGCGCGCGGTTCAGCTGGCGACGACGAAGATCATCGCCGAGATCGAGGCCGGCATCGGCTGGCTGCGCATCAACCAGCCCGAACGTCGCAACGCGATCTCGCTCGAGATGTGGCAGGGCCTTGCCGACGCCTGCACCGCCTTCGAGGCCGACGACACGGTGCGCGTGGTGGTGATCCACGGCGTCGGCGGCCGTTCGTTCGCCGCTGGCGCCGACATCAGCGAATTCGAGCAGCAGCGTGCCGACGCGCAGCAGAAGCAGCGCTACGGCGAAGTCGCCGAGCGCGCCCACGACGGGATGGCGCGCCTGACCCAGCCGCTGATCGCCATGATCCAGGGCTATTGCGTCGGTGGTGGCCTGGGCGTGGCACTGCACGCCGACGTGCGCATCGCCGCCGAAGACGCGCGCTTCGCGATCCCGGCGGCGCGCCTCGGCCTCGGCTACGACTACCCAGGCTTGGCGACGCTGGCGCGGCTGGTCGGGCCGTCAGTGGCCAAGGACGTGCTGTTCAGCGCACGCCAGCTCGACGCCACGGAGGCGCTGCGCATCGGACTCGTCAACGCCGTGCATCCCGCGGGGGAGCTCGAGGACCGGGTGCGCGAGTACGCGGCCACCATCGCCGGCAACGCGCCATTGACGATCCGCGCCGCCAAGGCAGCGATGCGGGTGTTCGAGCGTTATGCCGACTGCGACGAGGCGGCCGCCGTCGAGCAGCTGGTCGACCGTTGCTTCGACAGCGACGACTATCGCGAAGGCCGCCGCGCGTTCATGGAAAAGCGCGCGCCGCAGTTCAAGGGGCGCTGATTGACCCACCCCCGAAGCGGCCTTGCGGCCGCCTCCCCCTCGAGGCGGCAACACCCGCGGCCCGGCAAAGCCGGTTTCGCGGTGTTCGCTTGGATCTCGTCGCCGCGATGAGTACCCCGGAACTGCGGATTCGAGGCAACGTTGCCACGCTGACTCTGCGCCGGCCCCAACAGGCCAACCGCCTCGAACCCGCAGATCTGCTGGCGATCAGCGAGCACGTCGCGCTGGTCAACGCGACGCCGCAGGTGCTGGTGCTGCGCATCGAGGCCGGCGGCAAGACCTTTTGCGCGGGCTACGACATCGGCAGCATCGGCGGCGCGCGGCCGGTGGCGTTCGAGGACATGGTCAACGCGCTCGAAGATGCGCGCCCGGTGACCCTCGCGCTGCTGCAAGGCGGCGTCTACGGCGGCGCGACTGACCTGGCGCTCGCGTGCGACTTCCGCCTCGGCTGCCCGGCCACCGAGATGTTCATGCCGGCGGCCCGGCTGGGCCTGCACTTCTACCGCCGCGGCCTCGAGCGCTACGTGTCGCGGCTCGGGGTCGACCAGGCCAAGCGCCTGTTCCTCACCGCGGAGAAGATCGACGCCCGTGAGATGCAGGCGATCGGATTTCTCACGCACCTGGTGAGCGCCGACGCGCTGTCGTCCGCCGCCGATCGGCTGACTGCCACCTTGGCCGGCATGGCCCCGCTGGCGCTGCTGGGCATGAAGAAGAACCTCAACCGCATCGCGCGCGGCGCGCTCGATGCCGAAGACCTGCGGCGCGACCTCGAACGCAGTGCGGCGTCGCGCGACCTGCAGGAGGGCCGCGCCGCCTGGGCGGAGAAGCGCTCGCCGCGCTTCACGGGTGAATAGTCGATGGCCGACGAGCCGACGCGCAACGGCAGCGTGGTGATCGCGCTCGTCGGTGCCGAGAGCACCGGCAAGACGACGCTCGCCCGTGACCTGGCCAGGCAGCTGGCCGCGCCGGGCCGGCGTGTCACGTTGGTCGAGGAGTACCTGCGCGAGTTCTGCCTGCGCGAAGGCCGCACGCCAAGGCACGACGAGCAGGCCGGAATCGCGCTGGAGCAGTCGCGTCGGATCTTGGAGGCCGCGCGCACGCACGACGTCGTCGTCGCCGACACCACGGCCCTGATGGTCGCTGTCTACAGTCAGCTGCTCTTCGACGACGATTCTCTGCTCGCCGACGCGTTGTCGGCGCAGGCGCACTGCCATGCGACGCTGTTGACCGCGCTCGACCTGCCCTGGGTGGCCGATGGCTTCATCCGCGACGGTGCCCACGTGCGCGCGCCGGTGGATGCGCTGTTGCGCAAGGCCTTGCACGATCGCGCCGTGGGGTACGCCGTCGTCGCCGGCAGCGGCCCGCAGCGGCTGATCAACGCCGAACGCGCGGTGGCCGCGGCGCTGCGCCCTGCACCGCGTGCTGGCGCCGCCGCCCGCTGGCGCAGCGTGTGCGCCGAGTGCGGCGACCCCGACTGCGAGCGCCACCTGTTCACGGCCGGACGCGACCGCCGCGCTAGTTGACCGAGCGCGATCCCGGTGGCTGCTGCTCTGCGGCGACGAACACCTCGCCGACGTCGACCGCGTCGAAGCGGTACATCGCGCCGCAGAAGTCGCACGCCACCTCGGCCTCGCCGCGCTCGGCCAGCAGCGCTTCGACCTCGTCGCGACCGAGGCCGCGCAGCATGCCAGCCACGCGCTGGCGCGAGCAGGTGCAGGCAAAGCGCGGCTGCACGGGATCGAACAGGCGCACCGTCTCCTGCCAGAACAGGCGCTTGAGGATCTGCTGCGGCGGCAGGTTCAACAGTTCGTCGGGTTTGAGCGTCGCGGCCAGCAGCGCGATGCGGTTGAAGTCCTCGCTGCGGCCGATGCTGTCTTCGTCGCCGCGCTTCCAGCCGCTGCCCGCGAGGTTGGCATCGCCCTGCATCGGCAGGCGCTGGATCAGCAGTCCGGCCGCGCAGCGGTCGTCGGCGGCCAGCACCAGCCTCGTGTCGAGCTGCTCGGATTGCAGCATGTAGTGCTCGAGCACCTGCGACAGCTGCTGCAGCGGCTCGCGCCGGTCGCCGTGCAGCGGCACCACGCCCTGGTACGGCGCCCGCCCGGGCAAGCGCTCGCTCGGGTCAAGCGTGATCGCACAGCGGCCCTGGCCATGGACGTTGAGCATCGCCTCGAGCTGTGCACCGTCGCTCACCTCACCCACCACTTTGGCGGTGGCGCGGAACCCGAGGTCGGTGCGTGCCTCGGCCACGGCCAGCTTGACTGGGCCGTCGCCGAACACCTGCAGGATCAGCGCACCGTCGAACTTGATGTTCGCGTGCATCAGGCATGCGGCGGCGCTCATCTCGCCGAGCAGCGCGCGCACCGCCGGCGCGAACGCGTGACCGCCGTCGCTGGCGGTAGCCCGGCGCGACAGCAACTCCCGCCAACCGCCACGCAGCTGCGCCAGCACGCCACGGACCGGCAAGCCTTCGAACAGGAACTTGTGCAGGGTGTCGCTCACCGCAGCCTATCATCGCAGACATGGAATTGCGCCGCCGCGCGCTCGAACTGCTGCTGATCGCCGAACCCAAGGTCAAGGCGCGTCGGGCGCGGGAGTGGTCCGATGCCGACGCCGCGACGATCGCGGTGGACGTGCAGGCATCCCTGGTCGAGCCGGCCGGCGTGCCGGGGCGGCCCGAGCGGCCTCGCCGCGTGCCGCCGAACGAACTGGCCGCGCGCAGCACCTTCACCCGCGAAGGGCGCGCCGCCCTGCTGCACGCGGTGGCCCACATCGAATTCAACGCCATCAACCTGGCACTCGACGCGGTCTGGCGCTTCGCCGGCATGCCGCGCGATTACTACGTCCAGTGGATGCGGGTGGCCAGCGAGGAGGCGCTGCACTTCACGCTGGTGGCCGAACACCTGGCGACGTTGGGCCATGCCTACGGCGACTTCGATGCGCACGATGGCCTGTGGACGATGGCCGAACGCACGCGCGACGACCCGTTGGCGCGCATGGCGCTGGTGCCGCGCACACTCGAGGCGCGCGGCCTCGACGTCACGCCGGCGATGCGCGAGAAGCTCGTGCGCGCCGGCGACTACGCGGCAGCGCGCATCCTCGACGTCATCCTGCGCGACGAGATCGGCCACGTGGCGGTGGGCAACCACTGGTATCGCTGGCTGTGCGCGCGCGGTGGCCGCGACCCGATCGCCGCCTATGCCGACCTGGCCGCGCGCTTCCGAGCCCCTCGCCTCAAGCCGCCGTTCAACCTGGCAGCGCGGCGTGCCGCCGGCTTCGATGCGGCCGAACTGGCTGCGTTGCAGCCCCTCGAGGCCGCCCGCGATGAGGCGGCGCGCGACTCGACGGCACCAAGTCGCCCCGCACAAGCGATCGATCCCGCGCGCGCCGCCAAGGCGTGAGGTCTCAACCGCGCGGATGATGTTGCGCGTGCAGCTGGCGCAGCCGCTCGCGCGCCACGTGGGTGTAGATGGTGGTGGTCGAGATGTCGGCGTGGCCGAGCAGCATCTGCACCGCGCGCAGGTCGGCGCCGTGGTTCAGCAGGTGGGTTGCGAATGCGTGGCGCAGCGTGTGCGGCGACAGCGGCGTGTGCACGCCCGCCGCGCGTGCGTGCTGCTTGACGATCTTCCAGAACATCTGCCGCGTCATGCCGGCGCCGCGCGCGGTGACGAACAGCGCGTCGCTGCTGCGCTCGCCGAGAATCGTCGGCCGCGCGCGCTTCAGGTAGCGCTCCAGCCAGCGCGCCGCCTCGCCGCCGAACGGCACCAGTCGCTCCTTGCTGCCCTTGCCGGTGACGCGAAGCACCTGCTCGCCGGCGCTGACGTGCACCGATTTCAGCGTCACCAGCTCGCTGACGCGCAGGCCGCTGGCGTACATCAGCTCGAGCATCGCGCGGTCGCGCAGCCCCAGCGGCTGGTCGGTGTCGGGGGCCGCCAGCAACGCCTCGACCTGGGCCTCCGACAACGTCTTGGGCACCCGCAGCGGCTGCTTGGCCGAGGCGATGCGCAGCGTGGGGTCGCTGGCGGCCAGGTGCTCGCGCAGCGCCCAGCGATAGAAGCGTTTGAACACAGTGAGCCGCCGGTTGGCAGTGGTGGAGCGCGTGCCCGCATGGCGCGCCGCGATGTAGCCCAGCAGGTCGGCCTCGGTGGCCGCCTGCACGGCATGACCGCCGTGTCCGGCCAGCCAGCGCGCGTAGAGGTCGAGGTCGCGCTGATAGGCGCTGGTGGTGTTGGCGGCCAGCCCGTCCTCGATCCATAGTGCATCGGCGAAGCGCGCGATCAACTGCTGGCTGCGGGCCAGCACCGCAGAGTCACTGCCCGCCTCGGGCGCAGGGGTCGCGCGCCCGTCGACCTCAGGCATCGCGGTGCGCGGCCCGCCAGCGCAGCAACTCGCCCATCAGCACCACGCCGCCGCGCTCCTGCGCCCAGGCCTGGTCGATCGAGGCTGGCTGAACGCCCAAGGCCTGCAGCCCCGGCAACCTGCCGCTGGCGACGCTGTCGATCTGCAGCGAACGCAGGTTGTCGCGCGACATCAGCGTCGGACCCGGCAGGTGCTCGAGCAGCCAGGCCTGCGCCTCGCCCAGGGCGCGCGGCAACGGCCACACCGGGCGCTCGTGGCCGGCACGCCGCCCGGCCAGCCGCACCAGCTCGGCCAGCGTGAATACCTGCGGCCCGACGGCCTCGAACACGCCAGCGGCGGCCGAGCCGCGCTCGACGCAGGCCCACAGTGCCTGCGCGACGTCGCGCACCCACACCGGCTGGAACCGCGCGGCGGCACCTGCCAGCGGCACGATCGGCGACAGCGCCTGCATGCGCGCGAACAGGTTGAGGAACTTGTCTTCTGCTCCGAACACCACCGACGGCCGCAACACGCTGTGTGGCACATCGGTGTCGCGCAATGCCGCCTCGCCGCCGGCCTTGCTGCGCAGGTACAGCGACGGCGCCGCCGCGTCGGCCCCCAGCGCGCTGACGTGCACGATGTGCCCGACGCCGCCGGCGCGCGCCGCGCGCGCCACGCGGCGCGGCAACTCGGCGTGCACGCGCTCGAAGTCGGCCGCGCCGCCGTGCAGGATGCCGATCAGGTTGACCACCGCGTCGGCTCCGGCGAGCAGGCGCGTCAAGGTGGCCTCGTCATGCACGTCGGCACGCACCAGCGTCATGCTGGGCAGCGGCCGCAGGTCGGCGCCGCGCGCCAGCGAGCGCGTGGGCACGGTCAGCCGGATCGACAGCCCGTGCGCGGCACAGCGCCACGCGAATGCCCGGCCCATGAAGCCGGTGCCGCCGAGCACGACCACGTGGCGCGTCATGGTGTCCGCCTGTCAGTCGAGTTTGAGCTTCTGCGCGTCGACGATCTTCTTGTAGATCTCGAATTCGGCCTTGATCTGGTCGGCGAACTCGGCCGGCGAGTTGGCGACCACCAACGAACCGGTCTCTTCGATGCGCTTGCGCACGTTGGCGTCCTCGAGTGCCTTCTTGGCGGCGGCCGACACCTTGTCGACCACGTCCTTGGGCGTGCCCTTGGGCGCGTAGATGCCGTAGTACGCCATGCGGTTGACCGGTTCGAGCCCCACCTCCTTGAACGTCGGCACGTTGGGCAGCGCCGCCAAACGCTGCGGTGCGGCGACGACGATCGGCACCAGGCGGCCGTCCTTGATGAAGGGCAGCGCCGAGGGCATGTTGTCGAAGATCATCGGCACCTGCCCAGCCACCGTGTCGTTGAGGGCCGGGCCGGCGCCGCGGTAGGGAATGTGGGTGATGAAGGTGCCCGACAGGCTCTTGAACAGCTCGGTCTGCAGGTGGCCGATGCCGCCGGTGCCCGAGCTCGCGTAGCTGTACTTGCCCGGATTCCTTTTCAGTTCGGCGATGAAGCCCTTGTAGTCCTTGGCCGGGAACGACGGGTGCACCGCGATCACGTTCGGCGTGGCCGCCAGGTTGATGATCGGCACGAAGTCGGTGATCGGGTTGTAGCCGATGCGCGCATTGATGGCCGGGTTGGCGGCGGTGGTCGAGACCGTGGCCATGCCGAGCACGTAGCCGTCGGGCGGCGCCTTGGCCACTTCGAGTGCACCCACCGCGCCACCGGCGCCGGCCTTGTTCTCCACCAGCACCTGCTGGCCGAGCACGGCGGTCATGCGCTCGCTGACGATGCGCGCGACGATGTCGGTGGTGCCGCCGGGCGCGAAAGGCACGATCAGGCGCACCGGCTTGCTCGGATAGGCCTGCGCCGCGGCCCACAGCGGCAGCGCAGCGGCCAGCACCGCAAGGCCGAATCGCAATCGTCGCAACATGTCGATGAAACTCCTGGAGGTTGAACAAAGCGCGCGAAGCACGAACGCGCACATTGTGCCGCGTCCCGCGCCGGCGACGACCGGCGGCACGCGTTTGGCACACTGCGCGGCTTGATCGACGTCCTCGTTCTGCTGCCAGACTTCAGCCTGATCGCGCTGGGCTGGGTGCTGTGCCGCCACACGCCGCTGAACCGCGCACTGTGGGATGGCGTCGAGCGGCTGGTGTACGTGCTGCTGTTTCCGGTGCTGCTGTTCGGCTCGATCGTGCGCAACCCGACACCGCCCGACGCGCTGCTGCACCTCGGCGGCGTCGGCCTCGCGGTGGTGGGCGCCGGCATCGTGCTGGCGATGGCGCTGCGCGCCTGGCCGCAGCGCGACCCGAGCCTGCACGCTTCGGGACAGCAGATCGCGTACCGCTTCAACTCCTACGTCGCGTTGGCGCTCGCCGAGCGCGTGGCCGGCCCGCAAGGGCTGGCCTGGACCGCGGTGCTGATCTCGGTGTGCGTGCCGTTGTGCAACGTCGCCGCGGTGTGGCCGCTGGCGCGCCACGGCGGGCGCGGCTACTGGCGCGAGCTGGCGCGCAACCCGCTCATCATCGCCACCGTCGCCGGGTTGCTCAGCAACGCGGTGTCGCTGCGGCTGCCGGATTTCGTCGCGACCACGCTGCAGCGCATCGGCAATGCGGCGTTGCCGCTCGGCCTGATGGCGGTGGGCGCCGGCCTGCGCTTCGGCGCGCTGCGCGAAGGCCCGGGCCTGGCCGGCGCGCTGTTGGCGATCCGACACCTGGTGCTGCCGGCCTGGGCCATTGCGCTGGTGATGTGGCTCGGCTTGCCCGCTGCACAACAAGTGGTGGTGGTCGCCTTCGCCGCCTTGCCGACCTCGGCGGCGTCGTACGTGCTGGCGGTGCGCATGGGGGGCCACGGACCCTATGTGGCCGGGTTGGTCACGGTGTCGACGCTGATCGCGATGCCGGGCCTGCCGCTGGCGCTGGCTGCTCTGGCGGCCGTGCGCTGACTGCGCCGGCCTGCGCCAGCGCCCATTCGATGTGCTCGCGCACGAGGTCGTCGGCGCCGGGCAAGGCCTCGCGCAACGCCTGGGCGATGCGTGCATCCGGTTCGCCGCGCAGCGCATTGCCGAGTGCCACCGCGAGGTTGCGCCTCCAGCGCGGGTAGCCGATGCGCCGCATCGCGCTGCCTTCGGTGTGGCGCAGGAACGCCGCCTCGTCCCAGGCCCACAGCACGAGCAGTTCGGCGCCAGCCCACGGCGCACGGGCGTCGAAGTCGGGCAGCGTCGTCCGTTGCGCGTACTTGTTCCATGGACATGCCAGCTGGCAGTCGTCGCAACCGAAGATGCGGTTGCCGATCAGTGGGCGCAAGTCGGGCGCGATCGGCCCGTCGTGCTCGATCGTCAGGTACGAGATGCAGCGTCTGGCATCGAGCCGATACGGCGCGACGATCGCCTGCGTCGGACAGGCATCGATGCACGCGCTGCAGCTGCCGCAGTGGGCGCTGGTGGCTTCGGTCAACGGCAGCGCGAGGTCGACGTAGATCTCGCCGAGGAAGAACAGCGAGCCCGCCTCGCGCGACAGCGCCAGCGTGTGCTTGCCGCGCCAGCCGAGACCGCTGCGCTGCGCGAGTTCCACCTCGAGCACCGGGGCCGAATCGGTGAACACGCGGTGGCCGAAAGGACCCACGGCCTCGGCCAGGCGGTCGGCCAGCTGCTGCAGCCGCGTACGCAGCACCTTGTGATAGTCACGGCCGCGCGCGTAGAGCGACACCACCGCCTCTTGCGGCCGTTGCAGGCGTTGCCATTCGAGCGCACTCCACGACGAGTCGGCATCGCGCGGCAGGTAGTCCATGCGCGCGGTGATCACGCGCACCGTGCCCGGCACCAGCTCGGCCGGACGTGCGCGACGCATGCCGTGTGCCGCCATGTAGCGCATGCCGCCGTGGAAGCCTGCGTCGAGCCAGTCGCGCAAACCCGGCTCGGCGGCGTGCAGATCGACGTCGGCCACGCCGATCTGTGAAAATCCGAGCCCGAGCGCCCAGGCGCGCAATTGTTCGAGGGCTCGCTGCCCGTCGACCGCACCCGAAGCGACCTTGTGACCCATCAGCCGATTCTAGAAAGCCGCGCGATCACCTGGACCACCGAGTCCGATTGCGCGGCCTTCGCCGAGTCACTGGCTCGCAAGCCGGGTCTGCGCGACGCGTTCATCGCCCTCGAAGGCCCGCTGGGCGCCGGCAAGACCACGTTCGCGCGTCACCTGCTGCGCGCGCTCGGCGCCAGCGGGCGCATCAAGAGCCCCACGTACGCCCTGCTCGAGCCCTACGAGCTGCCGGGTCTGCGTGCAGCCCACCTCGATTTCTACCGTTTCGACGACCCCCGCGAGTGGCTCGATGCCGGCCTGCGCGACGTGTTCGAGCAGCCGGGGCTCAAGCTCGTCGAGTGGCCCGAGCGAGCCGGCGATCTGCTGCCGACGGCCGACCTGCGGCTGCGCATCACGCCGCGCGACGACGGTGCACGCGACCTCGCCGTCCACGCGCACACGCTGCGCGGCGTTGAGCTGCTCGCATGACGCACGAGCCCAGCACCCGGCGCGCCTGGCTGCAGCAAAGCGGCGCGCTGGTGCTCCTGTTGTCGGCACGCCACCTGGCCTGGGGCGCCAGCATCGTGGCGGTGCGCGTGTGGCCGGCTGCCGACTACACCCGCGTCACCATCGAATCGGACCAACCGCTGGTGGCCAAGCACTTCATGACCGACAACCCGCCGCGGCTGGTGGTCGACATCGATCAGCTCGAGCTGAGTCCGACGCTGCGCGAGCTGGTCGGCAAGGTGAAGCCCGACGACCCGTACATCGCCGGCGTGCGCGTCGGCCAGAACCAGCCACGCCTGGTGCGGCTGGTGGTCGACCTCAAGCAGTCGGTGCGGCCGCAGCAATTCACCCTCGACCCGGTGGCCGCGTATGGTCACCGGCTGGTGTTCGACCTCTATCCGTTGCAGGAGCGCGACCCGCTGCTGGAGATCATTCGGGACAAGGACCGCGCCGACCAGCGCGCCGACCAGGCGGTGCGCGACTCGTTGGGCGAGTTGATCGGCCGCATCGAGCGCGGTCCGGCGGCCTCCGCGCCGGCCCCGGTGGCGCGCGCATCGGCGCCCGGGCCGGTGGCACGGGCGTCGGCGCCGAGCCCACCGGCTGCTGAAGCGTTACCCAGTGCGCGCGCGCGCCGCGAGGTCGAGCGCCTGACCATCGTGGCGATCGATCCCGGCCACGGCGGCGAGGATCCGGGCGCCATCGGCCCCACCGGCCTGCGCGAGAAGGACGTCGTGCTCGCCGTGGCGCTGAAGCTGCGCGACCGCCTGAATGCGCTGCCGGGGTTACGCGCGATGCTGACGCGCGACGACGACTTCTTCGTACCCCTGTACGACCGGGTGCGCAAGGCCCGTCGCGTGCAGGCGGACCTGTTCGTGTCGATCCATGCCGATGCCTTCCTGACCCCGCGCGCACGCGGGGCCTCGGTGTTCGCGTTGTCCTCCGGCGCGGCCACCAGCGCTGCCGCTCGCTGGATCGCCGACAAGGAGAACGAGGCCGATCTGGTGGGCGGCGTCAACCAGCGTGCGGTCAAGGACGCTCAGGTGCTGCGCACAATGATCGAGATGAGCACCGCGGCGCAGATCAAGGACAGCCTGCGCGTCGGCGACGAGATCCTGCAGCACATCGGCCGCGTCGGACACCTGCACAAGGGCCGCGTCGAGCAGGCCGGCTTCGCAGTGCTGAAGGCGCCGGACATCCCTTCGGTGCTGGTGGAGACCGCCTTCATCTCCAACCCGGAGGAGGAGGCGCTGCTGCGCACCGCCAAGTACCAGGACAAGCTGGTCGACGCGCTGATCACCGGCGTGCGCCGCTACTTCGCCAAGCATCCGCCGCAGGTGCGGCAGCGCGTGCTGTAGACGCGACGCGCTATGGCTCGAGCGGTGCGCCGGCGCTCTGTGGTTTAGTGTCCTTGGCGCGCCTGGCGCGCCAGGCGCCGAACAGCGCAAGCAGGCCCGGCAGGACGATCATCGCCCAGATGATCTTGCTCATGTGGGCCTGCACCCATTCGAGATTGCCGAACAGATAGCCGGCGGTGACGATCGACACCACCCAAAGCGTGCCGCCGGTGACGTCGTACAAGGTGAACTTGGCGCGCGTCATCTGCGCCACGCCGGCGACGAACGGGGCGAAGGTGCGCAGGAACGGCAGGAAGCGCGCGGCCACCAGCGTGATGCCGCCGTACTCCTCGTAGAACGCGTGCGCGCGCTCGAAGGCGTGCTTGTTGAACAGGCGCGAGTGTTCCCACTGGAAGACGCGCGGGCCGACCACCGAGCCGATGGTGTAGTTGGTCTGGTTGCCGAGCACCGCGGCGCCGATCAGCAGCGGCACCGCCAGCGAGTAGTTCATCAAGCCGGCACCGCACAGCGCGCCGACGATGAACAGCAGCGAGTCACCGGGCAGGAACGGCATCACCACCAGGCCCGTCTCGACGAACACGATCAGGAACAGCAGCGCGTAGACCCAGGCACCGTACTGCTCGACGAACTCGCGCAGGTGCACGTCGACGTGCAGCACGAAGTCGATCAGGAAGGTCGCGATTTCCATGGGCGGCCATTATCCAGGCGAGTCTGAAGCCAGCCTTCTACAATCGAGCGATCATGCAAGCCGTGTTGGACAGCGGTGTCGCGCGCCGACCGATCCGCGAGCTGCCGGGCGAGCTGATCAGCCAGATCGCGGCCGGCGAAGTGGTCGAGCGCCCGGCCTCGGTGGTGCGCGAGCTGGTCGACAACGCGCTCGACGCAGGCGCCACGCACATCGTCGTGCGCTTGCGCGGCGGCGGCGTGCGCTCGGTCGTCGTCGAGGACGATGGCCTCGGCATCGCCACCGACCAGCTGCCACTGGCACTGAAGCGCCATGCCACCAGCAAGATCGCGTCGCTCGATGACCTCGAGCAGGTGTCGACGATGGGTTTTCGCGGCGAGGCGCTGGCAGCGATCGCGTCGGTGTCCGAGCTGACGATCACCAGTCGCCCCGATGGCACGAGCCATGCGTCTGCGTTGCACGCTGCCTCGGGCGAGCTCGCAGCGGCAGCGCGTGCGCGCGGCACCACGGTGGAGGTCGGCGAGCTGTTCTTCAATACGCCGGCACGACGCAAATTCCTGAAGAGCGACGCCACCGAACTCGCGCATTGCACCGAAGCGCTGCGCCGCCACGCGCTGGCCCGGCCCGACGTGGAGTTCGTGCTCTGGCACGACGGACGCCTGCAGCAGCAATGGCGCCCGGCGCCGCCCGAGCAACGCCTGCGCGACGTGCTCGGCGACGACTTCATCGCCAACAGCCGCGTGCTGGCCAGCGAGGTGGGCCCGCTCGCGCTGCACGGGCGGGTGGGTCTGCCTGATGCGGCGCGCGCCAGAGCCGACTTGCAGTACCTGTTCGTCAATGGTCGCCACGTGCGGGATCGTCTGGTCGCGCATGCGGTGCGCAGCGCGTACGACGACGTGTTGCACGGGCAGCGGCAGCCCGCTTACGCACTCTTCCTGCGCATCGCGCCTTCGCTGGTCGACGTGAACGTCCACCCCACGAAGATCGAGGTGCGGTTCCGCGACGGTCGCGCGCTGCACCAGGCGGTGCTGCATGCGGTGGAGGCGACGCTGTCGCTACCGCGCAGCGGCGCTGAGGCCGTTGCCGTCGCAGCCACGCCGGCAGACCGGGCCTCGATGGTGGCCGCCGGCGCTGCGGCGCCCTACTCCACCCAGGGTTCGCTGAATCTGCCGCTGGCCACGCGGCTGCAAGCCTTCGAGCCCCTGCCGAGCTGGTCGGGTCCGGCGACCGCAAAGCCTCTGTCCGACACATCCGGTGAAGTCGGCACCTGGCCGCTGGGTCGCGCGTTGGCGCAAATCGGCGGAGCGTACGTTCTGGCCGAGAACGTGCATGGCCTGGTGATCGTCGACATGCATGCCGCACACGAGCGAATCGTCTACGAACGGCTGAAGTCGCAGGGCGCAACGGCGTTGCAGGCGCAGCCGTTGCTGGTGCCTGTCGCGTTCGCGGCGTCGCCCGCCGAGGTGGCCACGGCTGAGTCGAGCACGCGCGCGCTGGGCGCGCTCGGCCTCGACCTGACGCGGCTGAGCGCGGGTACGCTGGCGATCCGTAGCCGCCCCGCTGCGCTGCCCGATGCCGACTTGGTCGAGCTCGCCCGCGCTGTGCTGGCTGAGCTCGGCGAGACCGACTCGAGCCGCGTGGTGCAGCGCGCGCGCGACGACCTGCTCGCGACGATGGCCTGCCACGCGGCCGTGCGCGCCCATCGGCACCTAACGATCGACGAGATGAATGCGCTGCTGCGCCAAATGGAAGCCACCGAGCGCGCGGATCAGTGCAACCACGGACGTCCGACCTGGCGGCAGGTGACGTTGAAGGAACTGGACGCGCTGTTCATGCGCGGCCGGTGACTTCGGAGGCGGCAGTGCGGGCGCAGCGAATTCGTTGGATCGCAGGGCTGGCAACGGGCGCTCTGGTGGTGGTGGCCGGCTGCGCGACGCTCGACGAACAGCAGCGCAAGTGGATCTTCCAGCCCAGCAAGACCGAGTGGCGCGGAGC
>DATJYZ010000364.1:0-3719 GCA_035499355.1 Burkholderiaceae bacterium | reverse complement strand
CAGCTTGACGGCGTCGTACGCCGAGCCCTTGAGATCCGGGATGTAGTCGCTGACCTTGTCATCGAGGCTGCGGATGAAGCCGTCCTTGATCGCGGCGCCCACCAGCGTGGAAGTGATCGACTTGGCCACCGAGAAGCTGGTCCAGCGCCCGTGCGCGTCGAAGCCGAGCCCGTAGCGCTCGAGGCGCAGTTTGCCGTCGTGCACGATCAGCAACGCCGCGCTGTGCTGGCCGGCCATGTAGGCATCGACGTCGAGCGACAGCTTCAGCGGCGGCCCCGGCGGCAGCGGCAGCGACGTGGCGCCCGCCGGCGCCACGTGCCACTGGGCCAGGAACGGCAGCCGGTCGAAGGCACGAAACGCCGCGTCGCGCTGCGGCTGGGTCCAGAACAGCACGTCGCGGTTGGTCGGCAGCGTCGCCAGCAGACCGCGCGTCTCCTTGTCGAGGCTGAACCAGCCGGCCACGCCGGCCACCACCAGCGCGGCCAGCAGGCCGAGCGCAACGTGTCGCTTCTTCATCGCGCCAAGCTTACGCGCTGGTGCGCTTCGCTTTCCGTCACCCCGGTTGCAAGCCGCTCGCCCGAGGAGCCCATTCGGGCGGGTGTTTGAGACGGCCCCAATTTGGGAGACCTGTCCCGAAGAGGATGTCGACCGCCGTCCGCGGCAGGCCCTCGATGCGGCCATCCTCCGGCTGCTGCGCCCTCTGGTGCGCCTGTTGATTCGCCAAGGCGGTCGTCCCCCGCGGCACAGGCGCCGAGGTGCCTTCGCACGGACGATCAGGCAAGGGCAAGCACGACAGGCCGAAGTCGCGCGCTCAGCGCGACGCGGGCACGCCCGGTACGTCGGCGCCCTCCGTGCCCAGTCGTTCCCAGGCGCGCGCCGCGCGCTGCTGGCGCGCCGAGCCGGCTACTTCGAACAGCGCCGCATCGCGCTGCCAGCGCTGCGCTGCCGGGTCGTCGGCAACGGCCGCCCACAGCGCCGAGGCATCGGCGTAGAGGCGGTGCGCGATGCGCAGTGCGCCGGCCAGTGCGACGTGCGTGGTGGCGGCCGATGCGTCGTCGCACGCCAGCAGCATCAGCAAGGCGATCGCCGCGACGATCTGCTCGTTGAACGCGTCCGGCCAGCGTCGCGCGCGCCCTTCGCGCAGCAGGTAGGCCAGCACCGCGAGCGTGACGTACGCGTCTTCGATGGTGCGGAACGGCTTGACGTAGGCGTCGTAGCCGTCGTGCGGCAGCAGCGCGTCGGCGCCGACGCGCACGTCGGTCAGCTGCATCTGCGCGTGCGGCACCTCGGGCACGAAGCGCGTCGCCGGCATCGGCTGCAGCACCAGGCCCGGCGTCGATGCCGGTACGCGCGCGACGCGCAGCGTGGGCTTGCCAGCCTCGGCCGACGCGGGCAACGCGCCGACGATCAGCAGCAGCGAGCTCGCCGGTCCCAGCGTGGTCCAGCGCTTGGCACCGTCGATGCGCAACGAGCCGTCGCCTTGCGGCACGATCGTCGTGCGAATGTGGCGCGGCCGGTTGCCCTCGGCCTCGGTGACGCACAGCGCCGCCAGCGTGTCGTGCGGCAGCTCGGGGAACAGCGCGCGCAGCGCGGCCTGGTAGCCGCCGGCGAAGGCCCAGCCGACGCGGTCGGCTGCGAAGCCACAGGCGACCGCGAGCGCGGCCGCGTCGCTGCGCACAGCCTCCAGCGGCCGCCAGACGTGGCACCACCAGCCCGCGACGTCGTCGATCGTCGCCTGCGGCTGCGGTGCGGCCGTCAGACAGGCACACAGCGCGCTGTGCACATCCGCGGCCGGCTCAGCTCGACGCCGTCAACACCACGCGCCCCACCACCTTGCCGGCGCGCAGGTCTCCAAGTGCGGCGCCCACCTCGTCGAGCGGGCGGGTGCGGATCGGCACCGGCGGCAGGCCGGTGCGATTGACCAGCTCGAGCAGCTCGGCCATGTCGTGGGCGCTGCCGACGTACGAGCCGCGCAGCGTCATGGCGCGCAGCGGTAGGAACGGCGTGGGCACCGTGATGTCGCCGCCGAACAAGCCGACCACCACCACCGTGCCGCCCTTGACGATCGAGGCGATCGCCAGGTTCACGGTCTGGCTGGAGCCGACGAAGTCGATCACGGCCCAGGCGCCGCCCCCGGTGGCGGCGTGGATCTGCTTGACCGCGTCGGGCGTGGCACCGTCAATCGCCTTCGCAGCGCCGGCGGTCAACGCCGCGTCGCGCTTGGCGGGGTCGATGTCGACCGCGATGACCTCCTTGGCGCCCATCTTGCGCGCGAGCGTCACGCCCATCAGGCCGACACCGCCGGCGCCGATGAGCACGACCGGCTCGTCCTTCAGCGTGGCCGACACCTTCTTCAGCGCCGAATACGCCGTGACGCCCGAGCAGGCGAGCGGCGCGGCGTCGCGCGGCGACAGCTTGCCGATGCCGAACAGCAGCCGCGGGTGCTGCACCAGCATGTGCGTGGCGTAGCCGCCCTGCGCGTACACGCCGAGCGATTGCGGCTTCAGGCACAGGTTCTCCTCGCCGCGCAGGCACACCTTGCACTGGCCACAGCCGACCCATGGATTGACCAGGCGCACGTCGCCCACCTTGACGCCACTGGCCTCGGGCCCGACCTCGATCACCTCGCCGACGTTCTCGTGGCCCATCGTCAGCGGCAGCTTGATGCCGCGCTGCATCAGGTCGAGCCGCTTGCCGCCGCCGACCTCGTAGTAGCCGTCCCAGATGTGCAGGTCGGAGTGGCAGACGCCGGCGGCCAGCATCTTCAGCAGCACCTGCGTGCCCTGCGGCGCAGGCACGTCGCCTTCGGCGAGCCGCAGCGGCGCGCCGCATTCGCAGACCTGGTAGCTGCGCATTCTCATGGGGAGACTCCCGTGAAGGACTCGATGGCGTCGTAGCTTACTCCCACGCTACTACTGGCCCGGGTCCGAAGGCGCCCGACGCACGCAAGAGTCGAGACGCGCCGCTTGCGCAAGAGAGTTCGGAGCGTTGCCAGAGACGCGCTTACTCGGGCATGCCGGCCTGTCTCAGCGCATTGGCATACCGCTCGTAGTCCGCATCGCGTTGCAGCGGCAGCCGCGCCCTCAGGGTGCTGAGCGTTGCATTCGGGGCCAGCCGCATCGACTCGTCGATGGAACCCCGGGCCTCGTCGACGCGGCCCAGCAGAACGAGGCAAGCCGCACGGAGCCGATGGTTGGCAGGGAAGCCCGGCCTCTCGCGCAGCGATCGCTCGGCCAGGTCGAGCGCTTCTTCATCGCGCCCCAATAGGAAACTGGCGAGGCCGAGCAGGTAGATCCACAGAAAACTGAACTTGTCGATCGGACTCAGCCGCAAGGCCTCCCTGAGCGAAGTCAGTCCGTCGTCGGCCTTGCCTGCAAAGACCAGACCCAGCCCCAGGTTGCCGTGCGCCCAAGAGAAGTTGGGGTTGAGCACCACAGCGGCACGCAGGCGGGCCATGGCGCTGTCGTGCTGCCCTAGGTTGAGCTCGGTGGTGCCCAGCGCCGTCTGCGAGACCTCGTCGCGGGCATCCAGCGCCACCGCCTTGCGAGCCGCCTCGTTGGCAGCCATGAACGACTGGCCTGCCGAGGCACTCCAGCCGAAGACCGCGTCATACATGTGCGCGAAGGTGGCGATGTTGAGGCCCGCGGTATCGCGGGGGTCGAGCTCCGCGGACTTGGTGGCCCAACGCAGCGCCTCGGCATTGTCGTGCTGGTTGAGCT
>DATJYZ010000363.1:0-6501 GCA_035499355.1 Burkholderiaceae bacterium | reverse complement strand
AAGCTGCGGTAGCGCTCGGCGAGCGTCGGCGCACGAAAGCCCTGGTACACGCTGCCGCGCACCAGTGCCATCTCGCTGAACTGCCAGCTTGCCGCCAGACGGGGGCTGGCGATGTGCAGCGTGCGGTCGGCGAACTGCTGTGCGACGCCATCGGTCACGATGCGGCCGCCGTGGTCCTTGAAGCTGTCGACGCGCAGCCCGGCCAGAATCTCGACCGCATCGACGGGCGCGAGGCTCACCTCGCCGAACACGCCGAGGGAGGTTTGCCGCCCTTCGCCGCGGATCTGCGAGGCGACCGGCGTCGCCGGCGCATTGAACACCTGCTGGTCGTCACCGCCGTCGATGTAGCGCAGGTCGGCGCCGGCGGTCAGGCGCCTCAGCACCCCGCGAAAGGTCTGAGTCCACGCAGCCGAAAGCCCGGTGTCGTGGGAGTCGATGTCATGCTGATTGGACACGAAGGACGTCTGCGGATCGGGCACGCTGACGTTGGCGATATCGAACTGCTCGCGCACGTAGAAGGCGCGCAGCGCCAGGCTGCCCGCGCCGCCCAGAGCGATGTCAACGCCGCCGGCCAGGTCGCCGACGGTGGCGTCGGCGTGCTGCAGCTGATAGCTGCCGGTGCGCCGTTGGTCGTTGTAGCCGGCGCGCACGAACCCCTTGGCTGTACTGCCGAGGCCGAAGTCGACGCGACCCTGCAGGTTGGCGAGTCGGCCTGCCAGCGGCACTTCGACCGGGACGGGTTCCAGCAGCGCGTTGTAGCCGTCGTTGTCGTAGGCGTCGAGGTTGAGCGAGTAGGCAACGCCGCGGTCGGCCAACGCGTCGCCGAAGCGCGCGTTGCCTTCGCGACGGCCCTGCTGCCCGGCGATCACGTCGGCCGACGCTTCGCGCGCGGCCGGCACCTGGGTCACGAGGTTGACCACGCCGCCCATTGCAAACGAGCCGTACAGGTTAGACGACCCACCGCGCACGACCTCGACGCGGTCGGTTAGCGATTTGGGCACCCGGTTCCACAGCACGTTGCCGAAGAACGCACCGTTCAGCGGAATGCCGTCGGCGAGCACCAGCGCGCGCGTTGCGGTGTCGCCGACTCCGAGGCCGCGGATGGCGATCGACGGGATCAGCGGGAACAGCGTGTCCGCGTTGTCCGCCGGCAGCTGGACGCTGGGCACGCCGCGCAGCAGGTCGTCGATCGAACGCCCGGGCGCCATGGTGATCGCGTCGCGCGAGATGACGGTGGCACTAAGCGGCAGGTCGTTGAGCCGGCGTTCGGATCGCGTGGCCGAGATGATCACGGTCTGAGTCGAAGTGGCGGTCGCGTCGTCGGACGCGGGAGCGGTCTGCGCCCACGATGGCGCTGCCGCCAGCCACGAGACCACCACCGAGGGAACCGCGCGCAGACGGAACCGAACAGACATGAAAAGTCTCCTGGCAGTCAATGTCCCGCAAGTGGCTGGCGTTCGATGCGGTGGCTCCCGATAGCGGCAGGGCCCGCCTGCACCATCAACACGAGCAACTCGTCCATTGCATGCGCAAGGACCTGCGGGGCGGGCATCTGCTCGCGGTCCAACACATCCACAAGGATCCACAGCGAGGCCAGACAGTGCTCGGCCGTCCGATGGTTCATCTCGAGGAAGTGGGCCGAGCGCCGTGCACCGTCAAATTCGATGCCTGCCAACACCGCAATAGACCGGACCAGGATGGCCAGGCGCCACGCCGCCGCGCGCGATCGCCATGCGCGCTGGTACTCGCAGACGAGCGTTGCAAGTCGCGCTCGCAATGCTGCACGCACGCTGTCTGTGGGCCGAACCATACGAGACATGCGAGGCGAACTGGTGGTCATGCCTCGCGCGAGAAAGCCCGGCGGCATCGTGTTGGAATGCCAACGCGCAGGGACTACTGTCGACGTCATGAGGTGCTCCTGTCAGCCGGGCACGCCCGGCTACGCACATTCACGGCAAGAAGCCTCGCGGGCTCGTTGCCGACTATCTAGGCGTCAAGACAGGAACGGTGGTGCGCGCGGTTGTGCGCTCGCCCATGCATGCAGCGTGCGCGGCGCAGCCAGAAATGCGATCGGGAGCCGCTGGCCGGCGAGTGTGACCGTGGCCGACCACCCCACGGCTGCAACGAGCAGGGCGCTCGCATGCAACGAACAGTATGGGCAGTGGTCGGTGAAGTGCCCGCCCTGAGGGACCGGGCTTGGATCGGCGGGCGGCCCATCGGTCTTCACCCACTTGAATCCCAACACCGAGCACACCTGGGTGAGCACCGGATCGGCCTTGATCAGTGCATGCGACACCGTCGGTGCGAGCGCCGCCATCAGGATGGCCAACACGGCAATCCACGAAGTCACAGCTCGCGCACGGCGATGCAGTCGCATGCGCGGCATTGTAGGGTCGGGCTCGGCTCTACCGACCCCCCCTCGTTCTAGCTGGGGTTAGACCCTCCCCCGGTCACAAACTGCGCAGGCCGCTGCGAGCTTCCCTCGCCGCTCCATGTCCGTGTAGCCATGGACCCGTTGAGCGGTCATCTCAAGTGGCCCCGCTGGACGTGCGAGGTGTTCTACCTGTTCGACGCCGGGACCGCCCGCGTCCACGCCGGCAGGCCGTCGGCGTCGTCCATGTAGAACCGCGGGCTGTGCATGCGCGGGTCGTTGATGCTGGTGGGCCCCGACATGTAGAAGCTGCCGCTGTACCGAGTTTGAACCTGAGGCGCCGCACACGAGCAAAGCACCAAGCACGCCAACAGACCCAGCAGAATTCGCATCGTCGCCTCCAAGCCGTTGCCGGCCGATCGGGTTCGCCGCATTGTCACGCCATCTGGCTCGGTGGAACCCCGAGCAATCTATCTTTACGCACGGCCGGGGCGGGGAAGGGCCGCGGCCTTTTCGCGGCGGGCCCGGCTAGTGCGCGAACGACGCCACCGCGAACATCAGCATCGCGCCGAGTCCGGTGAGCACGATCAGCCGCAGCCCGGTGCCGGCGGGCGCCCGCGAGTGCGCCTCGGGCAGGATGTCGGACACGCCGATGTACAGCAGGAAACCGGCGAACAGGCCCAGGTACAGCTGCACGGCACCGGGCGGCACCTGCACCAGCAGCGTCGACGCGGCCCCGGCGACCGGTGCGAGTGCGTCGAGCACGAGCATCGTCATCGCGCGGCGCGGCGCGTTGCCGTGCAGCAGCATGAGCCCGACCGTGTTGAGCCCGTCGCAGAAGTCGTGCGCGATCACGGCCATCGCCACCGCGATGCCGAGGACCTGCGAGACCTGGAACGAAAGCCCGATCGCCACGCCGTCGAGCGCGCTGTGGACGATCAACGCGAGCGCCGAGAGGGTGCCGACGTGCGGATGGCGATGCGCGGCGTAGTCGGCTTCGTGGGCCTCGTGGATCAGCACGAACTTCTCGACGCCGTGAAAGAACAGGAAGCCGCCGACCATGGCCGCCATCGCGGCGGCCGAACCTTGGCCGCCTTGCGTGCCCAGCTCGAAGATCTCCGGCAGCACCTCGAAGCAGATGACGCCCAGCAGCACACCGGCGGAGAAGCTGAGCAGGTAGTGAAAGCGGTCGCGAAAGCGCAGCGCGAGCAGCCCGCCGCCCAGGGTCGACACGAAGGTCGCCAGCGTGAACAGCGCCGCCGTCACGTCGGATCCGTGCAGTGGCGCGTCATTCGCGCCGGGGCTCGACGTAGGGCTCGACCGACACAGCCTGCATCGCGTAGCCGCTGGCGCCCAGCGTTGTCTGCGACCTGCGCGCGTGCAGCGTGCCGCCGACCCACACCGCTTCCATCGAGTGCAGGCTGGCGAGCGGTCGCTGCAAGCTCACGTCGATGATCTGGTTGGATGGCGGCGGCGGGCTGTGGATGCAAGCGCCGAAATACGGCACCAGCAGGAATTCGGTGATGCCGGCGCGGCTCTCCTCGAGGGGCACGATGTAGCCCGCGATCCGGATCGTCACACCGTCCATCTCGGCGTTGACCGGCGCGTGGTCCAACACCTCGCGCAGCCTGTCGAGCATCGACATCGCGCGCGGATCGGTGTCGGGCAGGTACCGCATGCCTTTCTGCATCTCGGCCGCCTCCTTGAACGGGCTCCATCCGACGGGCGTCAGCTCGCGCCAGGCCGTGTCGCGAAACGCCCGGCCGGTGCCCGACGGCTCGGCCGGCAAGCGGGCGAAATTGATCGGCGCACGCTGCACCGGAATCAGCGCGATGCAGACCAGCGCCAGTGCCACGGCGGCAGCCAGCCAGAGCCACGGGCGCCGCATGGCCTGCACCTTCGGCGCAGCGCGCTGGCCGGCCGAGCGGGGACGTGCGTTTGCCGGTGGGCGCATGGTGCTCATGTGGTGCTCATGTCCGCGGCGACAGCCCGTCGGCCAACGACAGGCGGTAGGCCCGCCAGCCCGGCACCAGGCTGGCCAGCACACCGGCGACGATCACCGCGGCGACCAGCGACCATTGCTCGACGGTCGGCGCCGAGAGCGTCAGGCCGATGCCGTAGTGCGCCTGCAGCCAGGGGCCGACGGCGACGATGACGAGCACCGTCGCCACGATGCCGAGACCGACGCCGGCCAGCGTGACCAGGGTGCCCTCGGTGGCGAGCATCAGCAGCACGTGGCGCGGCGCTGCACCGACGGCACGCAGCACCGCCAGTTCGCGGCGGCGCTCATTCAACCCGGCCAGCACCACCGCCACCAGCCCGGCCAGGCTGACGAAGGCAACCATCGCCGACATGCCCAGCAGCGCGCGCTCGCCGACGCCGACCACGTCCCACAGCTCGTCCAGGGCCACGCCAGGCAGCACCGCCATCAGTGCCTCGCCGTTGTAGTCGTTCACCGCACGCTGCACCGCGAACACCGCCGCGCGGCTCTTCAGGCCCAGCAACGCGGCAGTCACCTGTTTGGGCTCGAGGTCGAAATTGCGCGCCTGCTCGGGCGCGATCTTCATGCCGGGCAGCGGCACACCGGCGGCCCAGTCGAGGTGGATCGCCTCCATGGCCTGCAGGCTGATGTGCACGGTGCGGTCGACCGGCGTGCCGGTGCGCTCGAGAATGCCGACCACGGTGAACGGCTTGTCAGCGTGTTCGGCGCCCGGGATCGCGCCGCTGCCATGGCTGAGCGTGATGTGCTGACCAAGCTGGTAGCCCAATGCGTGCGCGACCTCGGCGCCGATCACCGCGTCGTACAGATGGTCCAGCGTGCCGTCGAAGAAGTGGCCGCGCGCGAGTGCGAGCGGCTGCCGGTCGCGGTAGAGAAAGCGCGTGAAATACGCCGGCGTGGTGGCCAGCACCGGGAAGCCGTGGTGCGAGTCGCCGAGCGACAGCGGCACCATCCAGTCGACCGCGCGGTGCCTGGCGATCGCCTGCAAGCTGTCCATGCGCACGTTGTTGGTCGCCCCGCCGACGCGGAAGACCGCGTACAGCATCAGCTGCACGGCGCCGGTGCGTGCACCCACGATCAGGTCGGTGCCGCTCACCGATTGCGAGAAGTTCTCGCGCACGTCGGTGCGGATGCGCTCGAAGCCGAGCAGCAGCAGGGTCGACAGCGCCACCGACAGCACGACGAGCGCCAGGGTCGAGCGGCGATTCCACGCGCTGCGCCAGGCGATGGCGAGCAACGAGTTCATGCCGGTTCCGCCGGCGCGGCAGCGTGGTTCAGATCGGCCAGCGAGAGCCGGCGGTCGAAGCGCGTCGCGAGCCGCTCGTCGTGACTGACGAACACCAGCGCGCTGCCCGCAACACGGCACTCGGTGAGCAGAAGGTCCATGAAGGCATTGCGCAGAGGCTCGTCGAGCGCGGAGGTCGGCTCGTCGGCGATCACCACTTCGGGCCGCCCGATCAGCGCACGCGCTGCCGCCACACGCTGCTGCTGGCCCACCGACAGTCGCGCCGCGGGCCGCATCCACAGGCCGCGCTCCAGATTCACCTCGCGCAGCAACTCCTCGGCGGCGGCCTGGGCGGAGCCTTTGTCCTCGCACGCGCGGGCGCGTCGCGATGCGGAGAAGCGGCACGGCAGCACGACGTTGTCGAGCACGCTCAGGAACGGGAGCAGGTTGAACTGCTGGAACACATAGCCGACGTGGTCGGCGCGAAAACCGTCGCGCCGCGCGCCCGACAACGAGGACCACGGCGTGCCCAGCAGGCTGACGCTGCCTTCACGTGGCAGCAGCACACCGGCGAGCAGCCCGAGCAGCGTGCTCTTGCCGCCGCCGCTCGGGCCGTGCAGGAACAGGCTCGCACCGGCCGGCACGACGAGCTGGTCGATGGCCAGGCAGTCGTGGCCTGTCCCCGGCCACGCATAGCGCAGATGGTGTACGTCGATCATGCCGGGCGCTTCATCGGGCGAGCACGATGCGTCGCTCGGGGCGCTTCAAGGTGCGCTTGAGTTGACCGCTCGGGCCGGCGATCTGTACGTCGAGACGCTGCAGGCGCTGGAAGTCGAACAGGCTCGTCTCCACGTAGGCGGCCCGGTTGCCGTCGGCGCACGTGAACTCGTAGCTCGCATCGATGTC
>DATJYZ010000362.1:0-9427 GCA_035499355.1 Burkholderiaceae bacterium | reverse complement strand
TGTAGCCCGGCGCGGCGGGCGCATCCCACGCGACGGCGCGAATGGGCACCGGCCAGAGGCTGAGGTAGGCCGCGAGCAAGACCACGACGACCACCAGAGCCCAGACGATTCGCTTGACCACCGTGATACCTCCTCGGGTCGTTACGGTCTCGTCGTCGCTCGCGCCGATGCCGAAGCGCTACCGCCGCAGCGCCACCTCGAACCCGCGCTTCACGCCGGGCCGCGCCATCAACTGCTGGTACCAGCGCTGCACGTTGGGAAAATCGCCCAGGTCCACCTTGTGACGCGGATGGCGCCAGGCCCAGCCGACGATCGCGAAGTCGGCGATCGTGATCTCGCTGCCGGCGAAGAACGCGTTGCCAGCCAGGCGCCGGTCCATCACCGCGTAGAGGCGCCGCGTCTCCTTCATGAAGCGCTCGAGGCCGTAGCGGCGGTCGATCTCGTTCTCCAACGCGATGAAGTGATGCACCTGCCCCGGGATCGGGCCGAAGCTGCCCATCTGGAACATCAGCCACTCCATCGTGGCCACGTGCGCGGCAGGCTCGCGGGGCCAGAAGCGGCCGGTCTTCTCGGCCAGGTAGATCAGGATCGCACCCGACTCGAACACGCTGATCGGTGCACCGCCGGGCCCGTCGGGGTCGACGATGGCCGGGATCTTGTGGTTCGGGCTGATGGCGGCGAACGCAGGCGCGAACTGCTCGCCTTGGGTGATGTCGACCACGTGCACGGAGTACGGCAGGCCCATCTCCTCCAGTGCGACGCTGATCTTGCGGCCGTTGGGGGTGTCGAAGGCGTGCAACTCGATGGTCAACTGGATCCTCGGCTTATCTGGTGTCGGAAGCCGCGATTCTGGTCCGAATCGAGACGCTCACGGCTTGCCCAGGCGTTTGAGCCCGTCGCGCGCCGGCGCGAAACCGGCCTGCGCCGACAGGCGCAGCAGGCGCACGGCCTCGTCCATGTCTTCCGGCACGCCCTGACCGGTGCCGTACAACAGCGCCAGCGCGTACTGCGCCCGTGCGTGGCCCTGGTCCGCCGCCTTGCGGTACCAGCGCGCAGCCTCCGCATGGTCCGCCGGTACACCACGGCCGGTGGCGTGGCGAAGGCCGAGAGCGAACTGCGCGTCGGCATACCCTTGATCGGCCGACTTGCGAAACCACAGCACCGCCTGCGCGTCGTCCTTCGCTGCGACGCCCTCGCCCTCCGAATACGAGATGGCGAGGTTGTACTGTCCCACCGGATTGCCCTGCTGTGCGGCCAGGCCAAACAGGCGCGTCGCCTCGATCACATCTTGGTCGACGCCGCGACCGCGCAGGTACATGAACGCCAGTCGCACCTGCGCATTGGCATCGTGCTGCTCCACCGCCTTGCGCAGCCACAGCAGCGCCTGCGCGTCGTCGCGCGCGACGACGACCCCCTCGGCATACATGCCGCCCAACAGCTCCTGCGCCGGCGCTGACCCTTGCTGCGCCGCCTTGCGGATCCAGGCCACCCCTTCGGTGCGGTTGGCCGGCACGCCGGGGCCTCCGGTGACGAGCATCACCCCGAGCTTGCCCTGCGCATCGGCCTCGCCGCGCTCGGCGGCCGCGCGCAACTCGTCCATGCTGGGAACCTGTGCGTGGGCGCACGCCCAGAAGGCGGCAGCGGCGATGGCCAGGATGGTCTTCATCGAAGGTGTGGCGCGCGGACGGCCGGTGCGCCATGGATTGGCAGCGTCCGGTGTCTCACGCAGGCATCACCCGCGAAACGGACACGTTCTTCGGGCAGTGTTACCGCCCCTTCCACACCGGCTTGCGCTTCTCCTGGAACGCGCGCACGCCTTCGTCGGCATCCTCCGACTGCAGCGCGGCCACCAGCGCCGGCAGCCGCAGCGCTTGCGCCTGTGCGGCCGGCATCGAGGCGGTCATGCGCACCACCTGCTTGATGGCCTGCACCGACAGCGGCGCGCACGCCAGGATGCGCTCGACCCAGCGCGCGACCGCGGCGTCGAGCTCGGCGCGCGGCACCACCTCGTTGACGAGGCCGACCTCGAGGGCGCGCCTGGCATCGATGCGCTGGCCGGTGAGCAGCATGCCCATCGCCAGCCGGTAGGGGATCTGGCGCTGCAGCAGGGTCATGCCGCCGTCGAGCGGCATGCGGCCCACCAGCGGCTCGGGCAGTCCGAAGCTCGCCTCGTCGCAGGCCACCACGATGTCGCAGCCGAGCACCATCTCGAAGCCGCCACCGAGCGCGTAGCCGTTGACGCGCGCGATGATGGGAATGTTCAGCGTCTCGCGCAACGCGATGCCGCCGAAGCCACCCGGCCGTGCCGCTGCCCAGTAGTCCACGCCCTTCAGCGGCGGCGCGGCCGACGGCGTCTTCATGTCGGCGCCGGTGCAGAACGCGCGCTCGCCGTCGCCGGTGAGCACGATCACGCGCACGTCGCGGCGCTGCTCCAGCTCGCTCCAGATGCGCTGCAGCTCGGCCTCGGTGACGAGGTCGATCGCGTTCATCACCTCGGGCCGCGCGATCGTGACGGTGGCCACGTGACCGGCCACCTCGAAACGCACGCCGCTCATCTGGCCTTGGCTTTCGCGGCGGCCTCGGTCATCACCTCATCGGTGTGTTCGCCGAGTTTGGGCGGCACGCGGCGCAGCGTGGCCTCGGCGGCCGACATGCGGATCGGACTGGCGATGAACTTGTACGCCGCATGCTCGGGCGCCTGGCCCTGCAGGATCATGCGGTTGTGCAGCGTCTGCGGGTCGACCAGCACCTCGCGCATGTCGCGCACCGGGGCACACAGCAGGTCCTGCTCCTCCAGGCGCTGCAGCCAGTGCTCGCGCGTGTTGGTCTTGAAGCGCTCGCGCAGCTGGCGTTGCAACTCGGGCTTGTGGGCGAACTGCGCCTCGAGGTTGGCGAAGCGCGGGTCGAGCGACAGGTCGGGCAGCTCGAGCGCGGCGCAGATGTCGCGCAGCGGGTTGGCCTTGAACGCGCCGACCAGCACGAGCGGATCGTCGGCGGTCTCGAACACGCCCGACAGCGGCATCGCGGCCCAGTTGACCTCGGTGCCGCGCATCATGATCATCGCCGCCTCCTGCATCTGCATCGCCAGCATCGAGTTGTAGAGCGACACGCTGATCTTCTGGCCGACGCCGGTGCGCTCGCGGTGCAGCAGCGCCATCAGGATGCCCTGCACCAGGTGCATGCCGGCCGAGTAGTCGGCCAGCGCGATCGGGTAGGTCGCCAGCGGGTGCGACGGATCGGCCTTGCGCGCGATGGCGCCGCTCATCGCCTGCGCCAGCACGTCCTGCCCGCCCTTGTGCGCATATGGCCCGGTCTCGCCGAAGCCGGTGCCCACCGCGTAGACGATGCGCGGGTTGAGCGCGCGGCAGTCGTCGTAGCCGAGGCCCATGCGCTCCATCACGCCGGCACGGAAGTTGTTGACCACCACGTCGGCGCCGGCGATCAGCGCTTTCACGGCGGCCATCTGCTCGGCGTTGCGCAGGTCGAGCGCGACGCTGCGCTTGTTGCGGTTCAAGCTGCAGAACACCGGGTTGTCGATGCCGTTGTGCGGCGGGAACGTCGAGCGGCTCAGGTCGCCCGCGCCGGCGCGCTCGATCTTGATGACATCGGCGCCGTAGTCGCCGAGCATCTGCGTGCACACCGGCCCCATCATCACCTGCGTGAAGTCGATGACGCGGACGCCGCTGAGCGGCAGGTCCTGCGCAGTGCCACTCATGCGGCCTCCTTCTGCGCCACGCGCGCCGCGATCGCGGGCACATCGGCGTTCGGGCCGCTCTGGTCGCCAGGGTCGGCGCCCTGTGCGCGCAGCGTCGCTTGCAGCCGCTTGACGTCGACATCGCGCACCGCCACACCGGCATCGAGCGCCAGCGCCGCCGCGACGCCAGCGGCCTCGCCCATCGCCATGCATGGCGGGATCTCGCGCGACATCTTCTGCGCCGACGAGGTGGCCGAGTAGTGGCGGCCGGCCACCAGCAGGTTGTCGATGCCCTTGGGCAGGATCGCGCGGTACGGCGTGGTGTAGTCGCGGCCGCGCGCCACCGCGTCGGCAAAGCGCACGCGCTGCATCAGGTCTTCCTTGGTGATCACGTATTCGCCCTCGAGCATGCGCGTCTGGCGCACGCCGGTCTGCGGCGCGATGTCGATCACCACGCAGCGCTCGAAGCCCGGCATCTGCCTGCGGATGAAATCCACCGTCTGGTGGATGTGCTGCCGGCCCTGCACCTCGGCAAGCGTGAGGTCTTCGACCTTGAGGCCGTCGAGCCCGGTCATGTGCGGGCAGTTGCACCACACCACGCCGGGCAGCGGCGTGCGCAGCCACCAGTGCGCCCAGCTGCCGCCGATCAGGCGCTTCACTTCCTTGTCCAGCCGCGCGAAATCGGCCGGCTGCTCGCGCTCGAAACGCTCGGCCGCTTCGCAGTCGACGTTGCCGAGGCGGAACACCGTGGTCAGCATGTAGGCGCCGCCGATGTGCGGCGCACCGGCCGACACCGCGACGTCGAGGTCGCCGGTGGCGTCGATCACCACGTCGCCGAGGATCGCCTGGCGCCCGCTCTTGGTGTCGCACACCACGCCCTTGACACGCGAGCCTTCGACGATCGCGTGCGAGAACCACGAGTGCAGCCGCAGGTTCACGCCCTGCTGCGCCACCATCTCCAGCGCCACCCGCTTCCAGCCGTCGGGGTCGAACGCGGCCGCGAACACGATCGGGTGCGGTTTGTCCTGCGTGTGGAAGTCGAACGCACCCCAGCGCGTCCAGCGATTGATCGCCGCCGGCGAGGTGCCCCACTCGTGCTGGCGCGGGAACTGCGCAAGGCCGAGCGCGTGCAGGCGCTCGATCAGATCCAGGCACACGCCGCGCACCGAGATCTCGCCGTGGTGGCTGTCCCACATGTCGTCGAGCACCAGCACCATGCCGCCCGAGGCGAGGCCGCCGAGGTGGTTGTAGCGTTCGAGCAGGACCGTCGAGGCGCCGTTGCGCGCGGCGGCCAGCGCCGCGGCGAAACCGGCCGGGCCGCCACCCACGACCACCACGTCGGCCTTGGCCACCACCGGAACGTCGCGCGCGGCTTCGCGCACCGATTGATTGCTGCTCATTGGTGCTCCCTTGGCGCTTCGCGCCGTCCCTCCGAGAGGGAATTCGCCCCTTCGGGCGGCCGAGCGGGGCTCATGCCATGTGACTTTCAGGTTGCCAGCGGATGATCGCGCGCTCGAGCGCGACGATCGCGAGGAAGAAGCTGCCCGACAGCGCCGCGCTCATCACGATGGCGGCGTACAGCAGCGCGGAGTCGAAGTTGTAGGTGGCCTGGATGATCATCGCGCCGATGCCTTGCGTGGCGCCGATCCACTCGCCGACCACGGCGCCGATCACCGACATCGACGCCGCGATGCGCAGCGCCGAGAACAGGAACGGCAGCGCGCTGAAGACGCGCAGCTTGAAGAAGATCTCACGCTTGCTGGCCGACAGCACGCGCATCAGCTCCATCGCCTGCGGATTCACCGCCTCGAGCCCGCGCACGCTGTTGACCAGCGTGGGGAAGAAGCACACCAGCGCGGCGATCGCGATCTTCGGCTCGACGCCGTTGCCCATCAGCAGCACCAGGATCGGCGCCTTGGCCACGACCGGAATCGAGTTGAACATCACCACCACCGGAAAGAAGATCTCCTGCAGCCGGCGGTTGTGCACGAACAGCGTCGCCACCGCGATCGCCACCAGATTGCCCAGGAGAAAGCCGCCGAGTGCCTCGCCCGCGGTGGGCAGCAGGTTGGCCAGCAGCACGTCGCGCTTGACGACCAGCGTCTGCAGCACCGCCCACGGCGACGGCGCGATGAACGGCTTGACCTGGAAGATCGCCACCACCGCCCACCACAGCGCGATGAGGCCGACGATGCCCAGCGCCGGCAGCGCACGCCGGCGCCAGCGCTCGCGCCGCTGCGCCTCGCGGTAGCGCGCTTCCTCGTCGTCGAGGGGCGGCGCGGTGGCCAGCGAATCGGCAGGGACGCTCATGGGAACTGCTGCCTTGGCGCCAGGCGCCTTCCCTCCGAGAGGGAGCATGCGCGTTTGGGGCGGCCCGGCACGCGCATCGTCCTCAGCACGTTTCGAGCAAGCGCCGCAGCTCGCTCGTCAGCGCCACGAACTCCGGGCTCTCGCGCGTGGCGAGCGTGCGGTCGGCAGGCAGCGTCACCGGCACCATGGCGCGCACGCGGCCCGGGTTGGCGGCCATCATCAGCACGCGCTGGCCGAGGTACGCCGCCTCGTGGATGCTGTGGGTGACGAACAGCACCGTGATGCCGAGCTCGCGCCAGACGCGGCGCAGCTCTTCGTTCAAGCGGTCGCGCGTGATTTCGTCGAGCGCACCGAACGGCTCGTCCATCAGCAGGATCTTGGGGTCGCTGGCCAGCGCACGCGCGATCGACACGCGCTGGCGCATGCCGCCGGAGAGCTCGTGCGGATACGCCAGCTCGCTGCCCTTCAGGCCCACCAGCTCGAGCAGCTCGCGCGGCGTGGCCTTGGCGCGGCGCGCGCGGCTCACCGCCACCTGCAGCGGCAGCTCCACGTTCTGCAGCGCGTTGCGCCACGGCAGCAGCGCAGGATCCTGAAACACGAAGCCGATGTCGCGCTGCAGGCGCGCGGCCTCGGGCGCGGCGCCGAACACGCGCACTTCGCCACCGTTGGGCCGGATGAGATCGGCCACCACGCGCAGAAAAGTGGACTTGCCGCAGCCCGACGGCCCCAGCAGCGTGAGGAACTCGCCCACCGCGACGTCGAGGCTCAGGCCCTGCAGCGCGGTGATCGCGCGGCGATCGGTGAAGAAGCGCACCTGCAGGTTGCGGCAGCTCACCGCGAGGTTCGCCGCCACGGTGCCGCCCGCGCCGCCCAGCGCGCGCGGCGGTGCCGTGGCGACCTCGGCCATGACTCGTCAGACCTTCCGCGCGGCTTGCGTCGCCTTGAGGATGTCGAGCGTGATGACCTCGTCGACCTTCGGCGTCTTGGCGGTGAACTGGCCGAGCTCGCTGTACAGCGCGATCTGCTCCTGCCAGTTGGCCGGGTCCATGCTGCCCCAGCCCTGCGCGCGCGCCACGTCGCCGAAGCTGTAGGCCAGCATCACGTCGGCGGCCACGCGCTCGTCGGCGCGGTTGAGGTTGGGGTACTCCTTGACCAGCATGTCCACCGCAGCGTCGCGGTTCTTGTCGGCCCACGCCCAGCCCTTGGCCGCCGCGCGCACGAAGCCGGCCAGCGCCGCGTTCTGCGAATCGAGCGTCTTGGTGGTGGCGTAGTACGGCAGCGCGTAGAGCTTGACGCCGGTGTCCCACAGCGCGAGGTCGACGCGGTCGGGGCCCAGCACCTTCAGCGCCGTGGTGTTGGTGGTCCAGCCGGTGACGGCGTCGACCTGGCCCGTCATCAGCGGCATCATGTCGGCGCCGATGGTGACGATGGTGACGTCCTTCTCGGGGATCTTGTTCTTCGCCAGCAGCGCGCGCAGCAGGATCACGCCGGTGGCCTGGATGCCGATCTTCTTGCCCGCCATGTCTTGCGCGCTGCGGATCGGGTTCTTCTTCAGCGAGAAGAAGCAGTAGGGGTGCTTCTGGATGCCGACCGCGAAGCACTTGATCGGCAGGCCCTGCGACACCGCCAGCATCAGCGACGGGCTCGACGACACCTGGCCGAGCTCGAAGCGGCCCGACGCCACCACCGCGACGCCGTCGATGCTGGGGCCGCCCGGCTGAATCTGGAAGTCGATGTCTTCCTGCTCGAAGTAGCCGAGCTGCTTGGCGACGATCTCGCCGAGCTGATTGCCGCCGATCAGCCAGCCGAGCTGCATGTTGATCTTGGTCTTGCCGGCGGCGTGCGCGCCCACCGAGAGCAGGCTGCCGCCGGCCATCAGGCCTCCGGCCGCCAGCGAGGCGCCCACCAGGCGGCGGCGATCCAGGCAAATGGAATGCGTCATTGAGGCCCCTCTCCGAGCGCTGCTGCTGAAGCACCGAATTCTGTTGGCGCGACAGCGAACCGACAAGCCGGACTTCTACGGCACCCTTTTACGGCGCTCTTACGGCGCCGCCGCCGGCGAGGCCAGCGGCTTGCCCTTCTCGACCACGTAGACGCCGACCAGCTTGGTCGGCGAGCTGCCCTCGTTCTGCGCGTTGTGCACCGTGCCGGCGGGAATGACGAAGCCCTCGCCCGCCTTGACCTTGCGCGGCGCCTGGCCGGCCAGCATCAGCGTGGCCTCGCCTTCCATCACGTAGCTGATCTCGTCGCCGGGGTGCGTGTGCCAGCCGGCCACGCCGCCGGGCGCGATCTCGACGCGCGCGACCACCGCCTCGCGCCCCGGCACCGACACGTCGGCCTTGGTGACCATGGTGCGGGTGAGCGCAGAGGTCTGCGCGACGATGATGCCGGCGAACGCGAGCAGCGAGCCGGCGGCGAGAGCGAGTTTCCAGTGTTGCTTGGTCATGGCATGTCTCCAGGGTCGCCGTGTGGTGGCGATCGGCGACATTGTGGGCGCAGCGCGATACCCGACCGCCAAGCTCGGTCCGCCTCGAGCCGGATCTTTCTGGAGATTCGAGGGTCGATGAACGGTGCCGGCAATCCCGGGCAACGAAGGATCACACCATGAGTGACCCAAGGTTCACGCAGGCCCGTAGTGCGTTGGCGATGACCTGTGCCGTCGAGGTCGACATTCGCGCCAGCGCCCAAGTGGTATGGCGCCTGCTGACCGACGCGCCGGGATTCCCGCGCTGGAACTCCACGGTCAGCAAGATTGACGGCGACATCCGGGACGGCGAGCGCATCCGACTGCACGTGCCGGGCACCAGCCGCACCTTCACGCCCAAGGTGTCGGCCGTCGTGCCGGCACAGCGGATGACGTGGAGCGACGGATTCGAGCCGCTCTTCAAGGGCATTCGCACGTTCGAGCTGACACCCGGCCCGGACGACTCGACCATGTTCTCGATGCGCGAGCGCTTCTCCGGCCTCGTGTTCGCGTTGGTCAAGCGCACGCTGCCGGATTTCCGTCCGATCTTCGAGGCCTACGCCAGCGACTTGAAACGCGAAGCGGAGCGCATCGCAACGGCTGGTTGACGCGACACCAGCAGGCTCAGCCCGCGCGCTGCGCGTCGATGCGCTGCAGCAGGTCGCGCCAGCGATGCAGGCGCGCGGCAGCGTCGTCTCGGACCGTGCCTTGCACGCCCGCCCACAGACGATGGCAATCGAAGCTCAGCACGGGCTCCAGATCGTCGCGCCACGACAGCGGGACGAGCAGCGGATTGAGGTTGATCACGTCGAGCGCCAGCGGGTCGACGAACGGCTGGCGCGCGAGCGCCAGCAGGTGTGGCTCGGCGCAGCCGGGCGTCTGGGGCGAGCGTCGGATCGCATACAGCAAGCGCAGTGAATCGGGCGGCGTGTCGGCCGCCAGCAGCACGAAGAACTTGG
>DATJYZ010000361.1:0-5052 GCA_035499355.1 Burkholderiaceae bacterium | reverse complement strand
ACCAGCCGAGCGGCAACACGCCGGCGGCCGACGGCGACACCCGCTACGCCGACCCGAGCCGCCCGACCACGCTGCCGCCGCAGACGCTGGCCACCATCGGCGACCGGCTCGACGCCAAGGGCGTGTCGTGGGCGTGGTACGGCGGCGCCTGGGCAGCGGCCAGCGCCGAGCCGGCCGCGGCGGCGGCGCGCAAGCTGATCTACCGCGGCAAGGTCAACTTCCAGCCGCACCACCAGCCGTTCAACTACTTCGCCAACTTCGACCCGCAGCGCCACCAAGACCGCCGCGGCGCGCACCTGCTGGATTTCGACGCGCGCTTCTTCGCCGATGCCGACGCCGGCCAGCTGCCGCACGTGACGTTCTACAAGCCGCAGGGCAACCTCAACCAGCACGCCGGTTACGCCAACGTCGCCGACGGCGACGCCCACATCGCCGAGGTGATCGAGCGCCTGCAGAAGGGCCCGCAGTGGTCGCGCATGATGATCGTCGTCACCTACGACGAGAACGGCGGCCTGTACGACCACGTGCGCGTGCCCAAGGGCGACCGCTGGGGCCCGGGCTCGCGCATCCCGGCGCTGATCGTGTCGCCGCTGGCCCGGCGCGGTTTCGTCGACCACACGCCGTACGACACCGGCTCGATCCTGCGCTTCATCACGCGACGCTGGGGCCTGGAGCCGCTGCCCGGCGTGCAGATGCGCGACGCGGCGCTCAAGGCCAACGGTGCCGCGCCGATGGGCGACCTGAGCGCGGCGCTGCGCGCGCCCGACTGAACCTCAGGGCTGCAGGTCCACCGCCTTCAGGTTGTCCTCGGAGTTGCGGTCGATGCGCTTGTTGTAGGGGTCGATGCCGGCCCACGCCGGCGGCTTGTCGACCACCAGGGTCAGCGTCTGCGTGCCGCTGACGATGCGCCGGCGTGTCAGTGCGAGCACCGAGCCGGCGCCGAAACCGGTCTTGCCCGGTTCGACGGTGAACGCGCCGACGTCGACGTCTTCGTCCATCGGGGCCTCGGTCTCCGCGCCCTTGCCGTCGGCGTAGCGCTTGTGGGCATCGATGCGCAGCGTGAGGTCGTAGCGCCCGTCGGGCCTCCGGCGCGCGCTGGCGGCCGTCGCTTTCATGTCGAGCAGCGTGATGCGCTCGAACAGGTCGGTGATCAGGGCGTCGTGCTGCGGCCCCGCCTCGGCGCGCAGCAGGGCGAGGAAGTCGCGGCTGTTCGGGTACGGCGGCACCTTGAACGCGTGCTGCTGCAGCAGCTTGGCCAGCGCGCGGTCGAGCACGTCCTCACCCACCACCTCCTTGAGCCAATACATCGCCAGCGAGCCCTTGTTGTAGTGGATGTAGGGCTGGTCTTCCACACGCGCCAGCGGCAGCTCCTCGACCACCTCGCCGCCGCGCGCGCGCAGGTAGCGGTCGAGCTCGTACTTGAGGAAGCGGCGGATCTGGTCCTTGCCGTACATCTGCTCCATCACCCGCAGCGCCGAGTACTGCGCGAAGGTCTCCACCAGCATCGTTGCGCCCTGCTGGTCGCTCGGCACCAGCTGGTGGCCCCACCACTGGTGCGCGATCTCGTGCGCGGTGACGTAGGTCACCATGTCGATCTTGCTGGGGTCGGTGGGGTGTGCAATGAAGCCGATCGCCTCGGAGTACGGAATGGTGTTGGCGAAGCTCTGGGCGAAGGTGGCGTAGGCCGGGAACTCCAGGATGCGTGCCTGCTTGAACTGGAACGGGCTGAAGCGCTCGCTGAACAGCTGCAGCGACACTTTCATCGCCTCGATCATGCGCGGCACGTTGTACGGATGTGCCGGGTGGTAGTAGACCGCCAGCGCCACGTCGCCGTGCGGGCCGTGCCAGCTGTCGCGCGCGACCGCGTAGCGCGCCGACTGGATCGAGTAGAAGTGGTTGATCGGCGCATCGGTCACGAAGCGCACGCTGCGCCGGCCGTCGGCCGTGGTGTCGCTGAGCGCCTGCCCCGGCGCGATCGGCGTCTGGTCGGCGTCGGTGGTCACCGTGATGTCGGCGTGCACGAAGTCGCTGTCGTGGCGGAACGCGCTGAAGGCGCGCGCACCGTCGTCCTCCAGCGTGGGCGGCCGCTGGTCCGGCGGCAGGCCGTACTTGCGGCGCTTGGCGCGATCCTTCAGGAACGCGTCGCGTTGCGGCCCGAAGTTCGGCGTGATCTCGGTGTTGTCGATGAAGGTGCCGTTCTCGACCACGCGCGTCAGCGGCGCGCCATTGGTGAAGCCGCGCTCCTGCAGCGTGGTGCGGAAGGTCACCGTGCGGGACTCGCCCGGCGCCAGCGGGGTCGCCAGTGCGTAGACGCGGTAGTGGTAGTCGGGCCATTCCTGCTTCAGCGTCGCGCCGGCCATCTCGAAGGCATCGAGCGTGGTGCGCTCGCCCCATTGCACGTGCACTTCCGAGATCGGCACGCCGCGCGGGTTGTCGATCGTGTAGCGGCCGCTGGTGACGGCGCGGGTCTCGCGCGGATAGAGCTGCACGTCGACGCTCACGGCGGTGATGCGCGGATGCGGCAGCGTGTGGAAGGGCCACACCGCCTTCTCCATCTCGGCCAGGGTGCGCTCGCGCTGGGGTGTCGTGACGTAGCGGTTGAGCACGTTGGTGTTGACGTACACCCAGGCGCCAAGGCCGAGCCAGGCCAGCGCGACACTGACCAGCACAGCCAGCGCCGGCCCGCGCAAGCGCTGGCGCAGCTGCGTCAGGCGCGGCCGCAGCGCCGTGGTCGCGCCGCGCCGCCACAGCGCATGGGCGAGCACGGCCAGCACCGTGGCGAACGCGCTCCAGTAGGCGAGAAACCACCACTGGCCGATCCAGAAGTGGCCGAGGCGGTTCATGTCCGACAGCGGCACCGGCGGCGTACCGGCGTAGTCGTACAGGTGGTGCTCGAAGCCGGCCGACGCCAGCGCGATCGACGCCACCAGCTGCAGCAGCATCAGGGCCCAGCCGATGAACTTCTGCGGCACCAGCACCTGCACGAACACGCTCAGCACCGCGAGCTGCAGCGCGACCACGGTGGTCGGCAGCACGTACCACAGCGCATAGGCGGCGGCATCGATCGCGGTGTAGCCCTTGAGCAGCTGCACCACCGCGCCGGTCAGCGCGGCCACCACGCTGGTGGCCAGCAGTACCAGCGTGATGGCGAGGATCTTCGGCACCAGGTGCGCCCAGTCGGGCGCCGCGGTGGCGTCGACGATCTCGTGCAGGCGGCGCTCGCGGTCGCGCCAGACGAGTTCGCCACCGTAGTAGATGGCGATCAGGATCGACATGATGGTGAAGGCACCGTTCAGTGCATCGACCATCAGCCGCGTCACTGGATATGACGGACTGCCGTACAGCTCGCCGGCGAACCAGCAATTGGCACCGGCGGTGATCAGCCCGATCAGCAGCAGCACGAAGAAGGCCGGGCTCCTGAAGACGAACGCCATGTCGAAGCGGGCCAGAGCCCACAGCTGGGCGCGCCGCGTCGCGGCATCGTGGCGCGGCGCCGGCAACGCGGCGGCGTCGCGGCGCGGGGGGCCGGGCTCGTCGGCGGCCGGTGCAGCTGCACCCGCGCTGCCTGGGCCCTGCGCGAACCTGAAACGCCACGCCGTCAGCACGAACAGCGCGAGCGCGGCGCCGCTCCACAGCAGGCGGTTGGTCAGCACCACGCCGCTCAGCTCGGGCAATTGCGCGTTGCGCTCGGCCGCCGTCCAGTAGCGCGTGGCCACCACGATCGCCGACTGGCCATACGGATCGAGCAACGAGGTCACGCCATCACAGCGCGGGTCGCGCAGCAGGCCGCGCATCACCAGGTACAGCACCACCATCGCCGCCGCGCCGACGTAGGTCCACATCAGCGAGCGCGTGAACGTGGCCAGCGCGAAGTACACCGCCGCGCTGATCAGCAACGTCGGCAAGGCGAATCCGAACAGCACCGTCAGGTAGTCCGACAGCCGGAACGGCCCGATCTTCTCCGGGTCCTGCCACGGCATCAGCACGCCCACGCCGATGGCCAGCGGGATCACCGCCATCACCAGCAGCGCGGCGGCCACCGCGCCGGCAAAGCGGCCGACCAGGTAGTCCCACCTGCCGATGCGGGTGGACCGCAGGATCGGTGCGAAGCCGGTCTCGTCGTCGCGGATCACGACCCCGGCCACCATCGCGACGACGATGAAGCCGGTGAACAGACTCATGATCGACGTCATCTGCAGGATCGCGAACGGCGCGTTGATGTGCACGTTGCCGCGGCTGCCGATCTGGATCTGGTCGGACGTGACCGCGCCGAACGTCAACAGAAAGAAGATCAGGCAGCCGACCCAGAACACCGGGCTGCGGACCTGGTAGCGCCACTCGAAGGCGGCGATGTGTCGAAGCATGGTCATGTGAGCCCCTCGTCCGACGGGTACGTCGGTCGATCCCCCGAGGGGATGCGGGCCGGCTTGGGAGCGGGCCGGCGCTCGGCCCGCCAACTCGCAAACGTCGCTTGTGTCATGCGGCCGCCGCGCCGCGCTCGCCGTGCAGCGTCGCGAAGTACACGTCCTCGAGGCTGGCCGCCACCGGCACGAAGCGCGGCTCGGGCCGCCCGTCGGACAGCACGTGGACCTGCGTGCGCCCGCCGGCCAGCCGCGTCGAGATGATCTGGAACTGCTTGCGCAGCGCGGGCAGCTCGCTCTTGTCGACGCCGAGGCTGAAGATGCGCCCGGCGAGCGCGTCGATCAGCGTGGCCGGCGTGTCGTGCGCGACGATGCGCCCGTCGACCAGGATCGCCATGCGCGAGCACAGGTCGGTCACGTCGTCGACGATGTGCGTCGACAGGATCACGACGCGGCTCTCGCCGACCTCGGCCAGCAGGTTGTTGAAGCGGTAGCGCTCCTCGGGGTCGAGGCCGGCGGTCGGCTCGTCGACGATGATCAGCTGCGGGTTGCCGATCAGCGCCTGCGCGATGCCGAAACGCTGCCGCATGCCGCCGGAGAAGCCGGCGATCGCGCGCTTGCGCACGTCCCACAGGTTCACCTGCTGCAGCAGCGCCTCCACCGTCTCGCGCCGCTCGCCGCGCGCGGCCAC
>DATJYZ010000360.1:0-9988 GCA_035499355.1 Burkholderiaceae bacterium | reverse complement strand
TACGGCACCGACTGCTACGTGGCCCACCGCGCCGACCTGCTGCAATTGCTGCAGCGCGCGCTGCCCGCGTCGCAGGTGCGCCTGGACCATCGCTGCATGGCGGCCACCGCGCGTGACGATCGCGTGCAGTTGCGCTTCGCGCGCCGCGGCGCCGCCGAGGTCGAGATCGAGGTCGACGCCGCGGTCGGCGCCGACGGCATCCACTCGGTGCTGCGCGCTGCGGTGGCACCGCACGGCAACGCGCGCTTCTCGGGGCTGTGCGCGTTTCGCTGCCTGGTCGACGCCGCGCGCGCGCCGGCGATGGCACTGCGCCCGGTGCAGACGCTGTGGCTCGGGCCGGGGCGCCACTTCGTGCACTACCCGATCAGCGCAGGCCGGCTGGTCAACGTGGTCGCCATCGTGCCGGCCGGCGATTGGCAGCAGGAGTCGTGGACCGCGCCGGGCGAACTCGCCGACCTGCGCGCCGCCTTCGACGGCTGGGACGCACGCGTGCTGCAGCTCATCGACTCGGCCACCGACACCATGCGCTGGGCCCTGGTCGACCGCGAGCCGTTGCCGCGCTGGACCGAGGGCCGGATCACGCTGCTGGGCGACGCCGCGCACGCGATGCTGCCGTTCTTCGCGCAGGGTGCGGCGCAGGCGATCGAAGACGCCGAGGTGCTGGCGCACTGCCTGCGCGGCGTCGATCGCGCGCAGGTTCCGGCTGCGCTGCAGCGCTACGAGGCGTTGCGCCGCCCGCGCGCCAGCCAGGTGCAGGCGATGAGTCGCGGCCGCGAGGTGCGCAACCACCTGCCCGACGGCACGCAGCAGCGGCAACGCGATGACGAACTGGCACGTGGCGACCCGCTGCGCGACGCCGCCTGGCTGTACGGGCAAGAGCACGAGAGTATCCTGACGACGGAGACGGGCTCGAACCGGCCGGGAGGTTGAATGCGCGCGTGGACGGTGGATGCCGACGACATCCGGGTCGCGGAGGACTTCGACGAGGCGCTGCTGCACCGAACCCCCGAGATCGACAGCTTTCTCACCCCGGAGCGCGATGACAAGTTCATCGTCATCGGCACCAAGGGCTTCGGCAAGACGCTGCTGCTGAAGGCCAAGCGCGTGCTCTACCAGCGCGAGGGCCGCGCGGTGTGCCTGCCTTTCAACAACCTGCTCGACAAGCCGATCGGCGACAAGATCTTTGGCCGCGAGGCGCTGGCGTTCTTCTCGGCGTCGCCGCTGCCGTGGTCGAAAGTGTGGCTGACCGCGATCGCGCTGACCGTGCTCAAGCACGTCGAGGCGGTGCAGGACCTGAAGGTCAACACCCGCCTGGCCAACCTGATCGGCGACCACCAGCTGCACAGCGCGATCGATCACTTCGTGCGCCTGCTCGACTTCAGCCCGAGCGACCTGCAGCGCTGCGCCAGCGACACCGACGGCCATCTGGTGCCGCGCCTGCGCTCGCTGAAGACGCCGCTGACGCTGTTCATCGACGGCATCGACGAGTACTTCGGCAAGCACGTCGAGGATCACGGCCTCAACGCCAGCGTCACCGGCGAGCTCTCGCCCGACATCTGGTACTACGCGCAACTCGGCCTGGTGGAGGTGGCCTACCAGCTGCGGCGCATCAATCACCACCTGAAGGTGTTTGCCGCCGTGCGCAAGGAGGCCTACGCGCGCCTGCCCAAGCGCACCGCGATGGTCCAGCAATACCGCGGCAGCGCGGTCGACATCGTCTACGCGCCGGAGAGCCTGCGCGAGATCTTCGTCAACAACATCGGCCTGTTGAAGAGCGAGCGCATGGTGCTGCCGGCGCGGCTGCGCCACAACGCGCTGGAGGCGTTCCTCGGGCGCACCAGCATCACCGACCTCTATACGCAGGAAGAAGAGGACGCGTTCGAGTACATCTGCCGCCACACGCTGCTGCGGCCGCGCGACCTGATGACGATCGGCGAGCGCCTGTCGTCGCTGCGCCCCGATGAGCGGCGCAACGAGCTGCACCTCAAGGAGGCCGTCAACCTGGCGGCGCTGGAGATCGCCCACGAATACCTGGCCGAGGTGGCGCCGTACGTCGGCGACCTCGACCTCGATGGGCTGTTCGCCCGCCTGCCCGGGCCGGCGTTGACGCGCGAGGAGGTCGATGCGCTGAGCGCGGCGCCCGACGGCGACGAGGCGATGCGCGCGCTGCATGCGCTTTACAAGGTGGGCCTGCTCGGCTACGTGCAGCACGATCGCGTGCGCGGCCAGTGGCGGCAGCGCTTCCTGCGGCCTGGCGATGCCACGCTCGACCCCATCGGGTCGCTGCCACCGGCCACACGCTATCTGGTGCACCCGGTGCTCACCGACGTGATCGGCCGCGCCAACCCGGCGTTCGTGCAGCGCGTGGACCGGGCCAACCTGATCGGCTACGACAAGCCGTGGCGCGACGCGGCTCCGGTGCCCGAGCCGACCGCCACGGTGCAGCATGCTTGCGTGCTGAAGGCCGACGTCCATGGCTTCGGCAGCCTGATGCGCGCCGGCGCCGACGCCCCGGTGCGGCGCGCGCTCGAGCAGGCCGTGCAGCGGTGGCGGCCGCCCTCGGCCACCGCCGAGGCGGGCGCCGGCGACGCCGTGCTGATGATCGACGACGATCCGGTGGCGATCGCGCAGGCCGCGCGCCACCTGATGGACGAGGTCTACCACGCGCCGGGACAGCCGCGCCTGCGCATCGCGTTGCACTACGGGCCGGTGCGCACGCGCGCCAACCCGCTCGACCAGCGCACCGAGATCGTCGGCGGCGACGCGGTGCTGTGCGCGTCGCGCGTGGAGCCGGTGGTCGAGCCGGGCCAGATCTGGGCCACCGAGGAGTTTCGCGAGCAGTTGCTGCAGCGGCCCTCGCTGTGGCGCACCACGCCGATTCCGGCACCGCACGGCGATGGACCCGTCAATGTCAAGAAGGATGGCAACGACGAGCCCGACCTCTGGGTGCGCCTGTACCGGCTGGAGTTCTGACAGTCCCGGGGGTGCACGGGCCGATCGGTAAAATGGCCTACTTCGCCCCGACCGCGCGCCCCGGCCATGCCGCTCTTCTGGAAACCGTACACCTCCGAGATCACGCAGTTCATTGACGAGCTGAAGGCCAAGAAGCCGACGCTCGAGGCCGAGCAGCGCGCCGGCCGCGGTCTGCTGTGGGACCGAGATCTCGACCGCGAAGAGCTGGCCGAATTCCGCGCGGCGGACGTGCCGCAGCAGCCGTACGTCTACCAGACCAGCCCCGGCAAGTAGGCCCGCGCCCGTGAACGACTCCGTCGCGCTCGAGGACAGCGCCGCGTCGAGCACCGATGTCGCCGCGATGCCGGTCGACGGCGTGGCGGTGGCGCGGCTGTACGGCGAGCCGCTGTTCGCGCTGCCGCAGGACCTCTACATTCCGCCCGATGCGCTCGAGGTTTTTCTCGAGGCGTTCGAAGGGCCGCTCGACCTGCTGCTGTATCTGATCCGGCGCCAGAACTTCAACATCCTCGACATCCCGCTGGCCGACGTGACCCGGCAGTACCTCGAGTACGTCGACCAGATCCGCTCGCGCAACCTCGAGCTGGCCGCCGAGTACCTGCTGATGGCGGCGATGCTGATCGAGATGAAGTCGCGCATGCTGCTGCCGGTGCGCAAGAGCGAGGGCGGCGCGGAGGCCGAGGACCCGCGCGCCGAGCTCGTGCGCCGCCTGCTCGAGTACGAGCAGATCAAGCTCGCCGCCGCCAGGCTCGACGCGCTGCCGCTGCTCGGCCGCGACTTCCAGCGCGTGCAGGTGGCCCAGCCCGCGGTGCCGCACGAGGCCCGGCTGCCGGTGGTGACTCCCGACGACCTGCGCCAGGCCTGGGCCGACATCGCGCGCCGCGCGACGCTGAAGGCGCACCACCACATCACGCGCGAGCAGCTGTCGGTGCGCGAACACATGAGCATCGTGCTGCGCAAGCTGCAGGGTCGCCGCTTCGTCGAGTTCCTCGACCTGTTCGACGCCCACGCGCCGTCGCCGGTGGTGGTGGTGACCTTCATCGCGCTGCTCGAGCTGGCGCGCGAGAGCCTGCTCGAGGTCACGCAGGCCGAGGCCTTCGCACCGATCTACGTGCGGCTCGCGTATCAGGCGAGCTGAGCGCCAACGGGAACGCGTCCAGTTGCCCTTGGGGCCACCGGATGGGTGACTTCAGTGCAGATGATTCCCACCGGCGCTGAGTTCAGCGCGCCACCATGATGTCGGCGCGGCGGTTCTGGCGCCACGCGGCTTCGTCGTGGCCATCGGCGACCGGCCGCTCCTCGCCGAAGCTGACAGCCTCAATCTGCGGATCGCGGCCGCCATACACGCGCAGGGCAGCCTTCACCGCCTCGGCCCGGCGTTGGCCGAGCGCGAGGTTGTACTCGCGACCACCACGTTCATCGGTGTTGCCCTGGACGACGGCCTTCGCGGACGGATGGCCCTGCAGATACTGGCCATAGCGCTGCAGCAACGGCGCGTACTCGTTGCGCACGATCGCTTCGTCGAAATCGAAATACACGCTGCGTTCCGCGCCAAGGGTCGCCCCAGGGCTCAATGGGGTCGACGCGGTGCCCGACTGCGCTGTCGCCGACGGCGACGCGCCGGTTCCGGGCGTTGCAGCCGATGGCGCACCGGCGGCAGTGCCGGCCTGCGAGCTGGCCGCCGATGGCGTGGCCACCGGCGTACTCGAGCAGGCGATCAGCCACAACGGCAACAGGACGATCAATGGTCGGACACGGGGTTGCATGGCGGCTCCTTGGTGACGGGGATCGACCGTAGTGCATTTGCACGAATGCGGGCGGCCCCGGCGAATCACGATTGGCGCGCCACCGTGACGCGGTTCGCGGCCAACCTCGGTCGTCATCGCAGCTAGATTTGTCCAAATGTACAATCTTTGCATGCAATTGGGGCGACGCTTCCGCCGCTCGCGGCTGTTGCGCCTGGCGTGGTGTCTGCTGGGCGCCGCGGTCGGGCTGGCCACGGCCCTCAGCGTCACCGGCCTGTCGCACAGCCCGCTGCTGCTCGCATCGCTGGGGGGTAGCAGCGTGTTCCTGTTCGGTCTCACACGGGCGCCAGCGACGCAGCCGCGCTCGCTGTTCGGCGGGCACCTGGCGGGCGCCGCCATCGGCATCGTCTGCTATCGGTGGCTGGGCGAATCGGTGTCGTCGTACGCGCTGGCCACGATGCTGACGCTGGCGTTCATGCTGCTGGCGCGCGCCGTGCACCCGCCGGCTGGTGCCAACCCGATCTTGATGATTCATGCGCACGCCGGATGGGCACAGCTGTGGCAGCCGGTGCTGCTCGGCGTCGGTGCGCTGGCGGCGGTCGCTGCACTGTGGAGTCGACTGCTCCCGGGGCTGTGCCGCTATCCCCTCGCGTGGGCGGTGCCATCGCCCGAGCGCTTCGACTGGGGCGGCTGGGAGGACACGCAGCCGATGACCGACGCCGGCGTCGGCGGCGCGGCGGACCCGGTAGAAACCCCTTCCGTCGGAAGTCACCGGATTTAGATTTATACAAATATACTGATCATCAGTCTCCTGTGGAGTCGCCTGCAATCCAGCGACTTGAGAGCTTGGGGCCCCTCACCGGGGCTCCTTTTTCTTCCCTCGATCGCGTCGACCCGGGTCATGCCGATGGGCGCGCGTGTCCTAAGATCGCTCATGCCATCCGCCAGCCACGCCAGGCGCTCCAAGCAGTCCGGTCCCGGGCGTGCGGCGCGCCGCGGCGAAGCAGCCGCCCGGGTGTTGAGGCAGTTCCGCCAGGTGTTCAACGCGGTCAAGACGCACTTTCAGCAAGTCGAGAAGCGGGCCGGCGTGGGCGGCGCCCAGGCTTGGGCGCTGAGCATCGTGCGCGGCCAGCCGGGGATCGGCGTGAACGACTTGGCCCGGGCGATGGATGTGCATCAGTCGACCGCAAGCAACCTGGTCAAGGGCTTGGTCCAGAGCAAGATGCTGCGCGCCGACCGCAGCGACGAGGACCGGCGAGTCGTGAGGCTCCGACTTCTGGCGCACGGCGCTGCGGTCCTGCGAAAGGTCCCGACCCCGTTTACGGGTGTGCTCCCCGAGGCACTCGCCTCGCTCGATGAGGCGACGCTGCTGCGCCTCTGTGAGGACCTGGCTGCGCTGCTGCAGGTTCTGCGCTCCGACCGGCGCGCGGCACGCACCCCCTTGGCCGATCTCTAGGATCTTCTGCAGAGGGTCGGGGCCCAGTTCACCTTGCGCACGTCTTTCCCGATGAACGTGGCGGTCGGGCTCGGCCCTCGTATGGTGGCAGCGCGTGAGCGGGCAACACGGCCACCTCCCTGTGTCACAGGCCGTCGAGGTTGCCGTGGATGCTGACCGCCTGTCCCGTCAGATTGCGCGCCCCCGGTGAACAAAGGAACAGGGCGAGCGCCGCCACATCGTCCAGAAAAGCCCGGCGAAGCGCGCTTCCGGCCAATTGCCTTGCTGGCGCGGCGTCGACGCCGATGCCAACCGTCTCGGCCCGCGTGACCAGCGCACGCATGCGCTCGCCTTCGGTCGTGCCAGGCAGGATTGCGTTGACACGAATCCCGTGCGGGCCGAGTTCCAGGGCCAACGACTTCATCAAGCCCACCACGGCCCCATTGCTGGACGCGTAGAGCGTCCGGAAGCCCAAGCCCGGCGGGCCTGTCATGGGCCCGGTCGCGATCAGGCATGGGCTGGCCAGCGACTGCTTCAAGAGCGGCACGGCGCGCCGTGCGAAGTAGAACTGACTATTGAGATTCACGGCGATCGTGCGCTCCCAGAAGCCCCCATCGATGGCTTCGATGGGGCCGATCGGTCCGGCAATGCCGGCGTTGCTGATCAGCACATCCAGTCCACCGAGCGCGCCGCGCACGTCTTCGAATACGCCGTCCACATCGCCCGGAAACGACGCGTCGGCCATGCTCCCCGTAATGCCCGGAACCCCCGACGTCAGCCGATCGAGGGCGCTGCGGTCCACGTCACACACGTGGACTCGCGACCCGGCTTCGTGGAACGCACGCGCGATCGCGGCGCCGACGCCGCCTGCGCCGGCCGTGACGAGGACGCGCAGATTCGGAGCCGGGCGCAGGGAGTCGAGGATCGACATGAGGGTTCGCGAGATGACCGTTTGGCTGGCCGCAGACCACCATTGACCGCCTGCGCCAGCGCGCGAGTCTCGCTGGTCCATGCGAGGAACCCAATGTGATCCGCGCACATCGACAACGCAGTTCCGATGTCGCCGCCCACTGCCCCCCTGCGCACCGAGTCGGCATGGCGCTCCGATCGGTGCACCGGACAAACGAGTCATGCTGCCATGAGACGCACCGTTCACGACGACCACCACGAGCAGTCGATCCGCGATCTGGTTGACCTGCTGCACCAGGGCGCTCCGGCCGACGAGTTTGCGCGCCGATTGGCTGCGATCGACGCCCTGCCACCCGACGACCCCGGCAAGCCAGGTCTGACGGAGACGGTGCGCATGGCGATGGCCGTGCGCAACCGGCTCGAACTCCATCAGGAGCGAGAGCGTGGCCTGCTGGCGGTGATCGAGTCCGCGCAGGACCTGTCCAGCCGGCTCGACCTGCAGGGCCTGCTCAGAGCCATCGTCTCGCGGGCGCGCAACCTGCTGGGCTCCGACATCGCGTGGCTGTCGATCTACGACGCCGATGCCGCCGAGTTTCGTGTGCTGGTCGCCGACGGCGCGTTGTCGAGGAAGACCTCCGACATGGTGGCACGCCGTGATCGCGGCGTGGCCAGCATCGTGATGTCGACGCGGCTGCCTTTCACGACACCCGACTATCTGCACGACCGCCGCATCGTGCACGACCCCAAGCTCGACGACACCTTTCGTGAGGAGGGCATCGCCGCGCTGGTGGGCGTACCGCTGATCTGGAGCGCCGAGGTCGTCGGGCTGCTGTTCGTCGGCGATCGCTACCACCGCACGCACACGGCACAGACCGTCTCCGTCCTGTCCACACTGGCCACCTATGGCGCCGTCGCGCTGAAGAACGCGCATGAGTTCGAGCGCGCCAACGGGGCGCTCGCGCGGGCCGATCAGACTCGCGCCGAGCTCGAGCGGCACCTGCGCAACATCCAGGCGGCCATCGATGCCCACGAGCAGTTCACTTCGCTGCTGGCGCGCGGCGCGTCGCTCGCGGCGTTGTGCCAGTCGGTCGCGCAGCTGGTCGGTGGCAGCGTCTTGGTGCTGGACGAAGCGGGCTTGGTGGTCAGCCGCGGCAGCGCCGCCGGCTACGGCGCCGGTGCGGCGCAGTCGTACACACCCCACGGCGCGCATGCGGCCGAACTGAGCCGCGCCATGCGCACCAGCCGCACGACCGGGCGCTCGGAGGTTGCGTACCAGGTCGACGGCGAGACATGCCGCCTGCTGCCGGTGATCGGCGGCAGCGACATCCTCGGGTCGGCCTTGCTGTTTCATCGCGGGGAGCTGGAAGAGATCACCGTTCGAACCTTCGAGCGAAGCTCGAGCGTCATCGGCATCGTGCTGCTGTCGCAGCATCGCCTGGAGGCCTCGCGCACCCGCAGCGCTTCGACGTTGCTGCGTTCACTCGTTTCGCCCCGCCAGGACGATCCGGCGGTGCTGGCAGACCGCGCCGAGCAGCACGGTCTCGATCTGACGCATCCGCTGTCGTTGATGCTCGTGCAGGTGGAGAGTCCCGGCGCCGACTACGCGGCGCGGCACTTCGGCGGCCCCACGACGCTGGCCAATGCCCTGGTCGACGACATCGACGGCGTGCTCGTCGTCCTGTGCAGCGCAACCGCAGCGGCGCAGATGCGTCAGGCGGTTTCGAGTTGGATGCGTCATGAGCTCCGCGCGTCGTATCGCGGCGCGATGTCACGCCCGATATCGCGCCCGACGGACATACCGGCGCAACATGCGACGCTGCGGCGCGCGTTGGCGGTGCTGGGTCGTATCGGCATGCAGGGCCAGATCGTCGGCCAGGATGAACTGGCCATCTACTCGACGCTGTTCGAAACCCACGACCAGACGAGCCTCGCCAATTTTCTCGATGCAACCATCGGGCCGCTGATCGCGCACGACAGTCACCGAGGCCCCGAGCTCGCGGCAACGCTGCTTGCCTACTTCGATTGCAACCAGAACGCCAAGATCACGGCGCAGCGCCTGGGCATCCATGTCAACACCGTGAGGCAGCGGCTGGCCACGATCGAGGACTTGCTCGGCCACTGGGGTCAGGCATCGCGCGCGCTGGAGTTACACATCGCCGTGCGGCTCTGGAGCCTCGGCACGCGTCACCCCTGAGGGCACGCCGTCCCGAGGCCGGTCGATTCCGCGCCAGTCCGGACGGCACGGACAGGGTTTTCGCGGTGGCCTTCGAACACATCGCTCGCCGACCTGCGATGTGAGTCCCCGACTTTGAAGCTGCCGATGTGCGCACGGAGACTACGGACCGCTCCGAAGCGGTGACGCTCCGACCGACGCGCGACGAGTCCTGCGTACAGCTGATGCACGCGCCCTCGTCGAACAACACATCCAGGAGGCAATCATGGGAATGTCCAATGGCGCGAACCTTGGGTTCGCCGTCTTCCTCGCAGCGCTGCTTGCAGGTTGTGGCGGTGGAGGCCAAGACGGTGCGACCGCACCGCCGAGCGAGTCCAGCGACGGCGGGCGTGGCGCCTGCACACAAGACGTGGGCACGGACAACCATCAGTGCGACGATCGCCATCGACCTCCGGGCAAGCCGCTCACCTGCACGCAACTCGCAGGGATGACCATTCCCGCGTCGTCGATCGACCTGCCGACCTCAGGAGCGTCAGTGACCTCTGCCGCCATCGTCGCGGCCTCCGGCACCGGGACCTCGGCGATTCCGGAGTACTGCCTGGTCAACGGCAGGATCTCTCCGGTCGACCCGACTGCGCCCAACATCCTGTTCCGGCTCGCGTTGCCGACCAACTGGAACTCCAAGGTCGTCATGTTCGGGGGCGGCGGCTTCAGCGGCACCATTCCCAACGTCGCCGGAAACCTGCCGGCGGGGCC
>DATJYZ010000359.1:0-15156 GCA_035499355.1 Burkholderiaceae bacterium | reverse complement strand
CGCCGGTTCGCCATAGCGCAGCGCATCGTCGGCGTTGGCGATCGCACGGCGCAGTGCGCGCTGCAACAGGGCCGGGTCGAGCCAGGTCTCCGGCAGCGTGCCCAGTCCCGGCCCGGGCAGCGATGCGCGCGTGCGGAACATCGCCCGGATCAGCGCCGCAGTGTCCACCGGCGCCGGCAGCGCGAGGTCGGGCTCGTTCGTGCGCGGCAGCGCCGCCGCGCTGGCCGACGGCCGCACGAAGAAGCCGCGCTGGCGGCGTGCCTCGATCAACCCCTGTGCCTGCAGGCGGTCGTAGGCCGCGACCACCGTGCTCGGGCTGACGCCGTGCGAGCGCGCACAGTCGCGCACCGACGGCAGGCGGGCGCCGGGCTGCAGCTGGCGCGTGCCGATGCGCTGCGCATAGTGCGCAGCGAGCCGTTCGCCGAGCGTGCCGTCGCCGGCGGCGGCCGCCGTTGCGAGGCCGCGATCGGCCCGCTGTATGGTCGTGTCCATCAGTACAGATGTCCGATCTGTGCCGCCAAGTGTACTGAGTCTGTACCGGTGTTGTGCCTAGACTGCGCCCGATGACCAGCGCCGCCGCCGCCCGCGCACACGCCCAGGTCGCCCAGCACGCCGATGCGCAGCAGGTGCAGCGGCGTGGCTACGCGCTGGGGTTGCTCGGGGTCGCCCTGTTCGCGTTGACGATCCCGATGACCCGGCTGGCCAGCGGCAGCCTCGCGGCGCCGCAGCTGTCGCCTTGGTTCGTGGCCTCCGGGCGCGCGGCGTTCGCCGGTGCCCTGGCGGCGCTGTACCTGCTGGCGGTGCGCGCGCCGCGACCGAGCGCGGCGCAGTGGCGCGTGCTCGCGCTGACCGCGGTCGGTGTCGTGTTCGGCTTTCCGCTCTTCATGGGCCTGGCGGTGGTGCGGGTCGATGCCATCCACGCCTCGGTGGTCACCGGCATCCTGCCGCTCGTGACCGCGGCACTCGGAGCCTGGCTGCTGGGTCAGCCGCAGCGCCAGCTGTTCTGGGCATTCGCGGGTGTCGGCTGCCTGCTGGTGGTTGCGTTTGCCTGGTGGCGCGGTGGCGCCGCGCTGCAGCTGGCTGATGCCCTGCTCGCGATGGCGCTGCTGCTCGGCGCGCTCGGCTACGTGTGGGGTGCCAAGCTGTCGGCCACGATGCGCCCCGAGCACGTCATCTCGTGGGTGCTGGTGCTGGCACTGCCGGTCACGCTGCCCGCCACCGTGTGGACCTGGCCCGCGACGCCGGTGCAGCCGGCATCCTGGCTTGGATTCGCTTACGTCGCGCTGTTCTCGATGTGGCTCGGCTTTTTCGCCTGGTACCGCGCGCTCGCGCTCGGCGGCACCGTCCGCGTCAGCCAGGTGCAGCTGCTGCAGCCGTTCCTGTCGATCGTGGCCGCGTTGCCGATCCTCGGCGAAGCGGTCGACGCTGCGACCTGTGTGTTCCTGCTGGCCGTGATGGGCGTGGTGTTCGCATCGCGTCGCGTTGCATCATCATCTGCGGCGTCGCTGGCCCCGGCGCGAGGAAGTTCCAAACCATGAGTGCCTGGCAACTGGCGCGCCGCAGTGCGCGCATGAACCCATCGATCATCCGCGAGATCCTCAAGCTCACCGAGCGTCCCGGTGTGCTGTCCATGGCCGGCGGCCTGCCGTCGGCCGACACGTTTCCGGTCCAGGCCATCGCCGCCGCCTGCGACAAGGTGCTGACCGACACGCCGCGCGAGGCGTTGCAGTACGCCGCCAGCGAGGGTTTTGCGCCGCTGCGCGAATGGGTGGCGACGCAGCTGAAGCGGACCCAGGGCCTGGCGGTGCGCCCCGACCAAGTGTTGATCACCACCGGCTCGCAGCAAGGGCTCGACCTCGCCGGCAAGGTGCTGGTCGACGCGGGCGCGCCGGTGGCGGTGGAAACGCCGACCTATCTGGGCGCGTTGCAGGCGTTCTCGACCTACGAGCCGACCTTCGCCTCGCTCGACGGTGACGACGACGGTCCGCTGCCGCAGTCGTTCCGCACGCTGCCGCAGCGCGCGGCGCGCGCGCGGTTCGCCTACCTGCTGCCCAACTTCCAGAACCCGACCGGCCGCGTGATCCCGCTCGAGCGTCGCGAGGCGCTGGTGCAGGCAGCGCGCGAGGCGGGCGTGCCGCTGGTCGAAGACAACCCGTACGGCGACCTCTGGTTCGACGAGCCGCCGCCGCCGGCGCTGGCCTCGTGGTGGCCCGAGGGCTGCGTCTATCTCGGCTCGTTCTCGAAGGTGCTGACCCCGGGCTTCCGCCTCGGCTACATGGTCGCCCCTGCGGCGCTGATGCCGAAGCTGCTGCAGGCCAAGCAGGCGTCGGATCTGCACACCCCGGGCTTCAACCAGCGCGTGGTGCACGAGATCGTGCGCGACGGCTTCCTCGAGCAGCACGTGCCGACGATCCGCGCGCGCTACCGCGCGCAGCGCGACGCGATGGCGTCGGCGCTACACGGCCACATGCCCGAGGGCACGATCTGGCGCGCACCGCGCGGCGGCATGTTCTTCTGGCTGCGTCTGCCCGAGGGCCTCGATGCGATGGCGCTGCTCGAGCCCGCGGTGGCGGCCGGCGTCGCGTTCGTGCCCGGCGCGCCGTTCTATGCGCAGGCACCCGATCCGCGCGCCATGCGCCTGAGTTTCGTCACGCTGAGTCCGGCGGAGATCGAGACCGGCGTGGCCGCACTGGGCCGCGTGCTGCACGAAGCACTGAGCACCGCCGCCGCATGAGCGCGCCGAGCCGCTCCCAAGCGCTCATCCCGGAGCACGTTGTGCGGAGGGTCCAGTGAGCACACCGACGCTGGCCGACCTGCGCGATGCCGCCGCACTGGTGCGTGCGCACGTCGCGCCGACGCCGCAGCATCCCTGGCCACTGCTGCGCGAGCGCAGTGGCCTGCAGCTGTGGGTCAAGCACGAGAACCACACGCCGGTGGGCGCCTTCAAGGTGCGCGGCGGCATCGTCTACTTCGATCGGCTGCTGGCGCACGTGCCACGCCCCAGCGGTGTGATCGCGGCCACCCGCGGCAACCACGGTCAGTCGATCGCGCTGGCGGCGCGTGCGCATGGCCTGCCGGTGACCATCGTCGTGCCGCACGGCAACAGCCGCGAGAAGAATGCGGCGATGCGCGCGCTCGGCGCGACGCTGGTCGAGCACGGCGACGACTTCCAGGCGGCGCGCGAGCACGCGCAGGCACTGGCGGCACGCCACGGCTGGCACATGGTGCCCTCGTTCCATGCCGACCTGGTGGCCGGCGTGGCGAGCTACGCGCTCGAGCTGTTCGAGGCTGTGCCTCGCCTCGACGCCGTGCTGGTGCCGATCGGCCTCGGCTCCGGCGCCTGCGGACTGATCGCGGCGCGCGATGCACTGCAGCTCGATACCGAGATCATCGGCGTCGTCTCAGACGGCGCGCCGACCTACGCGCTCTCGCTGCGCGCTGGCCACGTGGTCGCGCACGACGTGACCACCCAGCTCGCGGACGGCATGGCGTGTCGCATCGCCGAAGAGGCTGCGCTGCCGATCCTGCAGCGCGGCCTGTCGCAGGTGGTGAGCGTCAGCGATGGCGACGTCGCCGCGGCGATGCGCCTGCTCTTCGAGTGCACGCACCAGGTCGCCGAAGGTGCCGGCGCCGCGGCGCTGGCGGCGGCGATGCAGCTGCCGCGGCTGCGCGGCCGCCGCGTTGCGGTGGTCTTGAGCGGTGGCAACGTCGACTGCGACGTCTATGCCCGCGTCCTGGATCGGGAGCCCTGAGTGCCGCAGCCGCGCCGCTTTTCGCAGCTCGACGTCTTCACCGCGGTGCCGCTGCTCGGCAATCCGCTGGCGGTGGTGCACGACGGCACGGGCCTCGGCGATGCCGAGATGGCCGCGTTCGCGCGCTGGACCAACCTGTCCGAGACGACGTTCCTGCTGCCGCCGACCGACGCGGCGGCCGACTACCGGGTGCGCATCTTCACGCCGCAGCGCGAGTTGCCGTTCGCGGGGCATCCCACGCTCGGCAGCTGCCACGCCTGGCTCAGTGGTGGCGGCCGGCCGCGTGGCGACAACGAGGTCGTCCAGCAGTGCGGCGTCGGCCTCGTGCGCGTCCGCCGCCATGGCGCGCGGTTGGCGTTCGCCGCACCGCCGCTGATGCGCAGCGGGCCGCTGGAGCCGGCCCTGGTGGCCCGCATCGCGCGCGGCCTCGGGCTGGCCGACGGCGAGGTGCTCGACCACCAATGGGTCGACAACGGCCCCGGCTGGTGCGCGGTGCGCCTGGCGTCGGCGCAGCGGGTGCTGCAGCTGAAGCCCGACTACGCGCAGCTGCGCGGCATCAAGCTCGGCGTGGTCGCGCCGCACGCGGCCGGCGGCAGCGATGCCCAGTTCGAAGTGCGTGCGCTGATCGGCGAGGCGTCGGGCTACGAAGACCCGGTCACCGGCAGCCTCAACGCCAGCCTCGCGCAATGGCTGATCGCCGGTGGCGTCGCCGGCGAGCACTATGTGGCCGCACAGGGCGCGGCGCTGCAGCGCGCCGGCCGCGTGCACGTCGACAAGGTCGGTGCCGACCTGTGGATCGGCGGCGACGTCTGCGCGGTGGTCACCGGTACAGTGGCGCTGTGAACGCCGCTCCATGAACGCCCGCGTCGACCACCTCGTCATCGTCGCCGACAACCTCGAGCAAGGTGCGCAGTGGTGCGAGGCCACGCTCGGTGCCCAGCCCGTGACGGGCGGGCGCCACGCGTTGATGGGCACGCACAACCGCCTGCTGGCGATCGGCAGCGAGCGCTTTCCCGACAGCTACCTCGAGACCCTCGCGATCGACCCCGACGCGCCGCCGCCGGCGCGGCCGCGCTGGTTCGCGATGGACGACCCGGCATTGCGTGCCGCCGTGCGCGAAGTGCCGCGGCTGGTGCACGCCGTGGCGCGCACGACGCTGATCGAGATGGTGCGCTGGGGCCTCGTCAACTGCGGGCTCAACCCGGGCGACCTGGTGGCCGCGCAGCGCGACACGCCGGCCGGGCTTCTGAAGTGGCGCATCACCGTGCGCGACGATGGCGCCATGGCATGCGGTGGCGCGTTGCCGACCCTGATCGAATGGCAAGGCGCTCATCCGTGCCAGCGCCTGCCGCCGTCGACGGTGGCGCTGCGCGCGCTGACACTGCGGGGTCTGCCGGCGCAGGCCGTCGGCGTGCTGAAGTTGCCCGCCGTGCAGAGCACCGGGCGGGTACCGCGCGAGCCGGCCCTGAGCGCCACCTTCGACACGTCGCGCGGCGCGGTGATGCTCGACGCCTGGACGTGACCGCACTGCCCACGAGACCCCGATGACCGAAGAACTGTTCCGCGAAGACGCCACCCTGCGCGAATGCGAGGCCCGCATCACGGCGGTCGACGCCGCGGGCATCCGGCTCGATCGCACGGTGTTCTACCCGCAGGGCGGTGGCCAGGCCGGCGACGCCGGCATGCTGCGCCTGGCTGATGGCCGCGAGCTGCGCATCGTCGACACGCGCAAGGGCGCGCAACCGGGCGAGATCGTGCACCTGCCGGCGCCCGACACGGACCTGTCGAACCTGCACGTCGGCACCACGGTGACCGCGCGCATCGACTGGCAGCGTCGGCATCGCCACATGCGCTTCCACACCGCGACGCACCTGCTGTGTGCACTGGTGCCGCACCCGGTGGACGGCTGCTCGATCACGACCGGCTACGCGCGGCTGGACTTCCACATGACCGAGCCGCTCGACAAGGAGGCGCTGACGCAGGGCCTCGCGCGCCTGGTCGCCGAGGGGCATGCGGTGTCGCACCGCTGGATCACCGAGGCCGAACTCGACGCCAACCCTGGCCTGGTGCGCAGCATGAGCGTGCAGCCGCCGCGTGGCCAGGGGCGGGTGCGGGTGATGGAAGTCGACGGCGTCGATCTACAGCCGTGCGGCGGCACGCACGTCGCCAACACCGCAGAGATAGGCCCCGTGGTCGTGACGAAGATCGAAAAGAAGTCGGCCAAGACCCGCAGGGTCGTGCTCGGCGACGCCGAGCACACCGAAGGCTGACGGGCCGACCATCGCCGTCAGTTCGCGCTGTACTTCTCGGCCCGGAAGTCGTCGTGGCAGGCCTTGCAGGCTGCACCCAGTGCGCCGACCGCGGCTTTGATGTTGTCGAGGTTGCCGGTCTTGACGGTGGCCTCGAATTTCTCGGCCTCGGCCATCATCTTGGTCTGCCGGTCCTTGAAGGTGGCCGCATCCTTCCAGATCTCGGGCTTCGCGCGGGTCGGCAGGCCCTTGTCAGTGCCCTCGCCGAAGGCGACCCACGGCAGCTTGGACATCATCACGACGACCGCCGCGTTGTCGGCTGCTGCCTTGGCGTCGAAAGGCACGCGGCCTTGCGCCATCGCACCCACCCGCCCGAAGTGGTTGGCCATCACCGTCAGCGCGCTTTGCCTGTACTTGATGGCGTCTTCGGGCTTCTGGAATTGCGCGGCGGCGCTCAGGCTGGTCAGCGCGGCACCAGCGGCAATCACGGTCACGACGAGACGATTCATGCAGTTCCTCCAGCGAGCGTTTCGGTTGAACAACACAGTGCCCGAGGCCCCGTGGGCGCGGCGGACGGCGAGTGTACGTGCCTTGCCAATCCCGGATTCCGGCCATTGGTGAATCCACCGATGGGTTTCTCGGGTTTGGGCTTGCTCGCGCAGCGGCTTCGGCTATCGTTGCACCCGTCGGCCGGACTGCGGCGGGCCTCGGACACACCAGCGCATGAGCGACGACCACGCCCCCACGCCCAGCGGTGCGAGCGTGGTGCGCGTGTGGGATCTGCCGACGCGGCTGTTCCACTGGCTGCTGGCGTTGGCGGTGGTGGCGCAGCTCACCACCGGCATGATCGGCGGCGCCGCGATGGCGTGGCACTTCCGCATCGGCTACTGCATCTTCGCGCTGATCGTGTTCCGCATCGTGTGGGGGCTGGTGGGCGGCCACTGGTCGCGCTTCGCGAGCTTTACCTATGGCCCGTCGAGTCTGCTGCGCTATCTGCGTGGCCAGCCGCTGAGCAGCGATTACTTCCACGTCGGCCACAACCCGCTGGGCAGCGCGTCGGTGTTCGCGATGCTGGTCATGCTCGCCGTTCAAGTGGCCACCGGATTGGTGGCCGACGACGAGATCGCCAATGTCGGCCCGCTCAACCGCTACGTGTCGTCGGGCACCGCCTTGAACGCCACCGCCTGGCACAAAGGGCCCGGGGTGGCTCTGATCCTCGTGCTGGTGGGCCTGCACGTCTGCGCCATCGCCTACTACACCTGGCGCAAAGGGCACAACCTGGTGGGAGCGATGGTCGGCGGTGACAAGCTGCTGCACGGTGCGGTGCCGGCCAGCGCCGACGACCGCCTGGCCCGCGTGCGCGCGCTGGCGATCGTGGTGGTGTGCGCGGCGCTGGTCACGGCGATCGTCAGGCTCGGGGGCTGATCCACTGTGCAACCGCGCCGCGCCGCGTTGACCGCGTCCACCGCTGCAGCGGCCACGACGCCACGCGTGCAGTTGCTGACTCCGGAATCGAGCGCCCAGTTCGACGCGACGCGTGCGATCTTCCGCGAGTACGCCAGCGGGCTCGGCGTCGACCTGTGCTTCCAGAACTTCGAGGACGAGCTGGCGGCGCTGCCCGGCGAATACGGCGCTCCGCGCGGGGCGCTGTTGCTGGCCACGGTGAACGGCGAACTCGCCGGCTGCGGCGCCTGCCGCGCGCTGCCCGACGTCGACTATGCCAACGCCTGCGAGATGAAGCGCCTCTATGTGCGCCCCGGTTTTCGCGGCCTCGGCCTCGGCCGCGTGCTGGCGCAGGCGCTGATGGACCATGCGATCCGCGCCGGCTACTCGGTGATGCTGCTGGACACGCTCGACGACATGGAGGCTGCGCGCGGCCTGTACCGGGCGCTCGGCTTCGAAGAGATCCCGCCGTACTACTTCAACCCGGTGCCCGGCGCGCACTATCTGAAGGCGCAGCTCGGCTGACGCGCACACCATGAACGACACCGCGGGCGTGCAGCTGCAGCAGGGCGCATTGCGGCTGGCCCTGCGCCCCGACCTCGGCGCTGCGGTCGCCGGGCTGTGGTTCAACGGCGTGCCGGTGCTGCGCTCGTGCGAACCGCACGAATTGAACGGCGTGCGCGAAGCGGGCTCGTTCGCGCTGCTGCCGTACTCCAACCGCATCGCGCAGCGCCGCTTCAGCTGGGCCGGACGCGACTACGCGCTCGCCGCCAACAGCGACGAACCGCACAACCTGCATGGCACCGCCTGGCTCGACGCCTGGCAGTTGTCGGATCGGTCGCCGACGCGCGCGACGCTGCAGTACACGCACCCGAGCGATGCGCATTGGCCGTTCGCCTTCCACGCCGAGCAGGTGTTCGAGCTGGGCCCCGACTCGTTGCGCGTCACGCTGGCAGTCACCAACATCGACGCGCGACAGACGCCGATGGGGCTGGGCTGGCACCCGTACTTCGTGCGCCGCACGCGCAGCCGCGTGCACCTGGAGCTGCAGCATCGCTGGGAGGCCGACGCCACCAAGCTGCCGACGCGGCAGGTCGCACAGAGCGCGCTCGACGCCGACGTCGCGGTGCTCGACCTCGACAACTGTTTCGACGGCTGGGGTGGCCCGGCGCGCATCCGCGACGAGAAGATGTCGCTGCGCATGACCTCGTCGCTGTCGTGCGTGGTGATCTACACGCCACGCGGGCGCGACTACTTCTGCGTCGAGCCTGTCAGCCACGTCAACAACGCGCTCGCCAGCGACGACCCGAAGGCACGCGGCGTGATTGCGCTGGCCTCCGGCGAGACCGCGCAGGCCTGGATGCAGCTCGACGTCGCGCGCGCCTGAGGCCGGCGGCGGCTCAGCGCGCGGGCCGCCGCGGCGCCAGCTGCCGCGTCTGCCCGATCGCCAGCGTGAAGAACGCGGAGTCGGCCACGCCCTGGGCCCGGCGCGCGCGCGCCAGGGCGCGCGGCGGTTCGTCGAGCGACTCGTCGGTCAGCTCGAAAGTGCCCCAGTGGATGCCGAGGGACGCCTTGGCGCCGAGGTCGCGGTGGATGCGCACCGCCTCGTCCGGATCGATGTGCTGCGGCTGCATGAACCAGCGCGGCTCGTAGGCGCCGATCGGCAGCAGCGCGATGTCGAAGCCGCCGCCCTGCGCCGTGCCCTGGCGCGCCGCGAAGCGCTCGCGGATGTCGGCGAAGTCTTTCGAGTAACCGGTGTCGCCGGCGAAGAACAGGTGCAGCTGTGGCGCGAACAACGCGTAGCCGCCCCAGAGGGTTTCCATGCGGTCGAGCAGGCTGCGCCCCGACCAGTGCTGCACCGGCGTCAGCACGATCTCCACCTCGCCGAGCCGGTGCGACTGCCACCAGTCGAGCTCGACCACGTTGGCGATGCCGCGCTGGGCGAACCACGCCTTCACGCCGAGCGGCACCACGAACAGCGGCGCTCCGCCGGCCTGCGCCGCCAGCTGCGTGACGCTGCCCTCGTCGAGGTGGTCGTAGTGATTGTGCGAGATCACGACCAGGTCGATGTGCGGCAGTTCGTTCAACCACAGCCCGGGCCGGATCGCCCGTTCGGGGCCGATGAACGACAGCGGCGACGCGCGGTTGGAGAAGATCGGATCGGTCAGCACGTTCAGGCCGCCCAACTGCGCGAGCACGGTCGCATGCCCGATCCAGGTGACGGTCGGCACCATGCGCGCGCCGGCCTTGGCGTTGCTCTGGATCAGCCCGAGGTCGGGCACGATCGCCGGCGTCGGCGCGGTCGGCGGCGCCGGCAGCCCGTCGCGCCACGAGGCGAACTTCCAGCGCGTCAGCGCGGCCAGCCCGCGCGGCGCGAACTCGACGTAGTTGTTCTGGAAGCCGCCGTCGCGGTGGTGCGAGGCCGGGGGCGCGGCCGGCTCCTTGGCACAGGCCGACAGCGCGAGCACGACGACGCCCAGTGCGGCACGGCGCAGCGGCGCGCGCGTGCCGGTGGGTTTGATCTGCATCAGGCGGATTGAAGCGCAAGCGCGCGTTGTGACTGAAGGTGTCTTGGCCTGCGGGTCTTTCCGTATAATCCGCCGGTTTTGTCCCGACCCACGAGCGCGCGATGTCCGAGCGCAGAGTTCCATCTGGCACGCGCAACGCGTGGGACGACGCTGAGGCCGCCGACGAGCGCTTCAGACGCCTGAGCCCTTCGCAGGCCGCGGCGTTTCGGGCCGAGCACCCGCAGCTGTCTCCCTGGCGGGTGATCGCGGCGCAGGCCGCGGTCGGTGGGGTGGTCGCGCTGTTGGCGGGGCTGCTCGGTGGTGGGCGAGCACATGCCTGGTCGGCGCTGTACGGCGCCGTCACGGCGGTGGTGCCGGGCGCGCTGTTGGCGCGCGGCATGACCAGCCGGCTCACCAGCCTGTCGCCTGCGGCATCGGCCGTCGGCGTCATGGTGTGGGAGACGGTGAAGATCGGGGCCACGGTGGCGCTGCTGGTGGCGGCGCCGCGCGTGGTCCAGCCGTTGAGTTGGCCGGCGCTGCTGGCCGCGCTGGCGGCGTGTCTGTCGGTGTACTGGGTTGCGCTGCTGTGGCGCGGCCGCAGAGGTTCTAACTAACAAGAGTCGAGATGGCAGCCGAATCGCACGCCGCGCCGAGTGCCGGTGAGTACATCGTCCACCACCTGACCCACCTGGCGAACGCCGAGTCGAAAGGGCTGGTCGACTTCTCGGTGATCCACTGGGATTCGGTGTTCTTCTCGGTGGTGCTCGGCGCGCTCGGCTGCTGGTTGATGTGGCTGGTGGCGCGCAAGGTCACCTCCGGCGTGCCCGGTCGCATGCAGGCGGCGGTGGAGTTCCTGGTCGAGATGGTCGACCGCGAGTCCAAGGGCATCATCCACAACGAGCGCAGCCGCCGACTGGTAGCGCCGATGGCGCTCACCGTGTTCATCTGGATCATCCTGCTCAATACGATGGACCTGCTGCCGGTCGACCTGCTGCCGCTGATCTGGCAGTGGCTGTACGGCACCGCCGGTCACGACCCGCAGCACGCCTACCTGCGCGTGGTGCCCACCGCCGACATCTCGGTGACGATGGGCCTGTCGGTGGCGGTGCTGGTGGCCTGCCTGATCTACAACGTCAAGATCAAGGGCCTCGGCGGCTGGTCGCACGAGCTGATCGTGGCGCCGTTCGGCAACGTGAAGCTCACCGCCAATCCGTTGAGCTGGGTCTACTTCGTGCTGCTGGCGGCGGCCAACTTCGCGATGCAGCTGCTCGAGTTCGTGTCCAAGACCATCTCGCACGGCATGCGTCTGTACGGCAACATGTATGCCGGCGAGCTGATCTTCCTGCTGATCGCCCTGCTCGGCGGCGCCTTCACGCTGTCGGCAGGCGGCCTCGGCCTCGCGCTGGCACACATCATCGCCGGCACCGGCTGGGCGATCTTCCACATCCTGATCATCGTGCTGCAGGCCTACGTCTTCATGATGCTGACGATGGTCTACATCGGCCAAGCCCACGACGCGCACTGAGCGCGCGCGGGCCTTTCTCGTTTCTGCAACCTTTCCACTCGAAGGAATACCAACATGGAACTCATCGGTCTCGTAGCGGTTGGCGTCGGCCTGATCATCGGCCTGGGGGCCGCGGGCGCCTGCATCGGCGTGGGCATCATGGCCAGCAAGTACCTGGAATCGGCCGCCCGCCAGCCCGAACTGATGGGCGAGCTGCAGACCAAGGTGTTCCTGCTGCTGGGCCTGATCGACGCGTCGTTCATCATCGGCGTCGGCATCGCGCTGTGGTTCACCACGGCCAACCCGTTCCTGGCGCAACTCGCGAACCTGCCCAAGTAATGCAGCGCCGGGCGCGCAGCCCGGCACGGCCCGCCTCGCGCAGGCGCGGTCCACCCATCACTGATTGAGGCTTGAGCCGTGAGCATCACCGCTACCCTGATCATTCAGATGATCGTGTTCCTGATCCTGATCTGGTTCACGATGAGATTCGTCTGGCCGCCGATCATCACCGCGCTCGACGCGCGCGCCAAGAAGGTCGCCGAGGGCCTGTCGGCCGCCGACAAGGCCAAGGCCGAGCTGGCCAACGCCAACAAGCGGGTCGAGCAGCAGCTGGCGGCCGCGCGCGACGACGCCGCCAAGCGTCTGGCCGACGCCGAGCGCCTGGCGCAGCAGATGGTCGAAGAGGCCAAGGGCAAGGCCAGCGAAGAAGGCGCAAAGATCATCGCGCAGGCCCGCGCCGAGGCCGAGCAGGAGGCGGTGAAGGCGCGCGAGGTGCTGCGTGGTCAGGTGGCCGCGCTCGCGGTGAGGGGCGCCGAGCAGATCCTGCGCAAGGAGGTCAATGCCGGTGTGCATGCCGACCTCCTGAACCGGCTGAAGACCGAGCTGTAAACATGTACCCCCACGCTCACATCCGTTGGCTCCGGCCGGCGCTTCGCACCTTCACTTCGCCGCGCGAAGTGAGCCTCGCCGCAACGGCCGTACGGCCGTTGTCGCTGCCCCCTGCGGGGGCGCGTCAGCGCCTTCGGGCGGCCGGGCGGCACTGACATGGCCGAACTCGCGACCATCGCGCGGCCGTATGCCGAGGCGCTCGACCAATCGGTCGGCGGCGAGCAGGCGCTGGCGCTGATTCCGCAGCTGCAGGCGCTGGCCGCCGTGGCCGGGAATCCCGACATGCAGCAGCTGGCCGACAACCCGAAGGTCAGCGCAAAGCAGGTGTTCGACGTCGTCACCGGCGTCGCCAAGACCGCGCTCGATGCGAAGGTGTCGAACCTGCTGCGCACGGTGGTCGACAACGGCCGCCTGACTGCGCTGCCGGAGATCGCCGCCCAGTTCAACGCGCTGGTGAAGTCGCGCTCCGGCGTCAGCGACGCGACGATCGAGAGCGCGTTCCCGATCGACGCCGCGCAGCTCTCGCAAGTGGTGGCGGCGCTGGAGAAGCGCTTCGGCCGCAAGCTCAATGCCAGCGTGGCGGTCGACCCCGAGTTGATCGGCGGCATCCGCGTGGTGGTGGGTGACGAGGTGCTCGACACCTCGGTGCGCGCGCGCCTGGAGAAGATGAGGCTGGCGCTGGCGGCGTGAAAGCTGCTTGCCCTCGAAACGAACAAGAGATCGATCCTGCCGGCGGTGAACCCCGGCGCTGGAGCTGAACATGCAACTCAACCCCGCTGAAATCTCCGAGCTGATCAAGAGCCGCATCGAGGGCCTTGGCGTCTCGGCCGACATCAAGAACCAGGGCACGGTGGTCACCGTGACCGACGGCATCTGCCGCATCCACGGCCTGTCCGACGCGATGCAGGGCGAGATGCTCGAGTTTCCGCCCACCAAGAGCGGCCAGCCGACCTTCGGCCTGGCGCTCAACCTCGAGCGCGACTCGGTCGGCGCGGTGATCCTGGGCGAGTACGAGCACATCTCCGAGGGTGACACCGTCAAGTGCACCGGCCGCATCCTCGAAGTGCCGGTGGGCCCCGAGCTGATCGGCCGCGTCGTCAACGCGCTGGGGCAGCCGATCGACGGCAAGGGCCCGGTCAACGCCAAGATGACCGACGTGATCGAGAAGGTCGCACCGGGCGTGATCGCGCGCCAGTCGGTGAGCCAGCCGGTGCAGACCGGCCTCAAGTGCCTGGACTCGATGGTGCCGGTGGGCCGCGGCCAGCGCGAGCTGATCATCGGCGATCGCCAGACCGGCAAGACCGCGGTGGCGATCGACACCATCATCAACCAGAAGGGTCAGAACATGACCTGCGTCTACGTCGCGATCGGGCAGAAGGCCAGCTCGATCAAGAACGTGGTGCGCTCGCTCGAGCAGCACGGCGCGATGGACTACACCATCGTCGTCGCCGCGTCGGCCAGCGAATCGGCCGCGATGCAGTATGTGTCGGCCTACTCCGGTTGCACGATGGGCGAGTACTTCCGCGATCGCGGGCAGGACGCGCTGATCATCTACGACGACCTGTCCAAGCAGGCCGTCGCCTATCGCCAGGTGTCGCTGCTGCTGCGCCGCCCGCCGGGCCGCGAGGCGTTCCCCGGCGACGTGTTCTACCTGCACTCGCGCCTGCTCGAGCGTGCCGCGCGCGTCAACGCCGACTACGTCGAGAAGTTCACCAAGGGCGCTGTCAAGGGCAAGACCGGTTCGCTGACCGCGCTGCCGGTCATCGAAACCCAGGCCGGCGACGTGTCGGCGTTCGTGCCGACCAACGTGATCTCGATCACCGACGGCCAGATCTTCCTCGAGACCTCGCTGTTCAACAGCGGCATCCGCCCCGCCATCAACGCCGGCATCTCGGTGAGCCGCGTCGGCGGCGCAGCGCAGACCAAGCTGATCAAGGGCCTGTCGGGTGGCATCCGCACCGACCTCGCGCAGTACCGCGAGCTGGCGGCGTTCGCGCAGTTCGCGTCCGACCTCGATGCGGCCACCAAGAAGCAGCTCGACCGCGGCGCCCGCGTCACCGAGCTGTTGAAGCAGCCGCAGTACGCGCCATTGCCGATCTCGCTGATGGCGGCGTCGATCTTCGCGGTCAACAAGGGCTACCTCGACGACGTCGACGTCAAGAAGGTGCTGTCGTTCGAGCATGGCCTGCACCAGCACCTGCAGAGCAGCCACGCCGCGCTGCTGAAGAAGCTGGAGACCGACAAGGCGATCGACAAGGCCGGCGAGGAAGAACTCGGCAACGCCATCGCCGCGTTCAAGAAAGCCTTCGGCTGACCATGCGCACTGTGCATCGTCGCATTGCCAAGCGGCCGCCGCGGAACTGGCTCTGCCAGGCCGCTGGCGGCGCCCCCCTGGGGGGGAAGCGGCCGCAGGCCGCAGGGGGGGGGGATTGATATGGCTGCCGGTAAAGAAATCAGAGCCAAGATCAAGAGCTTCGAGAACACGAAGAAGATCACCAAGGCCATGGAAATGGTCTCGGCGTCGAAGATGCGTAAGACGCAGGATCGCATGCGCGCGGCGCGCCCGTACGGCGACAAGATCCGCAACATCACGGCCAACCTCGCCAAGGCCAATCCGGAATACCGCTCACCGCTGATGCGCAAGGTCGAAGGCTCGGCCAAGTCGGTGGGCTTCATCGTCGTCACCACCGACAAGGGGCTGTGCGGCGGCATGAACACCAACATCCTGCGCGCGCTGACGCAGAAGATGCGCGAGGTGCAGGGCGCCGGCGGCAAGGTGCAGGCTGTGGCGATCGGCAACAAGGGACTGGCCT
>DATJYZ010000358.1:0-8369 GCA_035499355.1 Burkholderiaceae bacterium | reverse complement strand
TGATGGTGCCGATCGTCATGAAGCGCGCGGTGTCGTACTTGAACGGCACCAGGTTGCCGTGCCAGGCCACCACGTTGAACGGCGTGGCCACTTGACTGTTGCGCCAGAGCCTGCCGCCGAACCTGCGGATCACCTCGAGCGGACCGGTGTCGTCCTCGAAAGCTGCCGTCGGCGCCAGGAAGTCGCGCGCGTTGGCCAGTCCGTTGGAGCCGATCGGCCCCAGCTCGGGCAGGCGGAAGAAGGCGCCATAGTTCTCGCACACATAGCCGCGCGACGGGCCGTCGGGCAGCTCGACGCGAAACGCCAGGCCACGCGGCACGACGGCGATCTCGCCAGGTGCGGCCTCGATACGGCCGAGCTCGGTGGTCAGCGCCAGGCGGCCCTGTTGCGGCACGAACAGCATCTCGGCGTCGGCATTGACGAGCACGCGCCGGACCATCGAGCGATTGGCGGTGTAGATCAGCGCCGCCATGCCGCTCTGCGCCTGCACGTCGCCGTTGGCGACCACGGTGCGCACGCCGTCGACGAAATCGAGCGGCGCCTCGGGGATTGGAAACGGGTTCCAGCGCAGCGGGTCGGGCGGTGTGTCGACGCCGCCGGCAGCGCCGCTGGTCCACAGCGGCTGTGCGTACGGCATGTAGGCGCCGCTCACCACCGACGGCTGGCGGCGGTACATCCAGGTGCGACGGTTGAGTGCGCGCGGCGCCGTGAACGCGGTGCCCGACAGCAGCTCGGCATACAGGCCGTGCGGGGCCCGCTGGGGGCTGTTGCGGCCCTGTGGCAGCGCACCGGCGACGGCTTCGCTGGCGAACTCGTTGCCGAAGCCGCTGTGGTAGTGCAGTTCGTGCGAGGTCATCGGGATTCCCTGGTCGAGATGGTCTGGGGCGCGTACAGCACGCTGGCGCGTGCGGCCGCGAGCGCTTCGGCGAGCACCTCGCGCTCGCCCACGTGGTTGGCCAGCAGCAACACCAGCTTGGCGTTCAGCTCGTGGCTCTGCGCGTTGCTGAGCTCGCGGTGGGTGTCGATCAGCGCTTCGTAGAACGCGTCGGCGGCTTCGAAGTGCGGCGTGGTGATCAGCGGCATGGCCGGGCCTCCGGGTCAGGGTAACGCCAGAGCGTGGCGCAGTGCATGGCGCAGCGCGGGGGCGTCCGGCGCGCGCCAGCGCGCGCACACATGCTGGTCGGGCCGCAGCAGCACCACGGTGCCGGGGCGGCCGTCGTAGCGGCGCGCGACCAGCCCGGCGGCGTCGATCACCGTGCGCGCGCCTTCGACGCGGCCCTGCGCGTCGCCGGCGATCAGCAGCACGTCGAGCGGCGCCAATCCTTCGGCCGCCTGCTGCAGCGCGCGCACCGCGCGGCCGGTGGCGGGCATGCCGGCGTCGCCGAAGACCAACGCCGCGAAACGGCTCGAGCCCAGGCAGCGCAGCAGCCAGCCGTCGCGGCCGTCGACGCGCACCGGCGCATCGCTGGCCGGCGCGCCGGGCAGCATGTCGCCATCGAAGGCATCGACGTCGGCCGTGTTGAGCGGCGAGTCGTGCAGGGTCGACGCGGTCGACAGGCGGCCGCTGTTGACCAGCGCGCGCGCGAATGCGTGATCGCGCGCGAGTTGCAGCGCAGCGTCGCGGAAGATCCGGCTGATCTCGCTCTTGGGCGTGATGAAGTCGGTGGCGCGCGTCGAATGGCCGATGTTCTCGTCGGCCGCCGCCTCACGCTCGACGCAGTAGCTGTCGAGCAGCGCATCGCCGGCGCGACCCTGCAGCACCGCGGCGAGTTTCCAGGCCAGGTTTTCGGCGTCCTGGATGCCCGAGTTGGCGCCGCGCGCGCCGAACGGCGACACGCGGTGCGCCGCGTCGCCGGCGAAGATCACGCGGCCGTGGCGGAAGCGCGCCATGCGCTCGCAGGAGAAGCTGTAGACGCTCGCCCACTCGAGCTCGAACGCGGCATCCTTCATCGCCGAATGCGCCAGCAGCGCACGCACGCGCGGCAGGATGCGATCGGGCTGTCGCTCGACTTCGGGATCGGCGTCCCAGCCGAGCTGGAAGTCGATGCGCCACACGCCGTCGGGCTGCTTGTGCAGCAGCACGCTCTGGCCGGGATGAAACGGCGGGTCGAACCAGAACCAGCGCTCGGCCGGGAAATCGACGACCCCCACGCTTGCGGCTTCGCCGCTGCGCTGCCCACCGTGGGGGCTCGCGCCCGCTTGGGAGCGGCCCGGCGCCGGGCGCGGCACCGCGTCCTTGAAGCGCACGTCGGCGATCAGGAAGCGGTCCCTGAACGTGCGGCCCTTGGCCTCCTGGCCGATCAGCGCGCGCACCGGCGAGCGCGCACCGTCGCAGGCGATCACGTGGTCGGCGGCGATCGCGTAGACGCCTTCCGGCGTGCGCACCTGCAGCGTCGCGCCATCCTCGTGCGGGCTCACGCCGACGACCTCGTGCTTCCAGCGCAGGTCGATCAGCGGCAGTGTCATCGCGCGCTCGACCAGGTGACCCTCGACGTAGTACTGCTGGATGTTGATGAACGCCGGCCGTTCGTGCGTGGTCTCTGGTTGCAGGTTGAAGCTGTAGATCGGCTGGTCGCGCAGGAACACCCGGCCGGTGTTCCACGACACGCCCTTGTCGACCAGGCCGGCGCCGACGCCAAGCCGGTCGAAGATCTCGAGCGTGCGCTTGGCGAAGCAGATCGCGCGCGAGCCGGTCGAGAGGCGGTCGTCGTTGTCGAGCAACAGCACCGGCACCTGCTGTTGTGCCAGGTCGATCGCCAGCGACAGGCCGACCGGGCCCGCACCGACCACCACGACCGGGTGGCGCGCGGGCGCGTCCGCGTCCTGGTCGGGCGAGCGCCGGTACGGGAAGACGACCTGCTGGTAGTCCATCGCGCGCGGTCAGGCGGCGCCGGGCCGCCCCAAGCCGGCTGCGCCCCCTCGGGGGGCGGCGAACGACGTGAGCGTGGGGGCCAACATCACGACTCGAGCGCCTGCCACATCTGCTGGTCGCGCTCGGCGGTCCAGATGCGCGGGTCGGGGTAGCGCGTGGCCTCGTCGTAGCAGCGCGTCACATCGAACGGCATGCAATGGTCGAAGATCACCCAGTGGCCGTACTTCGGCCGCAGCTTGGTGATCGTGTCCCTGTAGACCGCGTTGAGGTCCTTGCCGCCGGCGACGCCGGCCTTGACGCTGGCCCACACGTCGGCGATGAAATCGCGCGTGCCCTTCAGGCCGGCGGCCACCTGCTCGGGCGTGGTCAATGCCGCGCCGCGGCCGGGCACCAGCGCCTTGGGCTTCATCGCGGCGAGGCGGTCGAGCGTGAGGGGCCAGTCCTGGAAGTAGGCGTCGCCGGCGTACGGCGTGGCGTCGAACTCGACCAGGTCGCCGGAGAACAGGATCTTCTGCTCCGGCAGCCAGGCGATGGTGTCGCCCTTGGTGTGGCCGCGACCCACCTGCAGCAACTGCACCTCGAGTTTGCCGAGCCAGACGCTCATCTGCCCACTGAAGGTGATGGTGGGCCAGGTCATGCCCGGCGGCACGCTCTCCACCGCGCGAAACAGGCGCGGGAAGCGGCCGATCTCGCTGGCCTTGTCGGCCTCGCCGCGTTCGACGATGAGGTCGTAGGTGTCGCGGCTGGCGATGATGTGCTCGGGCTTGTAGCCGCTGGCGCCGAGCACGCGCACCGCGTGGTAGTGGCTGAGCACCACGTACTTGATCGGCTTGTCGGTCACCGTGCGGATGTGGCGGATCACGTCGCCCGCCATCACCGGCGTGGCCTGCGTGTCGATCACCATCACTGCGTCGTCGCCGACGATCACACCGGTGTTGGGGTCGCCCTCGGCGGTGTAGGCATAGGCGTTGGGCGACAGCTTGCTGAAGGTCACCTTCTTGTCGGCGAGGTCGGCCTGCGAGGCGAAGGCTTTGGACATCGGCGGGTCTCCGCGGTTGTGCTGTGTGGGTCGGGTCGGTTAAGCTCGTGCGACTATAGCAAACGCGTTTGTCTATGTCGAATTCACGCGCGGGCGGATCCAAGCGGCGCGGCATCCAGAGCGTCGAGGTCGGCGGCCGCCTGCTGCACGCGCTGGCGCATCACGGGCGGGCGATGGCGCTGAAGGACCTGGCGGCCGACGCCGGCATGACGGCGGCCAAGGCGCACCCGTACCTGGTGAGCTTCGGCCACATCGGCCTCGTCGAGCAGGACGCCGAGAGCGGCCGCTATGCGCTCGGGCCGCTGGCGCTGCAGCTGGGTTTGATCAGCCTGCAGCAGGCCGATCCGGTGCGCATCGCGGCGCCGCTGCTGCCCGAGCTCGCCACGCGCAGCGGTCATACGGTGGCGCTGGTGGTGTGGGGCGCGCGCGGGCCGACCATCGTGCTGCGCGAGGCGTCGCCGTCGGCGGTGCACGTCGACATGCGCCATGGCACGGTGTTCTCGATCGCGGCCACGGCATCGGGCCGGCTGTTCGCGGCGCACCTCGCGGCCGACGTGGTGCGGCCCCTCTACGAGGCCGAGCGCAAGGCTTCGGCGCGCGGCAACGGCGGCGCTGCGCCGCTGCCGCCGTGGGCGACCTTCGAGGCCGAACTGTCCGAAGTGCGCCGCCACGGCCTCGGCCGTTCCGAGGGCGCGGTGATCGCCGGGGTCAGCGCGCTGTCGGCGCCGGTGTTCGACCATCGCGGTGCGATGGTGCTGGCCCTCACGGCGATCGGGCCTTCGGCGGCGTTCGACGCGCGCTGGACGGGCGCGGTCGCGAGCGTTCTGCGCGATGCCGCGCGCGCGGTGTCGGCACGCCTCGGCCATGGACCGGTGATGCAGCGCGTCACGCGCGGCTGACGCACGCAACGCCGTCGTCCGCAGGCACCGCGCCCACCGCGAGGCGCCGCAGGCCTCGGGCGCCCACGGCGTTTGTAGCGGCCGTCAGCACGAATGTCCGCTCCCCGCTAGGATGCGTCACCGATGGGAGGCGGCCCGCGGCGATCGACCCGGCCGCTGTGCGTGCAGCCGGCTGGGCGTGTTCCGGCCCACGAGGGGACAACGCAGTGAAGACAATCGTCGATCGACTGGCCGGCATCACGCCCCAGCGGCTGCGGGGCATGCGCCGCGGCATCGAGAAAGAGAGCCTGCGCGTGCTGCCCGGTGGCTCACTGGCGCTGACGCCGCATCCGCAGGCGCTCGGCTCTGCGCTGACGCACCCGCGCATCACCACCGACTACAGCGAGTCGCAGCTCGAGCTGATCACCGGCGTGCACGCCGACGTGCCGGCCTGCGAGCGCGAGCTGACGCAGGTGCACCAATACGTCTACCGCGTGCTGCGCGACGCGGGCAACGAGATGCTGTGGGTCGCCAGCATGCCGTGCGGGCTGCCGACCGACGAGACGATCCCGATCGGCAGCTACGGCACGTCGAACATCGGCCACGCCAAGAGCGTCTACCGCATGGGCCTCGGCCACCGCTACGGCCGCCGCATGCAGACCATCTCGGGCATCCACTACAACTGGTCGTTGCCCGGGCTCGACAACGACGAGTACTTCGCGCTGATCCGCAACTTCAGGCGCCACTCGTTCGCGCTGCTGGTGCTGTATGGCGCCTCGCCGGCGGTGTGCCCGAGCTTCGTGGCCGGCCGCGAGCACGGCCTTCAGCCGCTGTCGCCGCACACGCTGCACCTGGCGCACGCGACGTCGCTGCGCATGGGCCGCCTGGGCTACCAGAGCGACGCGCAGGCGTCGCTGTCGGTGAGCTACAACAACCTCGAGAGCTACGCGGCGTCGCTGCACGAGGCGCTGACCAAGCCGTACCCGCCGTACAAGGCGATCGGCATCCGCAACCCCGGCGGCGAATACAACCAGCTGGCGACCAGCCTGCTGCAGATCGAGAACGAGTTCTACGGCACGATCCGGCCCAAGCGCGTGATCAAGAGCGGCGAGCGGCCGCTGCACGCGCTGCGCGAGCGCGGCGTCGAGTACGTCGAGGTGCGCTGCTTGGACCTCGACCCGTTCGTCGACATCGGCATCGCAGCGCCGACGATGCGCTTTATCGACGTGTTCCTGCTGCACTGCCTGCTGTCCGACAGCGCCCCCGATTCGCGCGAGGAGATCGCCGCGCTGGCGCGCAACCAGCATCTCACCGCCGCGCGCGGGCGCGAGCCGGGGCTGCAGTTGACGCGCGCCGGTGCCGGCGTGTCGCTGGCCGCGTGGGGTGCCGAACTGCTCGACGGCTGCGCGCCGATCGCGGCGCGGCTCGATGCCGAGTTCGGCGGCAGCGGCTATCGCGACGCGGTCGCAGCGGCGCAGGCCGCGTGGCGCGCGCCGCAGACGTTGCCGTCGGCGCGCGTGCTGGCAGCGATCCAGGCCTCGGAAGGCGCTGCCTACACCTCGTTCGTGCGCCATCGCGCGTTGCAGGCACGGGATGCGTTGCTGGCGCAGCCCTGGTCGCAGGAGCAGCAGGCCACCTTCGAGCGCGAGGCCGAGGCGTCGCTCGACCAGCAGCGCGCGATCGAGGCCGCCGACACCGTGCCGTTCGAGACGTTCCGGCAGGACTACGTGTCGGCCAGGCGCCTGACGCCCGGTTGAATCGCTATGTCGCGTTGCTTCGTCGACCTCTCGATCTTCCTGGAGAACGATGTGCTGAGCGACCCGCCGTCGTTCAAGCCGAAGATCCAGTACTTCACGCACGCCAACACGGTCGAACAGATCGCTGGCTTCTTCCCCGGCCTGAAGCGCGAGGACCTGCCCGACGGCGAAGGCTGGGCGGTGGAGTTCGTGCAATTGTCGACGCACAATGGCACGCACCTCGACGCGCCGTATCACTTCCACTCGACGATGGACAAGGCGCTCGGTGCCAGGAGGCCGGCGATCGCGATCCACGACGTGCCGCTGGAGTGGTGCTTCCAGCCCGCGGTGAAGCTCGACTTTCGCGGCTTCGACGATGGCTACGTCGTGACGGCCGCCGACGTCGAGATCGAGCTGCAACGCATCGCACACGAACTGAAGCCGCTCGAGATCGTGGTCGTCAACACCCGCGCCGGCTCGCGCTACGGCCATGACGACTACGTCAGTGCCGGCTGCGGCATGGGCTACGAATCGACGATGTATCTGCTCGAGCGCGGCGTGCGCCTCACCGGCACGGATGCCTGGAGCTGGGACGCGCCGTTCGTGCACACCGCGCGGAAGTACGGCCAGAGCCGCGATGCCAGCCTGATCTGGGAAGGCCACAAGGCCGGCCGCGACATCGGCTACTGCCACCTCGAGAAGCTGCACAACCTCGAAGCGCTGCCGGCCGATGGCTTCTTCATCAGCTGCTTCCCGCACAAGATCCGCGGCGCGTCGGCTGGCTGGACGCGCGCGGTGGCGATCTTCGACGACGCGCTGGCGGCGCCGCGCTGAAGCACCGCGTTGAGGCTCAGAGCGGCCTCAACCGTCGCCGGGCCGCCCCAGGCCAATTGCGCCCCCTTGGGGGCGGCGAACGGGGTCTAGATGCTTGCACGCGCATCGTGGCGTGCCAGCCGCGCCAGCAGGTACTCGACTTCGATGCGCGCGGTGGGCGTGAGCGCAGCCTTCGGCGCGCGCTGCGCGCTCGAGGCGATGAGGCCGCGCCGTTGCAGCACGTGCTTGCGCACCGCGAGGCCGACGCCGGGCTGCTGCTCGTAGCGCAGCAGCGGCAGGTGAGCGTCGAACAGGTCGTGTGCGGCGTCACGGCGGCCCTCGCACTGCAGGCGCACCACGTCGCACAGCATGTCGGGGAAGGCATAGCCGGTCATCGCGCCGTCGGCCCCGCGCTCGCACTCGAAGTCGAGGAACAGGCCGCCGTTGCCGCACAGGATCGAGATGTGCCGCATCGCGCCGTCGCGCTCGAAGCCGCGCAGCGCGCTGATCTTCTCCAGCCCGGGCCAGTCTTCGTGCTTGAGCATCGCGCACGAGGCGTTTTCCGTCACGATGCGGCGGATCACCGAGGGCGTCATCTGCACGCTGAAAGTCAGGGGATAGTCCTGGATCACGAACGGCACGTCGGCGCCGATCGCCTGCGCGGCCTGCGCGTAGTACTGCGCGATCTGGTCGTCGGTGCGCAGTGTGTTCGGCGGCGCGATCATCACGCCGGCTGCGCCGAGCACCATCGACTCGCGCGCCAGCGTGCGCATCGCGGCAAAGCCCGGCGCGGTGACGCCGACGATCACGGGCCTGGTGCCGAACGCGGCGATGAAGCGCCTGGCCACGGCCAGACTCTCGGCAGCGTCGAGCTTGGGCGCCTCGCCGAGCTGGCCGAGCACGGTGACACCGGTGGAGCCGCTGCGCAGGTAGAACTCGCACAGGCGATCGATCGACGCCAAGTCGATCGCGCCATCGTCGAGGAAAGGCGTCGGGGCGATGGGGTAGACGCCGTGGGCGGTGGACAGGGC
>DATJYZ010000357.1:0-16790 GCA_035499355.1 Burkholderiaceae bacterium | reverse complement strand
GGTTGGCCACCGAGCCCGCATCGAGGTACGGGTCGTCGGCCGGGGCGGCGACGCTGATGCTGCCGCTGCTGGCGCCGGTGACGATGGTGATGGTGTGCCCGCTGGCCAGCGTGACGGTGACGTCGCTCTGCGCCGGCGCCGTCAGCGCGGCGGTGTAGGTGATGCTGCCGCCTTCGGCGACGCTCGGGCTGGCACTCAACGACACCGTGGTGGTGTCGATGGTGTCGGTGACGCTGGTCACCGCCGGCGCGGGGTTGATCGCCAGGCTCTCGAAGTTGCCGCCGCTGGCGTTGCTGATCGTGGCCGACTCGCTGCCGGCGTCGACGTAGACGTTGTCGGCGGGCGCGGCGACGTTGACGCTGGCGCTGCTGGCCCCGGCGGCGATGACGATCGTGGCGCCGTTGGACAGCGTCACCGTCACCGCAGTGCCCGCCGGGTTGTCGAGCGACGCGGTGTAGGTGATGACGCCGCCCTCGGCGACGCTCGCGGTGGCGCTCAGCGACACCGTCGTGGTGTCGATGGTGTCGCTGACGCCGGTGAGTGCCGCGGTGGTGTCGACCGTCAGGTGCTCGAAGTTGCCGCCGCTGGCGGTCGTGATCGCTGCCGACACGGTGCCGGCATCGACGATCGCGTCGTCAGCCGGTGCGGCCACCGTGACCGAGCCGGTGCTCTGCCCGGCAGCGATGACGATCGACGCGCCGTTGGAAAGGTTCACCGTCACCGGCGTCTGCGCCGCGCTGGTCAGCAGCGCGGTGTAGACGATGCTGCCGCCTTCGGCCACCGTCGGCGTGGCGGTCAGGCTGACCGTGGTGTCGTCGATCGTGTCGCTGACCGCGGTGACGGCCGGCGTGGCGTCGACGGTCAGGCTCTCGAAGCCGCCGCCGCTGGCGTTGCTGATGGTGACCGACACGCTACCGGCATCGAGGTACGGGTCGTCGCCCGGCGCGGCCACGCCGATGCTGCCGCTGGTGGCGCCGCTGGCGATGACGATGGTCGCGCCGTTGGACAGCTGCACCGTCACCGGCGAACTTGCCGCGTTGGTGAGCGTGGCGGTGTAGACGATGCTGCCGCCCTCGGCCACCGCCGGCGACGCGGCCAGCGACACCGTGGTGACGTCGCCGGGCACTTCGTCGTCGATGGTCGCGATGCCGGTGGCGCTGACGTTGCCGGTGACGCCGGCGGTCACCGTGGCGGTGAGCGTGAACGTCTCGCCGGAGTCGGCGATCGGGTCGTCGATGGTCGCCACGCGCACCAGCGTGGTCGTGATGCCGGGTGCGAACGTGATGCCGGCGCCGGTCACTGGAACCCAGGCCACGCCGTTGAAGGTCTCCAGCGTGGTGCCGGTGTCGCTGCCGACCGTCGCCGTGCCGCTGGCCAGCGTCGGCGTGAAGGTGATCGGCGTCGTGCTCGCGGTCGAGAGGGTGACCGCGAACACGGCATAGCCGCCCTCGATGGCCGTGGTGTCGGACACCGCGATTTTGGCGGTGTCGTCGTCGACGATCGTGGTGCCCACCGCGTTGGCGCTGCCGCTGATCGCCAGCTGCTCGAAGTTGCCGCCGGTGGCGCTGACCAGCGAGACGGTGAAGTTCTCGGCGCCTTCGGCGAGCGCGTCGTCGATCGTGGCGACGCTGAAGTTGGCACTGCTGGCGCCGGCCGGGATGGTGACGGTGGTGACGCCGGTGTAGTCGCTGCCGTCGACCGCGGTGCCGCCGTAGGCGAGGGTGATCGTGACCGGGCTCTGCGCCACGCTGGTCAGCGACACGGTGTAGCCCGCGCTCGCGCCCTCGGCGACGCTGGCCGCGCCGGTGATCGACACCGTGGTGGCATCGATCGTGTCGGTGACCGCGGTGACCGCCGGCGTGGCGTCGATCGCCAGATTCTCGAAGCCGCCGCCGCTGACGGCGCCGATGTGCGCCGCCACGCTGCCGGCGTCGACGTAGACGTCGTCGGCGGGCGCATTGACGCTCGCGGTGCCGACGCTCGCGCCGGCGGCGATCGTGATGGTCGCGCCGTTGTCGAGCGTCACCGTCACCGCGCTGGTGGCAACGCTGGTGAGCGACGCGGTGTAGACGATCGAACCGCCTTCGGCCACGCTCGGCGTGGCGGTCAGACTGACCGTCGTGGTGTCGATCGTGTCGGTGACTGCGGTGGTCGCGGCCGCCGGATTGATCGCTAGCGCTTCGAAGTTGCCGCCGGTGGCGTTGGCGATCGTGGCCGACACGTTGCCGGCGTCGAGGTAGACGTCGTCACCCGGCGCGGCCACGGCGACGCTGCCGCTGCTGCGGCCCGCGGCGATGGTGATCACGGCGCCCGTCGACAGCGTCACCGTGACGGCGGTCTGCGCCAATGAGGTCAGCGACGCGGTGTAGACGATGGAGCCACCCTCGGCCACGGTCGGCGTGGCGGTCAGCGACACCGTGCTGGTGTCGATGGTGTCCGTGATCGCCGTGCTGGCCGTGGCGGGGTTGACCACCAGGCTCTCGAAGTTGCCACCCGAGGCCGCGCTGATCGACGCAGACACGCTGCCGGCGTCGACGTAGACGTCGTCGCCGGGCGCGGCGACGCTCACCTGGCCCGAGCTGGCGCCCGCGGCGATGGTGATCACCGCGCCGTTGGACAGCGTGACGCTCACCGGGCTCTGCGCCGCCGCGCTGAGCGACGCGGTGTAGACGATCGAGCCGCCTTCGGCCACCGTCGGGCTCGCGGTGAGCGACACCGTGGTCGCGTCGACGGTGTCGGTGACCGCGGTGGTCGCCGGTGCCGGGTTGATCGCCAGCGCCTCGAAGTTGCCGCCGCTGGCGGTGCTGATCGTGGCCGACACGCTGCCGGCGTCGAGGTAGACGTCGTCGCCCGGCGCCGCGATGCTGACGCTGCCGCTGCTGGCGCCGGCCGCGATGGCGATCACCGCGCCGTTGGACAAGGTCACCGTCACCGGCGTCTGCGCGACGCTGCTCAGCGAGGCGCTGTAGACGATCGAGCCGCCTTCGGCGACGCTGGGCGTCGCGGTCAGGCTCACCGTCGTAGTGTCGATGGTGTCGGAGACCGCGGTGGTGGCCGGTGTCGGATCGACGGCCAGGTGCTCGAAGTTGCCGCCGCTCGCGCTGGCGATCGTTGCCGACACCGGGCCGGCGTCGACGATCGCGTCGTCGCCGGGCGCCGCGACGCTGACGCTGCCGCTGCTGGCGCCGGCCGCGATGGCGATCACCGCGCCGTTGGACAACGTCACGGTGACGGGTGTCTGCGCGGCCGCGTTCAGCGTCGCGGTGTAGGTGATCGAGCCGCCTTCGGCCACCGTCGGCGTGGCGGTCAGCGACACCGTGGTGGTGTCGATGGTGTCGGTGATCGCCGTGACTGCCGGCGTGGCGTCGACGTTCAGCACGTCGAAGCCGCCACCCGTCGCGCTGGCGATCGCGTTCGACACCGCGCCGGCGTCGAGGTAGACGTCGTCGCCGGGCGCAGCCACCGCCACCGAACCGCTGGTGCCGCCGGCGGCGATCGCGATGATCGCGCCGTTGGACAGCACCACGTCGACGGCGCTGAACGCCGCGCTGGTCAGCGTGGCCGTGTAGACGATCGAGCCACCCTCGGCGACGCTCGGGCTGGCGGCCAGGCTCACCGTTGCCACATCGGGCACCGGGGTCACTTCGACCGCGACGCTCGCGGTCTCGGTGACGCCGCCCGAGCTCACGGTGTAGGTGAAGGTGGTCGGCGTGGCCGGCGTGTTGTTGTAGTTGAGTGCCGGCGTGAAGACCAGCTGGCCGAGCGCGTTCAGCGCCACGGTGCCGTTGGCCACCGCGACCGCGGCGCCGCCGGCGCTGATCGCGTGGCCGTCGACGGCCACCACCACTGGGCCGCCGCCTTCGAACGAGTCGTTGGCCAGCACGTTGATCGCGACCGCGGTGTCTTCGTTGGTCGTCACCGCGTCGTCGGCGATGTCGGCCACCGGCGTCACCGTGATCGGCACGCTGCCGGCGCTGGACGCGACGCCGTCGCTGACCTGCAGCGTCAACGACGCCGGCCCGTTGTAGTCCGCATCGGGCGTGTAGAACGCGCCGTTCAACGCGGCGTTGATCGCTGCCGCGCTGCCGCTCAGCGTGACGGCGCCGCTGCCGTTGCCCGACACCGCGACGCCGGCGGTCGAGGCGAGCGTGAAGCTGCCTTGCGTCACGGCCACCGTCACGCTCAGCGCGTCGCCGTCGACGTCGCCGACGGTGAGCGCGTTGCCGTTGCCGCCGGAGAACACCAGCGCGCTGTCCTCGCTGCCGCTCTGCGCGCCGGGCAGGCTGGCCTGTGGCGCGTCCTCCACCGGCGTCACCGAACCGCTGACGGCGCCGGTCGACGACAGGCTGCCGTTGGACACGGTGTAGTTGAACGACACCGGCCCGTTGAAGTCCGGTGCCGGTGTGAACAGCAGTTGCCCGCCGAGCAGTTGCACGCTGCCGCCGGGCACCGCGACCGCGGTACCGCCGTCGACGATGGCGCTGCCATTGACCTGCGTGATCGTCAGCGTGCCGCCGTCGGGGTCGCTGTCGTTGGCGCGCACGTCGATGGCGACGCTGGCGTCTTCGGCCACCGTGAAGGTATCGGCGCCGACCCGCGGCGCATCGGGCACCGCACTCACTGTGCCGGTCACCGCGGCGGTCGAGGCCAGCGTGCCGTCGCTCGCCGTGTAGGTGAAGTTGACCGGGCCGTTGTAGTCGGGCGCCGGCGTGAACACGAGCTGGCCGCCGACGAGTTGCACGCTGCCGTGCAGCACCGTCACCGCCGGACCGCCATCGCTGATCGGCGTGCCGTTGACCTGCGTGATCGCCAACGGGTCGCCGTCGGCGTCGCTGTCGTTGGCCAGCACGTTGATCGTGGTCGAGCCGTCCTCGGCCACCGTGAAGCTGTCGGCGCCGGCCACCGGCACGTCGTTGACCGCGGTGACGGTCAGCGTCCACGTCGCCGGGGCCGAGGTTGCGCCCTGGTCGTCGACCGCGACGAAGCCGATCGTCGTCGTGCCCCAGGTGTTGGGATCGGGGCGGTAGAGCAGGCCGGCGGCCTGCGCCGGCGTCAGTGTCTGCCCGGCGCCCACGATGGTCACGCCGTCGGCGAGCAGCAGCGCCCCGTTGGCGGGCGCCTGCGTGATCGTGATGCCGGCGACCGGGCTGTCGACGTCGGTGGCGCCCAGCGCCACCGGGATTGACGAGTCCTCGGCACCGCTGCTGCCGCCGGCCGTGGCCACCGGTGCGTCGTTGACCGCGGTGACGTGGAAGCCGACGCTGCCCACGGTGTTGGTGCTGCCGACCGTTGTGCTGTAGTGCAGGTCGCCGGTGGGTGTGCCGGGCAGGTAGTCGGCCGGCGGCAGGTAGACCAGGCCGCCGAACTGCGCCGCCGTCAGCGCGGCGCCGGCGGCGACCGGTGTGCCGTCGGCCAGCAGCAGCTGCCCCACCGATGGCACGGTGTCGACGTGGATCTGGGTTGCACCGGCCGGGGCTGTCAGCCCGATGGCGACGTTGGGACCTTCCTCGACCGCGTCGATCGTCGTCGTCGGCTCGGTGACCGTGTTGGTCTTCGTCTGGCCGGCCTGGTTGCCGTCCGGCAGCGCGGGCAGAGCGATCGCGTCGGGGTCGCCGGCATTGCGCGCCAGCGCGCCGGTGGGCGCGACTTCGCTGATGCGCTCGACGCGCAGACCGGGGGTGAGGTCGCCATCGCCGCCACCGCCGATGCCGGCGGCCGGCGCGGCGTCGGCCTTGCCCTTGTTGATCGCCTCGATCGCCTGGTCGGCGTCGGTCGGGCCGGAAGCGCGCTTGGTCGCCGCGGCCGCGACGGCGTCGGGTTCGGTGCGGTCGCCTTCCGCGCCGATCTGAACGATCGCGTCCTGCGCGGTCAGCAGCACGGTGCCCTTCTGCAGCGCGTCGCCCAGCTTCAGCACGCGGAAGAAGCCGTCGGCACCGCGCACCCAGGCTTGTCCCCAGATCGCGATCACCATTCCGGCTTCGGTCTTGCTGAGCATTGGCATGCGTATCCCTTGCGCGCGCGCGCAACTTGGGACGGAGAATAGACTGGGTTATCGGCCGTGCCGAGCGTGCTTCAGTCGGGTGCCGTGATGGCTGTCACCAAATGTGTACTGCCCTCGCAGACACCGGCGAAGACCGTGCACTTCAGCACCTTCGGAGCAGCGCGGGCCCAGGGCAGCGAAGCGTGCGAACTTACCGCTCGCTCATCGCGCGCGATTGCACCTTCAGCACCGGCTTGAGCAGATAGCTCAGCACCGACTTGCGACCGGTGAGCACCTCGACCTCTGCGGTCATGCCCGGGATGATCGGCAGCTTCTCGCTGAAGCCCACCTTCTGCGTGCGCACGCGCACCAGGTAGTAGGCGTTGCCGCGCTCGTCGACCACGCTGTCCGGAGAGATGTTCTCCACCTTCGCGTCGAGCCCGCCGTAGATCGAGAAGTCGTAGGCGCTGAACTTCACCAGCGCCGACTGCCCCGGGTGGATGAACGCGATGTCCTTGGGCGCCACGCGCGCCTCGAGCACCAGCGTGTCGTCCAGCGGCACGATCTCGACGATGTCCTTGCCGGGCTGCACGACGCCGCCCACCGTGTTGGCCAGCAGCCGCTGCACGCGGCCGCGCACCGGCGACTTCACCTGCGCCTTGACCACCTTGTCGGCCAGTGCCACGGCGCTTTCGTTGAGCGCGTTGAGCTTGGCCATCGTGTCGGCCAGCTCCTTGCGGGCATCGTTGCGGAAAGCGAGTTCCACCTCCTGCGCCTTGCGCTGCACCTCGCCGATCGCCGCCTGTGCGCGCGCGATCTGCGCCGTCGACTGCTCGGCATCGCCGCGATAGCGCGCCACGTCGCGCTCCAGCCGCAGCACGTCGACCTGCGACACCGCGCCGGTGGCCAGCAGCGGGCGTGTCTGCGCCAGTTCCTGCTGAGTCAGCTCGAGCCCGCGCTGGGCGGCGTCGCGCTTGAACTGCATTTCGCTCAGCTCCTGCTGCTTCTGCGTCAGCTGCTGCCGGTTCACCAGCAACGTGGTCGCCAGCTCGCTGGAGCGCGCCTCGAACAGGCGGCGTTCGTCGAGCACCACGCGCTGCTCCTCGTCGTCGCGGGCCTGCGGCGCGACGAACGGCATGCTCTCGGCCACCGCGCGCAGGCGCGCCGCCCTCGCGCGCAATGCGAAGCCCTGTGCCGCGCTCTCGCGCACGCCGGCGCCGGCGCGCGTTTCGTCGACGCGCAACAGCAGTTGGCCTGCCTCGACCACCTGGCCCTCGCGCACCAGGATCTCGGCGACCACGCCGCCGTCGAGCGACTGCACCACCTGCAACTGGCGCGACGGGATCACGCGCGCTTCGCCGCGCGTCACTTCGTCGATCGGCGCCAGCGCCGCCCACACCAGCAGCAAGGCCACCGCCAGCACGGCCGCGCGCACGATCTTCTGCGCGCCGCGCGTGCGCTCGCGCGAGATCAGCGCATCGGCCTCGCGCTCGAAGCTCTTGATACCGGCCGACGCAGCGTCGGCATCGGTGATCGTCGGCCCCAGCAGCTTGCTGGTCACCGGCTCGAGCGCCACGCGCACCCGCTCCAGCGCGCCCATCGCACCGGCGCCGACGAAGGGCTTGACGGCGACGTTGTCGTCGCGCGCGTTCATCTCGGGGAGGCGGCCGCCAAGCCGCTTCGGAGCTGGGTCATCATGCCGCCTTGGCGATGCGCCCGGCCTGCAGCGCTTCCATGATGCGATCGCGCGGGCCGTCGGCCACCACCTTGCCGCCGTCGATCACGATCACGCGCGACACCAGCGACAGCAGCGACGTGCGATGGGTCACCAGCACCACGGTCTTCAGTTGCGCCCAGGTCGAGATGCGCTGCGTGATCTGCGCCTCGGTGGAGAAGTCCATCGCCGAGGTCGGCTCGTCGAGCAGCAGCACCGGTGCGTTGTGCAGCAGAGCGCGCGCCAGGCCCACGCATTGCCGCTGGCCGCCCGACAGCGAGTCGCCGCGCTCGCCAACCGGCATGTCGAAGCCGCGCGGATGGCGGTTGACGAAGTCGAGCAGGCCGGCGGTCTCGGCCGCGGCCACCACCGCCGAATCGTCGGCGTAAGGCAGCCCGAGCGTGATGTTCTCGCGCATCGAGCCGTAGAACAGCAGCACGTCCTGCGATACGCAACCGACGCTGCGGCGCACGTCGGCCGGATCGAGCTGGCGCAGGTCGACGCCGTCGAGCAGCACCGCGCCGTCGGTGGGCTCGTACAGGCCCATCATCAGCCGCTGGATGGTCGACTTGCCCGAGCCGACGCGGCCGATCAGCGCGACGCGTTCACCGGCGGTGACGCGGAAGCTCACGCCATCGAGCGCCATGTCGTCGCGGCCGGGGTAGTGGAAGCGCACGTTGCGCAGCTCGATCTCGCCCTTGAAGTCGCGCCGCTGCACGAACGGCTGGCCGCCTTCGTCGGGCGTCGGTCGCTCCACCGGCTTGGCCATCAACCGGTCGAGCGACTCCAGCGCGGTGCGCGCGCCCTGGTACTGCATCAGCAGGCCGACGATCTGCCCGGCCGGCGCCAGCGCGCGCCCGGCCAGCATGCTGGCGGCGATCAGGCCACCCATCGTCAACTGGCGGTCGCCGATCAGGTAGACGCCGATCAGGATCACCGACACGGTGGCGAACTGCGTCAGCGTGTTGGCCGCGTACATCGCGCCGGAGGAGAGCCCGCGCATGCGCACGTTGATGCGCGCCAGGAAGGTGTTGACGCGCTCCCAGCGCGCCTGGATCACGCCCTCGGCGCCCTGCGTCTTGATCGTCTCGATGCCGGCCAGGCTCTCCACCAGCGTGGCGTTGCGCTGCGCGCTCGCGCGGTAGGTGGTCTGGGCCAGCTCGTGCAGGCGGTGCTGCGCGATGTAGCCCGTGACCAGGATGATCGCGAACACCACCACCGGCGGAATGGCCAGCCACGGCGAGATCCACAGGATGACGAACACGAACAGCGCCGCGAACGGCAGGTCGATCAACGCGGTCACCGTGCTCGACGCGATGAAGTCGCGCACCTGCTCGAAGCCGCGCAGGTTCGACGCGAACGAGCCCACCGACTCGGGCCTGTTCTCCAGGCGCATGCCGAGCACGCGCTCCATCAGCCGCGCCGACAGCTCGACGTCAATGCGCGCGCTGGCCTCGTCGACGAAGCGGCTGCGCAGCTTGCGCAGACCGAAGTCGGCCAGCAGGATCAGGGTGACGCCGATCGCCAGCGCCCACAGCGTCTCGACCGCGTTGTTCGGCACCACGCGGTCGTACACGTTCATCGAGAACAGCGGGAACGCCAGCGCGAACAGGTTCACCAGCAGCGCGGCGAGCATCACGTCGCGGTAGACGAAACGCTGCGCCACGACGGCGCTCCAGAACCAGTGGCCGCGGCGCGTCGACCGCTGCAGCGGCGTGCGCTGGTCGAAGCGGAAGTGCGGCCGCACGAACAGCGCCACGCCGCTGTAGCGGCGCGCCAGCTCGTCGTACGGCAGCGTGATCGTGCCTTGGCCGGTCTCGGGCAGCAGCACGCGCGCGCCATCGGGGCTGATGCTCTGCGCCACGCAGGCCTTGTTGCCCTGCAGGATCAGGATCGCCGGCAGCGTGGCCACGTCGAGCTCGGCCAGCGGCAGCCGCTGCAGGCGCGCAGACATGCCCGCACGCGCGGCCGCGCGCTCGGCCAGCTCCAGCGTCAGTCGTCCGGCCACCAGCGGCAGGCCCGCCGACAGCGAGGCGCGCGACGCGCCCACGCCGTGCAGGCGGCACACCTCGACCAGGCAGTCGAGCAGCGGGTCGGGATGGATCAGGTCTTCACGCAGCCGCGCGGCGGCCGGTGGCGCCGCGGCACCCGCCGCGGTCACGCTGACGATGGGTTGCGCGAGGCCGGCACCGCCGGTGGGTACGGGGCTCGGTGCAACCGCGGCACCTGTTGCAGCGGCCGCCGCACCCGCCGGCGCGGCCGTGGTCGGGTCGCGCGCAGTCGTGACGGTGGGGGTGACGGCCATCGTCACACGATATCGGCGAAATGCAGGCCGAACGCGCCGCGCCGACGATCCTCGAAGTATCGGTGCAAGGTTTCACGAACCGTGCGGAACGCCAGTTGTTCCCACGGCACCTCCTCCTCGAGGAACAGCCGCGTCTCGCTGGTCTCGAAGCCGGGGTTGAACTCGGTGTCGAGCAGCTTCGCGCGATAGAAGAAATGCACCTGGCCCACCACCACCACGTTGAGCAGCGTGAACAATCCCTGCAGTTCGACGCGCGCGCCGGCCTCTTCGTCGGTCTCGCGCAACGCGCCGGCTTCGGTGGTCTCGCCGAGCTCCATGAAGCCGGCCGGCAACGTCCACTTGCCGAATCTCGGCTCGATGTTGCGCTTGCACAGCAGCACGCGGTCCTGCCACACCGGCAACGTGCCGACGACGTTGAGCGGGTTCTCGTAGTGCACGGTGCCGCAGTCGTTGCACACCGCGCGCTCGCGGTTGTCGTCGCTCGGGACCCGGTACGCAATCTGCGCGCCGCAGGCGCGGCAGTGCTTGATGCGTCGAGGCAGCAGCATGGCGGCGATCAGTGTAGCGTCGGTGGTGGCATGATCGCCGCCGAGCCTTTGACGACATCGGAGCACACACCATGGCCTATGTGATCCAGCCCGCCGCGACGCCCGCCGTGCCGGTGCACGGCGGTGGCCAGTTCCCGGTCCACCGCATCTACTGCGTCGGCCGCAACTATGTCGAGCATGCGCAGGAGATGGGACACAGCGGCCGCGAGCCGCCGTTCTTCTTCACCAAGCCGGCCGACACCATCGTGCCGGTGCCCGCGGGCGAGACCGGCCACATCGCCTACCCGAGTGCGACCAAGAACTTCCATCACGAGATCGAGCTCGTGGTTGCGCTGGCCAAGGGCGGCCGCGACATCCGCGCCAGCGACGCCCCGCGCCTGATCTGGGGGTACGCGGTGGGTTTGGACATGACGCGCCGCGACCTGCAGAACGAGGCCAAGAAGCAAGGTCGCCCGTGGTGCAGCGGCAAGGCGTTCGACGAGGCGGCGCCGATCGGGCCGCTGCACGCGATCGCCTCGACCGGCGAACTCAGCAAGGGCGCGATCACGCTCAAGGTCAACGGCCAGCTCAAGCAGAAGGGCGACCTGGGCGACCTGATCTGGAACGTCGGCGAGATCATCGAGCACCTGTCGTCGCTGTGGACGCTGGCGCCCGGCGACCTGATCTACACCGGAACGCCGGCCGGCGTCGGCGCGGTCGTGAAGGGCGACGTGATGGAGGGCGAGATCGCCGGCCTGGGCACATTGAGAGTGCAGGTTGGCTGAGCACGGTTGGGACGATGGAGCTCTACAACTACTTCCGCTCGTCGGCGTCGTACCGCGTGCGCATCGCGCTCGCGCTCAAGGGCCTGAGCTACGACTACAAGTCGGTGCACCTGACGAAGAACGAGCAGTTCAACGAGTCGTACGCGTCGGTGTCCGCGTCGCGCCTGGTGCCGCTGCTGCGCGACGGTAGCCACTCGCTGACGCAGTCGCTGGCGATCATCGAGTACCTCGACGAGACGCACCCCGAGCCGCCGCTGCTGCCCAAGGCGCCGCACGAACGCGCGCGCGTGCGCGCGCTCGCGCTCGACATCGCCTGCGAGATCCATCCGCTGAACAACCTGCGCGTGCTGCGCTACCTGGTGCACGACCTCAAGCTCGCCGAGGCCGACAAGGACCGCTGGTACAAGCATTGGGTCGAGACCGGCCTCGAGGTGGTCGAGCGTCAGCTCTCCGCACAGCCGGCGCCCTATTGCCACGGCGACACGCCGACCCTGGCCGACTGCTGCCTGGTGCCGCAGATCTTCAACGCGCAACGCATGAAGTGCCGCACCGACCAGGTGCCGCACGCGATGCGCGTGTTCGAGGCCTGCATGCGGTTGCCGGCGTTTGCCGGCACGCAGCCATCGAAGTGTCCGGACGCGGAGTGATCGCACGGGCATCGTGATCGCCGATTGGCTGGCGCCGCAGTGGGACGCCGACGCGCGCGTCGGCGCCAGCATGACCACGCGCGCCGGCGGCGTCAGCGCGCCGCCCTGGGACAGCATGAACCTCGGCAGGGGCAGCGGCGACGCGCTCGACGCGGTGCAGGCCAATCGGGCGCGCTTCGGCGCCGTCCTCGGTGCCACGCCGGTGTTCCTGCGCCAGGTGCACGGCGATGGCGTGGTGCGCATCGATGCGTCGATGGCCGACGCGCCGCCCGAGGCCGCCGATGCATCGTGGACCGACGAGCCGGGCGTCGCCTGCACGGTGCTGGTGTCCGACTGCCTGCCGGTGCTGCTCGCCGCCCCGGCAGGCCGGGCGGTCGGCGCGGCGCACGCCGGCTGGCGCGGCCTGAGTGCGGGCGTGGTCGAGCGGTGCGCGCAAGCCGTCTGCCGGAGTGCATCGTGCGAGCCGCACGAACTCGTGGCGTGGCTCGGCGCCTGCATCGGTCCCGACGCCTTCGAGGTCGGCTCCGACGTGCTCGGCGCGTTCGGTGTCGATCCCACGCCGGCCAGCCACCCACGCTTCCGCTTTCAACCGCGCGCCGACGGCGACCCGCGCTGGCGTGCCGACCTCGCGGGCCTCGCGCGCGACCGCTTGGCAGCGCTGGGCGTGCGCCGCGTCAGCGGCGGCCAATGGTGCACGGTGCAAGACCGCTCACGCTTCTTCTCGTACCGACGCGACGGCGCCACCGGGCGCATGGCCGCTGCGGTCTGGATCCGCCGCTGACGCGGCGGTCCTGCGGGCGCGCCGCCGCGCCGCCATCTGCGCGATGTACAGCACCACGCCCAACGGCGCCAACCCGATCACCAGGGCGAGCAGCGCGCCGAGCACCGTGCCACCGGGCGCGGTGGCGTGCGCCAGTGCGTAGACCGCGACCACGAACAGCCAACCCAGGGCAACGGCGAGCATTCTGTATTGTGAGTAGCAGTATTGCGTAATGGAAGCGCCGCCAACTTGCGGTAAGGTACCCCCAGTACAAACCCAAGCGATCGTAGACAGGCTGCAAGCGAAGGGCGTATCACTGGGCCCTGGCGAGACAGCGAGTCGAACGGCGCGACGGCACGGTCGGGCTCGCAAGACCCAAGACCAGGAGGCATACGCATGAAACGCAAGCCGGTCAAGGCGCCCGAGCAGGTGGCGGAGAACGCACGCGCGCTCGGCAGTGCCGTGGGCGACTTCTGGAAGTCATTCGCCGGGCTCAAGCTGCCGGTCGAAGCGGTCAGTCATCTGCAGACCGACTACGTCAAGCAGGCGAGCGAGTTGTGGAACCAGACGCTGTCGCGCGCGCAGCCCGACGGCAAGCAGCCGGCGTCGGCGCCGATCGCCGACAAGCGTTTCGCCGCGCCCGAGTGGGCGGCCAACCCGGCGACGGCCTACACCGCGCAGATGTACCTGCTCAACGCGCGCACGCTGATGCAACTGGCCGATTCGATCGAGGGTGACGCCAAGACGCGCGCGCGCGTGCGCTTCGGCGTCCAGCAGTGGATCGACGCCATGAGCCCGGCCAACTTCATGGCGCTCAACCCCGAGGCGCAGAAGAAGGCGCTCGACACCCACGGCGAGAGCGTCGCGCAGGGCATGCGCCAGCTGTGGGACGACCTGCGCAAGGGCGCGGTGTCGCAGACCGACGAGAGCGTGTTCGAGGTCGGCCGCAACGTCGCCACCAGCGAGGGCTCGGTGGTGTTCGAGAACAAGCTATTCCAGCTCATCGAGTACAAGCCCCTGACGCCCAAGGTGCATGAGCGGCCGTTCCTGATGGTGCCGCCGTGCATCAACAAGTTCTACATCCTCGACCTGCAGCCCGACAACTCGCTGATCCGCTACACGGTCGAGCAGGGCCATCGCGTGTTCGTGATGAGCTGGCGCAACCCCGACGAGTCGATGGTCGAGCTGACGTGGGACGACTACATCGAGCAAGGCCCGCTCGAGGCGATCCGCGTGGTGCGCGAGATCGTCGGCACCGAGGACCTCAACGTGCTGGGCTTCTGCGTCGGCGGCACCATCATCGCCACCGCGCTGGCCGTGCTGGCTGCGCGCGGGGAGTGCCCGGCGCACTCGTTGACGCTGCTGACCACGCTGCTCGACTTCAAGGAGACCGGCGTGCTCGACGTCTTCGTCGACGAACCGACGGTGCAGATGCGCGAAGTCACCATCGGCGAGCAGGCGCCCAATGGCCCGGGCTTGCTGAAAGGCAAGGAACTCGCCACCACCTTCAGCTTCCTGCGCCCCAACGATCTGGTGTGGAACTACGTGGTGGGCAACTACCTCAAGGGCGAGGCGCCGCCGCCGTTCGACCTGCTGTACTGGAACGGCGACGGCACCAACCTGCCCGGCCCGATGTACTGCTGGTACCTGCGCCACCTGTACCTGCAGAACGAGTTGCGCCAGCCGCGCAAGCTCACCGTGTGCGGCGAGAAGGTCGACCTCGGCACCATCGAGATCCCGACCTACATCTATGCCTCGCGCGAGGACCACATCGTGCCGTGGACCTCGGCGTACCAGTCCACCGGCCTGGTGAAGGGCAAGCGCCGCTTCGTGCTCGGTGCCTCGGGCCACATCGCCGGCGTGATCAACCCGGCGAGCAAGAACAAGCGCAGCTACTGGGTCAACGACAAGATCGTCCCCAGCGCCAAGGATTGGTTCGAGGCCGCCACCGAGAAGCCCGGCAGCTGGTGGAACGATTGGTCGGCCTGGCTCGAGGCACAGGGCGGACCGATGGTCGTCGCACCCAAGTCACCCGGCAGCCGCAAGTACAAGCCGATCGAGCCGGCCCCCGGCCGCTACGTGAAGCAAAAAGCATGAGATGACCCACCCCCGCAGCGGCCTGGCGGCCGCCTCCCCCTCGAGGGGGCAGCACCAGCGGCCCGGCAAAGCCGGACCCGCGGTGCCCGCTTGATTCGTGTTGCACCACTGAGAAGGACAGACCCATGGCATCAGAAATCGTCATCGTTTCCGCTGCGCGCACCGCGGTGGGCAAGTTCGGCGGCACGCTCGCCAAGACCCCGGCACCCGAGCTCGGCGCCACCGTCATCAAGGCCCTGCTCGAGCGCTCGGGCGTCGCGGCCGACCAGGTGGGCGAGGTCATCCTCGGCCAGGTGCTGCAGGCCGGCTCCGGGCAGAACCCGGCGCGCCAGTCGGTCATCAAGTCGGGCCTGCCGCAAGGGGTGCCGGCGCTGACCATCAACGCGGTGTGCGGCTCGGGCCTCAAGGCGGTGATGCTGGCGACGCAGGCCATCCGCGACGGCGACAGCGAGATCGTGATCGCCGGCGGCCAGGAGAGCATGAGCCTGGCGCCGCACGTGTTGCCCGGTTCGCGCGACGGCCAGCGGATGGGCGACTGGAAACTGGTCGACTCGATGATCACCGACGGCCTGTGGGACGTCTACAACCAGTACCACATGGGCATCACGGCCGAGAACGTGGCCAAGAAGTTCGGCATCACGCGCGAGCAGCAGGATGCGCTGGCGCTGGCCAGCCAGCAGAAGGCCGCCGCCGCGCAGGAGGCCGGCCGCTTCAAGGGCGAGATCGTGCCGGTCAGCATCTCGCAGAAGAAGGGCGATCCGGTGGTCTTCGCCGCCGACGAGTTCATCAACAAGAAAACCAGCGCCGAAGCGTTGGCTGGTCTGCGCCCGGCGTTCGACAAGGCCGGCGGCGTGACCGCGGGCAACGCATCGGGCCTCAACGACGGCGCCGCCGCGGTGCTGGTGATGAGCGCCAAGCGCGCCGATCAACTCGGCCTGCAACCGCTGGCGCGCATCGCCAGCTACGCCACCGTCGCACTCGACCCGGCCTACATGGGCATGGGCCCGGTACCGGCCTCGACCAAGGCGCTGCAGCGCGCCGGCTGGAAGCCCGCCGACCTCGACCTGCTCGAGATCAACGAGGCGTTCGCGGCGCAGGCCTGTGCGGTGAACAAGGAGATGGGCTGGGACGTCAGCAAGGTCAACGTCAACGGCGGCGCCATCGCGATCGGCCACCCGATCGGTGCGTCGGGCTGCCGCATCCTGGTGACGCTGCTGCACGAAATGCAGCGTCGCGGTGCCAAGAAGGGCATCGCGTCGCTGTGCATCGGCGGTGGCATGGGGGTTGCACTGACCGTCGAGCGCTGACGCCAGGCTGAGGGCGAACCCGATTGACCTGATCCGCGCCGCGGATCAGGCTGCAAGCACGACGAAGGATTCGAAGGAGAGAAGCAATGGCACAGAAAGTGGCGTACGTCACCGGCGGCATGGGCGGCATCGGCACCGCGATCTGCCAGCGCCTGCACAAGGACGGTTTCAAGGTCATCGCCGGCTGCGGCCCGACCCGCGACTACACCAAGTGGATCGGCGAGCAGAAGGCGTTGGGTTACACCTTCTACACCTCGGTCGGCAACGTCGCCGACTGGGATTCGACGGTGCAGGCCTTCACCAAGGCCATCGCCGAACACGGCGCGATCGACGTGTTGGTCAACAACGCCGGCATCACGCGCGACCGCATGTTCGTGAAGATGACTCGCGAGGACTGGGACGCGGTGATCAGCACCAACCTGACCAGCATGTTCAACGTCACCAAGCAGGTGGTGCCGGGCATGATCGAGAAGGGCTGGGGCCGCATCATCCAGATCAGCTCGGTCAACGGCGAGAAGGGCCAGGCCGGCCAGACCAACTACTCGGCCGCCAAGGCCGGCATGCACGGCTTCACGATGGCGCTGGCGCAAGAGCTGGCGAGCAAGGGCGTCACCGTGAACACGGTGAGCCCGGGCTACATCGGCACCGACATGGTCAAGGCGATCAAG
>DATJYZ010000356.1:0-12694 GCA_035499355.1 Burkholderiaceae bacterium | reverse complement strand
CGGTGTCGCTGTACCACGTCGTCGTGCGCTGGTGTCAGCGAGCAGGCACCGCGCATTGGCAACGCGCGGCGGCCTTCCTGGCGGGATTCGCCTTCGAGGTCTACCTGGTGCAGGAGCTATTCAATCGCGAACCCTTGATCGTGGACCTCGGGTTCCCGATCAACTTCTTCGTCTTCTGGCTGCTCTGTTTGCCGAGCGCATGGCTGCTGTCGAAGGCCCAGCACCGCGTGCGCTGGCTGGGCGCGAACCTGGTGCGATGGGCGCGGTCCGACTCGGCCACGGCAAGGGGCCGCCCGTGAAACGCGTCCTGCTCGGTGCGTTCGCCTGCAGCCCGACCGGTGGCGGCGAGGGTGGGGTCGGTTGGCGATACGCGCAGCATCTTGTGCAGGAGCACGAAGTCTGGGTGTTGACCGACCCGGCGCGCCGCAGCGCGATCGAATCGCATCCCGACTCGCGACACGCGCGACTGCACTTCATATACCACCGCCCGCGCTGGCTGCGTGGGCTGCCAATGAACTGGGCCACGGCACACCTGCTGTACCAGGCCTGGCAGGCGACCGCGTGGCGACGCGGTGCCGAGCTCGACCGACGCGCGCCGCTCGACCTGGTCTGGCACCTGACCTATGGCGTATACCGACAGCCGAGTCGCCTGTGGCGCATCGGCAGGCCGTTCGTGATCGGTCCGGTGGGCGGCGGCGAGTCCGCACCACTGCGGCTTTGGCCCGCCATGGGTGGCCTCGCGATGACCCGGGAAGGTGCGCGCTGGGTGTTCAACGCGCTCGCGCGCTGGCAGCCTGGGTTCTCGGCCTGCTTCGCCAACGCCCGCCTGGTGATTTGCAAGACCGGCGAGACGCAGCGCCGCCTGCCCCACTCCGTGGAGCGGCGCAGCATCGTGATGCACGAGATCGGCGCGCTCGCGGTGCCCGATGTGCGGCCCCGTCGGGCCGGGCCCGCGACCGCGTTGCACTTCATCTACGCGGGCCGCTTGATCGGCATGAAAGGGGTGAACCTCGCGCTCGCCGGCCTCGCACACTTTCTGCGCGCGGCCGGGCGCGGCCACCTGACAATCGTTGGCGACGGTCCACGCCGCCAGGCGCTCGTCGACCTTGCGCATGATCTCGGCATCGCCGCGCACGTCGAGTTCACCGGTCAGCTGACGCAAGACCAGCTCTTCCAGCATCTACGCGCGGCCGATGTGTTCGTGTTCCCCAGCCTGCACGACTCGAGCGGCAACGTCGTGCTCGAAGCCATCTCGTTCGGCCTGCCGGTGATTCACCTCGACCTCGGCGGGCCGCGAACGTTGCTCGACACGCGCTGCGGCATCGAGATCGCGACCCCGGGCAGGCGACCGCAGCAGGTCGCCCGCGCCATCGGCGAGGCGATGCTCGAGTTCGCCCGCGATCCGGGCCTGCTGGAGCGCATGAGCGGCGCGGCCCTGCAACGCGCCGACGCTCTGACCTGGGATCGCCAGATCGAGTGCGTGCTCCGTGCCGTGCACACATGGATCAGCGACGAAGCGGGCACGTCGACCGACCCTGCCGCGACCGATCGAACCCCCCAAACCACCCGACTTTCAACGTGAGAACCATGACCCGCGTCACGATCCTGCAGAGCCGCCTGTTTCACTATCGCGTGCCGTTGTTCGAGCACCTGCGCCGCCTGCTGTCCGAGCACGGCGTCGAGTTGCACCTGGTGCACGGGCAGCCTTCGGCCCGCGAAGCATCGCGCCGCGACGAAGGTCACCTGGCTTGGGCACACCGCGTGCGCAATCGGTACTACCAGGTCGGCGGCGTCGACCTGCTGATGCAACCGCTGCCACGCCCCGCGCGCGATGCCGAATTGGTGGTCCTGATGCAGGAGAACCGCATCCTGTCCAACTACGGCCTGCTGGCGAAGCGCAAATTGAGTGGACGCCGTCTGGCGTGGTGGGGCCACGGCCGCAATCTGCAGAGCCAGGCGCCCGACGGATGGCGCGAGCGCTGGAAGGCGGCTTGCCTCCATCAGGTCGACTGGTGGTTCGGCTACACGCCGTCGACCGTCGCGTTCCTGACCGCCGCGGGCTTCGACACCACGCGCATCACCTGTCTGAACAACGCCATCGACGTTTCGGGGTTCCAGCGTGAGCTCGCGGCCGTGGGGGCCGAGGACCTGGAGATCCTGCGCTACCGCCATGGCATCGATCGGCAGGCGATCGTTGCGGTGCACTGCGGTTCCCTGTACGCGGACAAGCGCCTTGACGTGCTGATCGAGAGCGGCGATCGGGTGCACCGGATCCACGAAGACTTCCGCTGCATCGTGATCGGCGACGGTCCCGAGGCACGGCGCCTCAAGGTGGCCGAGCGCAGACGACCCTGGTTGCGCTGGGTCGGCGCCCAGACCGGTGCCGCCAAAGCGGGCTTCTTCAAGCTGGCGCAGTTGCACCTGCATCCCGGCGGCGTCGGCCTGCACGCGCTGGATGCGTTCAGCGCCGGGCTGCCGATGGTGACCTTGCGCCACTCGCGTCATGGACCGGAATTCGACTACCTGCGCGACCGCATCAATGCCCGGATCGTCGACCAGGACGACGCGACGGCGTTCGCTGACACGATCGTCGAGCTGCTCGGCGACGAGGCTCAGCGCGCGCAGCTGGCCACGGCGGCGCAGGCCGACGCCGGGCGCTACACCGTCGAGGCCATGGCAGCGAACTACTGCCAGGGCCTGCTCGCCTGCCTGGCCAGCCCACAGCCGACCGTCGTGCACAGCCGACACCCGGCCTAGCGTGACCATCCCACACGACGCAGGTCGTTCGGCACGGTCCGAATGGACTATGCCCGCTTGACCGCGACCGCAAGCAGATTGGGCAGAAAAGTGAGCGCGCCACGATTCAGCACGTCGCCAGGGACGTGGCGCCCGATCAGGCGATCGATCAGCGGCGGATAAACCAGGCGCACCAGGCCCGACAGCAGCATCGAGCCCGTTCCGAACCAGGCCCCGCTGTACGTGGTGTCGAGCACGGCTTGGAAGCCGTGATCGGCCAGAAGTCCCAGCAACCGGCGCCGCGTCAGCGGAAAGGTGTGGGTGTAGTCGCAGTCGTAGAAGCGCGTGCCCCAGCCCAAATAGTCGGGACAGGCCACCACCAAGGCGCCGCCCGGGCGCAGGGCAACTCGGATCTCCTGCAGCAGCTGCGCGGCCGCCACCGGTGACGGCATGTGCTCGATCACGTGGAGCAGGAAGCAGCAGCTGAAGTCTTGCGGCAAGTTGTCCGGCAGTGGCGGCACGTAGCGTTGATGCACGACGAGGCCGCGCTGCCGCAACGTCCGCGCCACCTGCTCGTTGCCCTCCACCGCAACGTAGGGATGACCGGCCTCGCTGCACAGCGCAGCGATGCCGCCGTCACCGGGCCCGATCTCGAGCACGCGCGGCGCATCGCCCGGGCTGTGCGCCAGGCCGTAGCGCCACAGTCGCTCGCTCTGGCGCTGCTTGAGCGCAACCCCGGCGCGCACCCGGCTGCGCGCCGCGTAGGTTTCGTAGATTGTCATGCCGAGCCAAGCGTGACGATCAATTGCGACCGCCGTGTGATGACGGTGCGTCGCATGCGCCGACGGGCGGGCAGCAGCTGCACGGAGTTGTCACGCAACGCCGGCACAGTGCGGCGTCTGCCCGGCTGGTGCGCTGGGATGTTGCCTCCCATGCGATCGGTCCTGCGCAGCCTGGTTGAAGCCTTGCCGGTGTCCCTGGCGAATCGCGCGCACGCCGCCAAGCACCGCCTGTACTGGCTGACCCGGGGCCATCGCGCGCACCAGATCTACTACGAGCAATACCGGACGCGCGACCGCATCATCCAGCCCGCGCTCGACTGGTGCGCCACGCATCCGCGCAACCCGTTGCGCGTGATCGAGCTCGGCTGCAGTGGCGGCAACAACCTGCGCCTGCTGCGCGAAATGCATCGCGGGGGAGACATCGACTACCTGGGCCTGGACATCCAGCGCGACGCGGTGGAGTTCGCGCGGCGGCAGTTTCCGGACGCGCGCTTCGAGGTCGCCGATGACCGCGCGTTGGCCGATGCGCAGATCCCTTGGGGGCACTGGGACGTCTTCCTGGCCTCCGGTGTGCTGTCTTACATCCAGGAGGAGCGCGTCGCGGCCGTGTTGCGAGCCGCGGCGCGCCTGTCCGAACTCGCTGTGATCTGCGACGAGCTGTCGCGCTTCGACGCGACCGCCGGTGCCAACGACGGCGTGTTCCTGCATCCCTACGGCGTGTTGTGCAAGGAATCCGGGCTGCACGTCCAGCAGCGCCCCGCCCAGCTCGAGCGCCACCGCTACGCTGTCTTCACCGCGGTTCCGCAGCGCGATGGCTGAATTGGTGCCGCTGTTCGTCGATCTCGACGGCACGCTGCTGCGCAGCGACCTGCTGTACGAGTCGATCGTGCGCCTGATCCGGCAGGCACCGGGGCAGCTGCTGCGCACACCCTGGTGGCTGCTGTGCGGCAAAGCCCGCCTCAAACATGAACTGGCGCAGCGCGTGCGGCTGGATGCAACCACGCTGCCCTACAACGACGCGATGTGCGCTTACCTCGTCCGCCAACGAGAGCAAGGCCGTCCGCTGGTGCTCGCCACCGGATCCAACCAGCGGCAGGCTGAAGCGGTCGCCCGGCACCTCGGGCTGTTCAGTGCCGTGCTCGCCAGCAACGCAGACGACAACCTGACGGGCAGCCGCAAGCTGCAGGCCATCCAGCAACACAACGGCGGTGCCTTCGCCTACGCGGGCAACGCCCGCGACGACGTCCCCATCTGGCATCATGCCGAGCGCGCGGTCGCGGTGGGCGCACCCGAGCACATCGTGCAGGACCTGCGCCAGCGCGGTCGCCTGGAGCTCGCTATCTCGGTGCCGCGAGACCGCTTCGCGCTGCTGCGGGCCTTGCGCCCACACCAATGGCTGAAGAATCTGCTGGTCTTCCTGCCTGCGCTGGCGGTGGCCGACACCTTGAACCTGGCGAGGTTCTGGGCCTGCTGCGGCGCGTTCGTTGCGTTCTGCCTGTGTGCCTCGGCGATCTACCTCGTCAATGACCTGTCCGACCTCGAAGCGGATCGCGCGCATCCGCGCAAGCGATTCCGCCCGTTCGCCAATGGCGCCGCCTCGATCGCGCACGGTCTGATCGCGGTCCCGGTCCTGCTCGTCGTTGCCTTCGCGATCGCGACGGCGGTCTCGCCGACGGTCGTCGGCGTCCTCGGCGGGTATCTGCTGCTGACCACCGCCTACACGTTCGTGCTCAAGGCGTACGCGATCCTCGACGTGCTGTCGCTCGCCGCGCTGTACGCCTTGCGCGTCCTCGCCGGCGCCGCCGCGATCGCCGTCGCGCCGTCGTTCTGGATGCTGGCCTTCTCGGTCTTCATCTTCTTCAGCCTGGCATTGGCCAAGCGGGCGGCCGAGCTGTACACCGCACGCACACTGGATCTGCCCAAGGCCAGGGGGCGCGGCTACCGGGTCGACGATGACGGTGCCGTTCAGATGATGGGGATCGCCGCCGGTTATCTGGCGGTCGGGGTTATGGCGCTGTATCTGAACAGCCCTGAAGTCGCGCAGCGCTATCACCATCCGCAGTGGCTGTGGGGCCTGTGCCCGATGCTGTTGCTGTGGGTGAGCCGGATCTGGCTTAAGGCCGTGCGCGGTGAACTGGTCGACGACCCGTTGGTGTTCGCCCTGAGCGACCTGCAAAGCCGCATGGTGGTGATCGCAGCGACGCTGCTGATCGTCTCGGCCATGCTGCTTTGACGGTCCATGTTGGCGCAACAGTGTGGCAGGAGCTCGGCAGCGTCGGCCTGTCGGCGGTGGCGCAGCCGATGCTGCGGCTCGGGGCCTCGGGCGAGAACGCGCCGTCACTCGCCACCACCCTGTCTTCAACCTGGGCCCTGCTTGGCCTCGGCATCTATGCGCTGGGCACGCTACTGTGGCTACGCGTGCTCGCCGGGATGCACCTGTCTCAGGCCTACCCCTTCGTCGCGTTGGCCATCGCGCTGACGAGCCTGCTTGGCATATGGCTGCTCGGCGAGCCATGTCGCCAATCGGGTCGCGGGATCGCTGCTGATCGCGCTTGGCGTCATCGTGGTCGGCTGGCGTTAACCTGCGATCCGCGGCGCGACCACAGCTCGCGCATGGCGCCGCAAATGAAGGCGGTGTTGGTGATCAGATAGCGCCGCCACAGACGCCTGGGCTCGCTCGCCAGGCGGTGCAGCCACTCCAGGCCGAACTCGCGCATCCACGGCGGCGCACGCCGGATCAGTCCGGCGTGGAAGTCGAACGCCGCGCCAACCCCGACCATCACGGCATGCACACGACCGCGTTGCGCATCGATCCAGCGTTCCTGCTTCGGACACCCCAAGGCGACAAAGACGATGCCAGCACCGGATCGGTTGAGTCGCTCGACGTCCGCGTCTGCCTCGTCCGGGTTCAGCGGCCGGTATGGCGGCGAACGCATGCCGGCGATGCGCAGCGCAGGGTACTGGCGACACAGGCGAGCCTGCAGCGCCTGCAGCGTGTCATCGGTGCCACCGTAGAGATAGATGGCGATGGCCGCCCGCTCCGCGTGGGCACAGAGCGCCAGCATCAGGTCTGGTCCGCCGATGCGCGGCTGGACCCGCTCCAGTCGTCGCGACATCAGCCATGCCACCGGCGCGCCGTCGGGCAACGCCAGGTCGGCGCGCTCAATCGCGCGCGCCATCCCTTCCTCTCGACCGGCGGTGACCACGCCATGCGCGTTGCACAGCAGCACCGCTCGGCTCTCTCCCCGCGCCGCCCATCCTGCGACCGTCTGCACTACGTCGGTCCAGCCGATGGCGTCGACCGGTACCCCCAGCACCAGGACGCGCAGGCGCGCATCGGGAGGCACGGCAGAGCCTGCGGGCGAGGGGTCGACGTCGGTCAACGCAATGTGATCTGAGCCTGGCATTGCCCTTGCCTGACATCGAACGGCGTCACCGTGCCGGACTCAACACTGCGATGAATCCGTGCGAAGCGGCATTCGAGCGTGGTCGTGCGGTTGGGCTCGTAGTGCAATGACGCAGCAGCGGTCAGCGTACGGTCGTGCCCGAACTCGCCCGGCAAGGTGAACGGGCCGATCGAGCGATGGGTCTCGAGGCGACGTTGTTCGCCAAGCACGGTGATCCCGGCCTGGATCTTCGCCGTCGCCTGGTAGCTGGTCGACAGAAACAGCCGCGCTGTCAATTGGCTCGAGTCGCCCACCCCGACCAGCGGCTGCTGAGCGCTGCCCAGATTCGCAAAGCTGGTCTCGCTGCCCGTGTCGCGCGACGCCGCCAGGTTGAAGGTCAGCTTGCCAGTGGGCTGCCAGACTGCGTTGATCGCCCCGGTGGTGCCCGCGATATCGAGGCGGCTGAGGACATCGTGCGTCTCCTCGCTGGCACTCAGTCGCGCGGTCACGCTGGTCGCCCCACTGGCAGTCCAGGTGGTAGTGAGGTCGAGGTCCCGGCGGTCGAACGAGTCCGCGAAGAAGCCGCCCGAGCCGTCAGCGATCGCCTGTGGATAACGAGCGTGCGTGAAACGCGGCCCGAGTGCGACCTGCAGCGCGGTGCCTGGCCGCCATTGCGCGGTTATCGCCAGTGCCTGCTGCGTGTTCTCCTGGCTGGCCAGCTCTGAGGCCGAGTAAGTCAGTCCGCGCAACTCGGCCGATCCGTTCAGTGACCAGATCGACGTCACCCCGTACATCACCTGCGTCTGCAGCGAACCGACCCGTTCGATGTTGCGCGACTGCACGGTGATGTCGCCGCCGGCCACGTAGGTGGCCAAGCTTTGGTTGGCGCGCAAGGTCGCGGATCCTGCCCAGCCGCCCGCAGTGGCGCCATCCCACTGCACGAACAACCCGCCGCCCAGGTTGTCGAGGTCGGATCGGGTCTCGTAGCGCGTCGACCGCAGCGTCAGGTCCGCACGCAACCGCTGCCGCCAGAACGGCTGGTCGAATCCAGCAATCACATCGAGGGCGAGATAGCGATCGGCTTGAGCCAGCGGCGCCGGTTCACGGAACAGATTGCTGTCGTAGCCGTACGCCAGTCCGCCACCCACGTAGTACGGCGTGATGCCGTCCTCGCCACCCAGTGCGGATGCGCCCGACATTATCACCAACAGCGCGGTGACGAGGCTTCTGCGGGCATGTGGCAGCCTCCCCGTCGCCCTAGTGCGCATACCGGTCTGCGAACACCAGTTTCAGCGTGCGGGCGATGATCTGCAGGTCGAGCGCCAGCGACCAGTTGCGCAGGTACTCAAGATCGAACTCGACCCTCGCCTGCATCTTGTCGACGGTGCTGGTCTCGCCGCGCAGCCCGTTGACCTGCGCCCACCCGGTGATGCCCGGGCGCACCTTGTGTCGCACCATGTAGGCCTTGATGAGCCTGGCGTACTGCTCGTTGTGCGCCACCGCGTGCGGCCGCGGACCGACGATGCTCATGCGCCCCTGAATGACATTGATCAGCTGCGGCAACTCGTCCAGCGAGGTGCGCCGCAGGAAGCCGCCGAAGCGCGTGATGCGAGGATCGTCCGCGGTGGCCTGGCGTATGACGGCGCCGTCGTCCATTACGCGCATCGAGCGAAACTTGTAGATGACGATCTCCTCGCCGCCCAACCCGTTGCGGCGCTGCCGAAAGATCACCGGCCCTGGCGAGCTCAACTTGACGCCCACGGCCAGCGCGGCCATCAGCGGCGCCAGCAACAGCACCGCCAGCGAAGCGATGACGAGATCGCTGACGCGCTTGACGACATCGTTGACGCCGCTGAACGGGGTATCGCAGATGCCGACGACCGGGATGCCATTGACGTCCTGCAATCGTCCCTGGATGACACTGATGCCGAACACGTCGGGCACCAGGTAGATTGACGTGGTCGTGCCCTGCAGCGACTCGAGCAGCGCCACGATTCGTGGCTGCGAGCTAAGGGGCATCGTGATGTAGACCTCCGCGATGCCGTGCGCCTGCACGTAGGTCGCGACGTCGGACAGCGGCCCGAGGCGTTGCGGCTGCAAGGCGACGTCGATGCGCTCGTCGCTGCGATCGTCGAAGAAACCGTCGACACGCGTGCATACATCGACCCGCGTGTGCAGCGCGCGCTCGACTTTCGCCGCCAGCGGCCCCGCGCCGACGATCACCACCGACCGCACCCAGCGTGTCTGACGTGCACGCCAGCGCCGGATGTCCTGACCGAGCATCACGGCAGTCCATTGCAGCACCGGCGTTGCGACCGACCACAGGGCGATCACCGGCCATTCGAAGTAGTGCAGGCTGCGCGTCGCGTATCCGCACAGCATCAACAGGGCCAGCAGCGACACCCATGAGAGGCCGATGTCCACGGCGGCCGAAAGCGGGCGGTCGTTGAAACGGTTGCGACCAGGAAAAGACAACGCCAACGTCAGCAGGGCCAGCGTCATCGCGGCGCGCGACAGCGGCTCCTCGAACGCCCAGTGGAGTATCACCAGTGTCGCCACCGTGATCCCGGGCTCCAGCACGGCCGCAACGAACCCCGAAAGAGTCTGCGGCGCACTGCGGAAGAGGCGCCGGCCGCCTGCGCCGGCGAAGACGCGCACCGGCGTTTCCGGCATCGAGGCGGAGGGACTGGCGGTCTGACGGATCGCCGTCCGCGCCCGAAGGGCAACGAGGTTCATCGGCTGCGCGGCGCTCGGCGACGGGCGTTCAAGGTGGAAGCAAACGACGATAGAGTCCAGGCGTGAACGAGCGGTGACCCGGTCGCGGGATCGGCTCATGGTCCGTTCGGACTACAACCTCGAGACCTGGGGCGCGGTCGCTCTCCCAGGACGTGCCCACCGTGGGGCAGCGCGATGCCATGCAGCATGGGGCGCCGCTCGAACCAGGGGTTCGGCGCTTCATGCGTTCGCACCTGGCGCCACGCCCCCGCAACGATCCGGACGCGAGCCCAACGCTCACGCCGCTACGATCGCGTCGTGCAAGAGCCCTGGAGCGCTGTGATCTCTGGCCTGTCGAGCGCTGGGCCGGCGCCGATCATGGAGTGCCCCAGGTCGCAACGTCGCGTGGTCCGCTGTCCCGATGAAGCCGATGGGGCGGAATCTGGCGGGATCTCCGCGCTCAGCAGGGCCATGCGACTGCGAGGCCGTGTCGAGCCGCGCGCGGCCTCCGATGCGCGGCTGATCGAGGCACTGCGGCGAGCCCCCGCGACCCTGGCTCAGCTCGCCGCCGCCCTGAGTTGCACCCGACGCGCCCTTTCCAATCGTTTAACCCGTCTGCGGCACGAAAGGCGCGTCCGGCGAGCCGGCATTGGTCAGTGGGCGGCGATGTAGGCGCCGGCGACCCAGTGCGCTACATCCAGGCGATCCCGGCTCAAACCGAGCTGAAAAGTTTTTCAACCTCAGCCATCGAAGCGCGCCTGCGCGGGCGAAGGCTCACGTCCGCGGGGCTAGCCGCACAGCGGCTGCCGCGTGATGCGCTCGAGCGTTGCTAGCTCCGAAACTCGTCCGGCAACACGTCGTGCAAGACGACATCGAACAGGCGGATGCGTGCCGCGTAGTAGCGGTCCAGGCGCCAATCGCGCATCAGCCGGATGGCGAGCTCGAACTCGTCCAGCGGCAGGCTGTACAGCTCGGCCAGCGCGAAGTCGCTCTCGTTGGCCAACGCCACGGCCAACTTGGCGAGGATCTTCGCCGGTGGACCCGATCGGTCCTTCTGCAGGTACTCACGAAGTTCCTTGATTGCGTTCATAGACCTTCGCCGGTTGGTTCGATGGGCTCCTGGGATTACTCGTTCTGCGGCACTTCGCCGAATCGCAGCATGCCAGCCCAAACACGTCATTTTCGTGGGGCCCACGTCCAGACGCGCTCAGTACTTCTCTTGCTGAACATCAACGATGCCGTGCTGTGGTCGTCATCGCCCTGACACAGTCCGGGTGTACCCATCCAGTGCGTGGCACATGCCAGACTCATCTTCGGACGCATCAAGGGCGTCAGACCCCTGGCCCCCGGACCCCTGGTCGGGTACTACACCAAGGAATCACTGCGACTCGCCAGACCTCGTGGGGTCACGCTCCAGGGCTGGTCTGCCAACCCCAGGAACGTGAGCGCGAGTCCCGGCCGGGTCGTCATCTACTTCCCGGGACGCAATGAGCACGCTGCGTGGGCACCGGACATGGCCTCACACGTCGAGGATGCTGCCATCTACGCGTTCAACTTTCGCGGCGGCGGTGGCTCTTCAGGGGCGCCTTCCGAGTCCGCCGCGAAGGCTGACGCACTGGCCATCCATGACCTGGTTCGGGAGCGCCACGGCGGCAGCCTTGCTCAGATGGTGTTGATGGGTCGCAGCCTGGGCACGGCGATCGCGCTGTGGTTGGCGCGTCGGGTCCAGCCCAGGGAATTGGTGCTGGTGAGCCCATTCGACAGCATTCGCGCGGTGCTGAATCAACGCCCGCTCGGACGCGTGGCCGGCCTCCTGTTGGGTCAGACCTTCGAGTGCACGTCCGCTGCCAGCCAGGTCGACGCCCGCACGCTCGTGCTCCTGGCCGGTGGCGATCGCGAGGTTCCCAACGAACGTAGTCTGCGCTTGTGCAGCCACCTTCCCAGCGCACCGCAGATCCGGATCCTGCAGGGTGTCACCCACCAATCACTGCCTCGCTCCGTCGAGGCGCAACGAGCGTTGGCGGAGTTCCTGGCGGTGCCGGCCCTCCGCTGTCGGCACTCCGCTGCCGTACCAGACCCGTGAAACACTGCGTAATCTCGCTGTCATCGCGTGGAGGGTATGGTCGCCACTCGGCTCGCTGCACAGGCCGGCGAGTCGGTCGCCGGTGTCCCCTACCCTTCGCGGGCAAGCCTCTGGGCCCGGTGGCGGCAACGCCATCGGGTACCTCTTTGCTCACCGACACCCACTGAATGACCGTCGCCGCTGAACGAAACGGTCATACGCCCCGTGTAGCGTCTCGTTGAGGTGAGCACATGAAGTCAAGGACGCGGTCTGCGGAACGTGTGATGTCGAGCCCGATCGCGCCGACCTCGAGCGACCTCCATCGACATGTCGACGATTGGCTCGTTCGGCACCAGATGGAGCCGAGCACACCTCCCCGCACGATGACACGCGGCTACGACCGACGATACGACGTGCACATCACCCCGGAACTCGCCGCCGCGCAATTGCTGGCCGCCGCCGACCTCGCGAGGCGATGTGGGTGCACCCAGACCCCCGGGACGCGCGCGCTGGAGCAGATGATCCGGCATGCACAACGGGAATCTCCGGACCGATTCGCGGTTGAACGTGGTGCTCGTTCGCTGCATGTTCAACCTTCGCCCGCGAATCGACAGAACGCCGAGTGCCAGCCACTGAATGCATCCGCGCCGTCGGAGGTCGAGCTGCGATGATCGCTCTGGACGAGGACGTAGGCACAAGCCTGTAAGAAGCCGACGCTGGGTTCGCCACCATGGCGGAACCGGGGTGGATCCCGATCGACAGGTTGTCGGGGTCTGCATCCCCTCCGAGCGTGGCGTGGCCAGCCTCTCAGCGGCGTATCGTCCGTTGTCTCGGTCCGTAGAGCGATGCGCCCGATCTGGCAGAACTCGAGGCGTTTCCTCGGGGGCGCAAGTTGGCAGTTCGCGCCCGGTGGCGGCAGCGTCACCGTGCCTCTTTTCGCAGGGTGCGGCCCTCGTGACTTGGCATTCACACCACCGTTGTGGTGCGCACGAAAGCACCGACTGTTGAACGCG
>DATJYZ010000355.1:0-18215 GCA_035499355.1 Burkholderiaceae bacterium | reverse complement strand
CTGCGGCTGGGCACGTTCGACGTGCTGGTGGGCATCAACCTGCTGCGCGAGGGTCTCGACATTCCCGAAGTCTCGCTCGTGGCGATCCTCGACGCCGACAAGGAAGGCTTTCTGCGCGCCGAGCGCTCGCTCATCCAGACGATCGGCCGAGCGGCGCGCAACGTGAACGGCAAAGCGATTCTTTACGGCGACCGCATCACCGACTCGATGCGGCGCGCGATCGACGAGACCGAACGGCGGCGCGAGCGTCAGGTCGCGTTCAATCGGGAGCAGGGGATCACACCGCGCAGCGTGACCAAGCAGGTGCGCGAGATGATCGACGGAGTGGTCGAATCGCAGTCCGACAAGGCCAAGCTCAAGAGCGCGCAGGAGGCGGCCAAGATCGAGGCGATGAGCGAGAAGGACCTTGGCAAGCGCATCAAGGCGCTGGAGCGCCAGATGCTCGAGCATGCCCGCAACCTCGAGTTCGAACAGGCCGCCCGAGTGCGCGACCAACTCAGCCTGCTGCGCGAGCAGGCCTTCGGCGCCGCCGGCAGTGACGGCAACGTGATGCCGATTGACCGCGCTCGAGGGACTGCATGAGCCAGGCGCTTCGGGTGCTCATGGTGTGCACCGGCAACATCTGCCGCTCGCCCACCGCGGAGGGCGTGCTGCGGCACAAGCTCGTCGCGCTCGGGCTCCAGCACCGCGTGGAAGTGGATTCGGCCGGCACCGTGGACTACCACGTCGGTTCGCCACCGGATCACCGGGCCCAGAAGGCGGCTCTGCGTCGCGGCTACGACCTGTCGCGCCAACGGGCGCGCCAGCTGCGCCCCGAGGACTTCGAGCGTTTCGACCTCGTGCTGGGCATGGATGCAGAGCACGTGGAACGGATGCTCGAGCTGTGTCCCGAGGCTTTGGCCGACCGGGTTCGGCTGCTGATGGATTATTCGCCGCGCCGCCCGCGCGGCACCGAGGTGCCCGACCCCTACTACGGTGCGCCTGCCGGCTTCGAGCGCGTGCTCGATCTGGTGGAAGAGGCCTGCGATGGCTTGGTGCAGGACCTGCGGGTCCGGTTGGCCCCTCCGGCATGACCCTAATGCCGACCAAAATAGTCGACTTCCGCTATACTTGAGCAAAGAGCTCGGATTTCGGGCTCTTGGTCGCTCTGGCGAGGCCGGGCGACAAGGCTGTCAAGGAGCATTCCATGCGTTTGACGACAAAGGGACGGTTCGCAGTCACGGCGATGATCGATCTCGGCCTGCGATCCACCAACGGGCCGGTGGCATTGGCGGCCATCAGCCAGCGCCAGCAGATTTCACTGTCCTACCTGGAGCAGCTGTTCGGCAAGCTGCGCCGTCACGAGCTGGTCGAGAGCACCCGTGGTCCGGGCGGGGGCTACACGCTCGGTCGCAAGGCCGAGGAGATTTCGGTGGCCGACATCATCGTTGCGGTCGACGAGCCGATCGACGCCACCGGCTGCGGCGGCAAGGAGAACTGCATGGGCGAGGACACCGGCCGCTGCATGACCCACGACCTGTGGGCCAATCTGAACCAGAAGATGATCGAGTACCTCGACTCGATCTCCCTGCGCAAGCTGGTCGACGAGCAGCTGGCCAAGGGCGTGGCGATCGAAGAGGCGCCGATCAAGCGCGCCATTTCCAACGTGCCGGTGGTCAAGCCGATCAAGGTGACGGCGCCGAACTCGGTGTTCGCCCTCGGCAGCGCCATGTCCAAGTGATGCCGTGCCCGTCCCCATGATTCGTGCCCGATCATGACCCCGCATTTCCCAATCTACATGGACTACGGCGCGACGACGCCGGTGGACCCGCGCGTCGTCGACGCGATGATTCCGTGGTTGCGCGAGCACTTCGGCAACCCCGCCTCGCGCAGCCACGCCTGGGGCTGGGAGGCCGAAGAGGCGGTGGAGAAGGCGCGTGGCCAGATTGCGGCGCTGATCGGTGCAGATCCGCGCGAGATCGTCTGGACTTCGGGTGCCACCGAGTCGGACAACCTGGCGATCAAGGGCGCCGCGCACTTCTATCAGTCGCGTGGCAAGCATCTGATCACCGTGAAGACCGAGCACAAGGCGGTGCTCGACACCATGCGCGAGCTCGAGCGCCAGGGCTTCGAGGTAACCTACCTCGACGTGCAGGACAACGGCCTGCTCGACCTCGACCGCTTCAAGGACGCGCTGCGGCCTGACACGATCCTGGTCTCGGTGATGCTCGTCAACAACGAGATCGGCGTGATCCAAGACATCGCCACCATCGGGGCGATGTGCCGCGAACGCGGCGTCATCTTTCACGTCGACGCCGCCCAGGCAACGGGCAAGGTGGCCATCAACCTGATGGCGTTGCCGGTCGACCTGATGAGCCTGGCGTCGCACAAGACCTACGGACCCAAGGGCATCGGCGCGCTCTACGTGCGACGCAAGCCGCGGGTGCGCATCGAGGCGCAGATGCACGGCGGTGGCCACGAGCGTGGGCTGCGCTCGGGGACCTTGCCGACGCACCAGATCGTCGGCATGGGTCTGGCCTACGCCATCGCCGGCGCCGAGATGGGCACCGAGATCGAGCGCATCCGCATGCTGCAGCGCCGGCTGCTCGACGGCATTGCCGACATCGAACAGGTGTTCATCAACGGCGATCTGTCCGCCCGCGTTCCGCACAACGTCAACGCATCGTTCAACTTCGTCGAGGGCGAGTCGCTGATCATGGGCATCAAGGGCATCGCGGTGTCGTCGGGCTCGGCCTGCACCTCGGCCAGCCTGGAGCCGAGCTACGTGCTGCGTGCGCTCGGCCGCAGTGACGAACTGGCCCACTCGAGCCTGCGCATGACGATCGGCCGCTTCAGCACCGAGCAGGAGATCGACTACGCCGTGTCCACACTGAAGGATCGCGTCGCCAAGCTGCGCGAGCTATCGCCGCTGTGGGAGATGTACCGCGACGGCGTCGACTTGAGCACGATCCAGTGGACCGCACATTGATTCAGAGAATTCCGGAGTCCTGACATGGCATACAGCGACAAGGTCATCGATCACTACGAGAACCCGCGCAACGTCGGGTCGTTCGACAAGGGCGACGACACGGTCGGCACCGGCATGGTCGGCGCCCCGGCCTGCGGCGACGTGATGAAGCTACAGATCAAGGTCGACCCGGCCACGGGCCTGATCGAGGACGCGCGCTTCAAGACCTACGGCTGCGGCTCGGCCATCGCGTCGAGCTCGCTGGTCACCGAGTGGGTGAAGGGCAAGACGCTCGATCAGGCGCTGACGATCAAGAACGCGCAGATCGCCGAGGAGCTGGCGCTGCCGCCGGTGAAGATTCACTGCTCGATCCTGGCCGAAGATGCGATCAAGGCGGCGGTCGACGACTACAAGGCCCGTCGCGGCGCGACCGCGGAAACGGCGAAGGCGAATTGATCTCCATGGCTGTCACCTTGTCCGAGGCCGCGGCCCGCCACGTCACGCGCTACATCGCCAGGCGCGGCAAGGGCGTCGGCGTGCGTCTGGGCGTCAAGACCACCGGTTGCTCGGGCTTGGCCTACAAGCTCGAGTACGCAGACGACATCGCGCCGGAGGACCACGTGTTCGAGGAGCATGGCGTCAAGGTCCTGGTCGATCCGAAGAGCCTGCCGTACATCGATGGCACCGAGCTCGACTTCGTGCGCGAAGGGTTGAACGAAGGGTTCAAGTTCCACAACCCGAAGGAAAAGGACCGCTGCGGCTGCGGCGAGTCGTTCCGAGTCTGATGGCCGCCATCGTCGCGCAGCGGCGACGCCGAGCCGCTGCCTGAGTTGCATGGCCATGCCCACCGCGCCCATCGTCATTCGACCCGAGCGGCCCGACCACCCGGCCGTGCGCCAGCTGCTCGCTGAGCTCGACGCCTATCTGGCGACGCTCTACGAGCCGGACGCGAACCACATTCTCGACGAACGGGCGCTGCTGGCGCCTGAGGTGTCGTTCGTGGTGGCCGAACAGGACGGCCGCATCGTCGGCTGCGCTGCGGCGCGTCGCCAGAAGGCCGAAGCCGGGACAGGCTTGCGGCCGTACGGCGAGATCAAGCGGATGATGGTGGCGCCGTCGATGCGGGGTCAACGCGTCGGCGCGCGGTTGCTGGAGTCGCTCGAATCATGGTTGCGACGGCAAGGGATCCCGCAAGCGTTGCTCGAGACCGGAGAGTTGCAAGTGGGCGCCGTGCGTCTGTACGAGCGCTGCGGCTATCGCCGCCGCGCCGCCTTCGGTGGCTACCCGGACAACGGGCTGTCGCTGTTCTTCGAGAAGACGCTCGTGGCATGAGGCTCGACGACGACGACTTCACGCTGTTCGGGCTGCCGCGCCGCTTCGCCCTCGACGAAGCCGTGCTCGCGGCTCGCTGGCGCGAACTGCAGTCGCACGTCCACCCCGATCGCTTTGCGTCGCATGGCGCGGCGGCGCAACGCGTGGCGATGCAGTGGGCGGTGCGCATCAACGAGGCGCACCGGCGGCTGAAGGATCCGCTGGCGCGCGCCAGTTACTTGTGCGAGCTCGACGGTCGCCCGGTGCAAGGCGCCAACGCGACACCGGTGCCGCACGACGTGCTGTCGCGACAGATGCAATGGCACGAGTCGCTGGCCGAGACCTCGTCGGCCGACGAAGTCCAGGCCCTGGACGCGCAAGTGCGGGCGCGGCTGCAAGCGGTGCAGACCGGGGTGGCTGCCGACCTCGACGTGCACCACGACAGCGGCGCGGCGCTGCCGAAATTGCGGGAGTGGATGTTCCTGGCGCGATTGCGTTCCGAGGTGGAGCAGCGTCTCGAGCGGCTGGAGGGCTGACGAAGATGGCCCTGCTGCAGCTGTCAGAGCCCGGACAAAGCCCCGATCCGCACACACGCCGCGTGGCGGTCGGTATCGACCTCGGAACCACCCACTCGTTGGTGGCCGCCATGCGCCACGGCCAGGCCAGCTGCCTGCCCGATGCCGAGGGGCGTGTGCTGCTGCCGTCGATCGTGCGCTACCGCACCGACGGCGGCGTCGAGGTCGGCACCCGCGCGCAGGCGATGCAGGGTGCCGACCCGGAACACACGATCGCCTCGGTCAAGCGGTTGATGGGTCGCAGGCTGGCCGACCTGCCCGACGCAGGGCGGCTGCCGTACGAGCTGGTCGACGGCGCCGGCATGGTCCACGTGCGCACACCGCAGGGCCTCAAGTCGCCGGTGGAGGTGTCGGCGCAGATCCTGGCCACGTTGCGGCAGCGCGCGGAGGATTCGTTCGAAGGCGAGCTGTTCGGCGCGGTCATCACGGTGCCCGCGTACTTCGACGACGCGCAGCGCCAGGCGACCAAGGACGCGGCCGAGCTCGCCCGGCTCAAAGTGCTTCGGCTGATCAACGAGCCGACGGCGGCAGCGCTCGCCTATGGCCTCGACAACGGCAGCGAGGGCCTGTACCTGATCTACGACCTGGGGGGCGGCACCTTCGACGTGTCGCTCTTGCGCCTTTCGCGCGGGGTGTTCGAGGTCGTCGCCACTGGCGGCGACTCGGCGCTCGGCGGCGATGATTTCGACCGCGCGCTTGCGGCCTGGGCGCTCGCGCAGGCCCGCCTGACCGCCGAGACGCCGCATGACAAGCAAGCGGTGCTGAGCGCAGCGCGTGCCGCCAAGGAGGCGTTGAGCGACGAGGCGACGGCCCGCGTCCGCGCCTCGCTGGTCGGCACAACCCTCGACGTGACGATCGATCGCGACGCGTTCGATCACGCGACGCGGCCCCTGGTCGAGCGCACGATCGCCGTCTTGCGCAAGGTGATGCGCGACGCGCGCATCGACTTGTCAGAGGTGCAGGGCGTCGTGCTGGTCGGCGGGGCGACCCGCATGCCAGCGGTGCGGCGCGCGGTGCGGGCGTACTTCGGCCGGCCGCCGCTGACCAATCTCGACCCCGATCAGGTGGTGGCGCTCGGCGCGGCGATCCAGGCCAACGCGCTGGCCGGCAATTCGCGCGAAGGTGACCTGCTGCTGCTCGACGTGATTCCGCTGTCCCTGGGCCTCGAGACCATGGGTGGCCTGGTCGAGCGCATCATCGAACGCAACACCACCATTCCGGTGGCCCAGGCGCAGGAGTTCACCACCTTCAAGGATGGCCAGACCGCGATGGCCGTTCACGTGGTGCAAGGCGAGCGCGAGCTGGTCGCCGATTGCCGCTCGCTGGCACGCTTCGAGTTGCGCGGCATACCGCCGATGGCGGCCGGCGCCGCGCGCATCCGGGTCACGTTCCAGGTCGACGCCGATGGCTTGCTGTCGGTGTCGGCCCGCGAGTTGACTGCCGGCGTCGAAGCCTCCGTGGTGGTGAAGCCGAGCTACGGCCTGTCCGACACCGACGTCGCGCGCATGTTGCGCGAGGGCTTTGGCAGCGCCGAGGCCGACATGCACCAGCGTTCGTTGCGCGAAGCGCGGGTCGACGCCGAGCGCCTGTTGCTGGCGACCCGGTCGGCGCTGGCCGCCGATGGTGACCTGCTCGATGCGGCCGAGCGTGCGTCGATCGATCTGCGCATGGTCGAACTCGAGTCGGCAGGTGTGGCGGAAGACGCTGCGGCCATCCGTGCAGCGCTCGATGCGCTGGCCGGCGCCACCGAAGGCTTCGCCGCGATGCGCATGAACCGCAGCATCCGTTCGGCACTCACCGGCCGTCGCATCGAGGAGGTCTGAGCGGTGCCGGTCATCCGCATCCTCCCGCACCCCGAGTACTGCCCGCAGGGCGACACCATCGAGGCATCTGTCGGTACGTCGCTGTGCGAGGCCATGCTGGACAACGGCATCGCGATCGAGCACGCGTGCGAGATGAGTTGCGCCTGCACGACCTGCCACGTGATCGTGCGCGAAGGCTTTGAATCGCTCGGCGAGATGGATGAGTCCGAGGAAGATCTGCTCGATCGGGCCTGGGGCCTGACGCCGACATCGCGCCTGTCGTGCCAGGCGATCCTTTCCAACCGCGACGTGACGATCGAGATACCGAAGTACTCGATCAACCACGCGAAGGAGAAGCATTGAGCCGGCGGGCCGGGGGCGGCCCGGAACGAACAAGGCCCGTCATCGACGGGCCTTGCATGATCGGCGCGTGGACTTGCAGCGTCAGTGCGTCAGGTTCTCGCCGTTCAATGCGCGGCGCAGCCAGCCGCCCAGCGGCCCCAGCAAGCCATTGGGGTCTTCGTGGTCGCGCTCGTGCAGCAGCCCGCGCTCGGCCAGCATCTGCAGGAACACGCGCACTTCCAACTTGGTCGCGCCGCAGCTGTCGCAAAGCTGTTGCGCGGTGACGAAGCGATGCGACATGTCGCTCAGCATGCGTCGATAGGCGATTCGTTGGTACGGTGCCGGCAGTTCCGGCCATGCCGTGAGCTTGAACTCTTTCATGGTCCCAACGGTTCAATTTAGAAACTTCGCCACGATTGCAGCGGAGAGCGTCGCAAGCGTAACCGTGCGGTACGCGCTCAACAAGCACGACGGCGCGACACGCGGGTATGTCCTCATGGCGATGTGTGACGTATTTCAGCCAATTGCTGCGATCCAGCAAACGGATACGAGCAGTTACTGGTGGCTTCGATGAAGGTCCTCGGGATCGAATCGTCGTGTGACGAGACCGGTGTAGCGCTGGTGCAGGCGCAAGGGTCCGAGGTGCCGCGGCTGCTGGCACATGCACTGCACAGCCAGGCCGCGATGCATCGCGACTACGGTGGCGTGGTGCCCGAGTTGGCCTCGCGCGATCACGTTCGTCGCGTGTTGCCGCTCGCGCAGAGGGTGCTCGATGAAGCGCGCTGCGCCTTGCCCGAGGTCGACGCCGTCGCGTACACGCGCGGACCCGGCCTCGCCGGTGCGCTGCTGGTGGGCGCGGCCAGCGCCGTGGCGATGGCGGCTGCCCTCGGCAAGCCGTGCCTGCCGGTGCATCACCTCGAAGGCCATCTGTTGTCGCCGTTCCTGTCGGTCGACCCGCCATGCTTTCCATTCGTTGCGCTGCTGGTGTCGGGGGGCCACACGCAGTTGATGCAGGTACGCGAGGTGGGCGACTACACGCTGCTCGGAGAGACTGTCGACGACGCCGCGGGCGAGGCGTTCGACAAGACGGCCAAGCTGCTGGGGCTCGGCTATCCCGGTGGACCGGCGCTTGCTGCGCTGGCCGAGCGTGGGCGCGCCGACGCATTCGCACTGCCGAGGCCGCTGCTGCACAGCGGGGACCTCGACTTCTCGTTTGCCGGTCTGAAGACGGCGGTCTGGCTGCAGCACCGCAAGCTCGGTTCGACGCCCACGGACCGCCAGCGCGCCGACCTCGCGGCCGCGACCCAGGCGGCGATCGTCGACGTGCTGGTGAGCAAGTCGACGAAGGCCATGTCGGACACCGGCCTCGGCCGCCTGGTCGTCGCAGGTGGCGTCGGCGCCAACCGGTCGCTGCGCGAACGGCTCGACGCGGCCGCTCAGCGGCGCGGCTATCGCGTGCACTACCCGGAGGCGGCCCTGTGCACCGACAACGGCGCGATGATCGCCTTGGCCGCGGCGATGCGACTGCAGCGCGGTGCTCAGGCACCGCGCGGCCATGCGTTCGACGTGGCGCCGCGCTGGCCGCTTGACCAGCTGTCGGCGCCCGGCGCAGCGATCGTCAGTTGATCGCGATCTGCTTGACGCTCGCGTTGGCGCGCTTGGCCAACTCGAGCTTCAGGACGCCGTTGTCCAGCTTGGCGCTCGAGCGCTCCTGGTCGAGTTCGACCGGCAACACGAAGCTGCGCGCGTAGTTCGACGCGTTGCGCTCGCGAACCAGCACGCGGTCACCGTCCTTGCGCTCTTCGGTCTTCTCGGACTTCGCCTCGATCTGGACGCGACGGCCCTCGATCGACACCTTCACGTTGTCCTTGGCCACACCGGGCAGGTCCAGCGTGACTGTGTATGCTTGGTCGGATTCGGCGACGTCAAGCGCCGGCGTGCGCGGCAGCGCGGCTTGCGCATCGCTGGCGAAGGGGCTGTCGAACGACGCATCGAGCAGACGATCGAAACTGCGCAGCCAGTCTGCGCGGCGAGTCAGCGGAACGAGGAACATGGTTGAAATCCCTTTGAATCGGCGGGTGCGGAATCGCGACCCTTGGACACGAATTGGCAGCGCGAAGACGGATTTCAAGAGGCACGGGTCGGCGGGCGGGCTTGGCCTGGCGGCCGTTGGCCTCGGAGGGGGGGCGTTCGATGCGTGACATCGTCGTCGCGATGCAGAGTTCGCGCATTCGCGAGGTCGCCAACGCCGCGCTGAAGAACCCCGATGTGCTGGCGTTTTGGTTCGGCGAGAGCGACGAGGTGACGCCGTTGGCGGTGCGCGAAGCCGCCATGCGCTCGCTCGAGCGCGGCGAGACGTTCTATGGCCACAACCTCGGGCTTCCCGAGCTGCGCGACGCGATCGCGCGCTACACGTCGAGCCTGCACCCACCGGTGAGCGCCGAGCGCATCGCAGTCACCAGCTCGGGCGTCAGCGCGCTGATGCTGGCCACGGAGCTATTGGCCGGTGCCGGCGACGAAGTGGTGGCCGTGGTGCCGGTGTGGCCCAACCTGACGCAGCAGCCCACGATGATGGGTGCGCATGTCCGCCGTGTGGCCCTGGCCCCCGACGCGTCCGGCGCGTGGCGGCTCGACGTGCAGTCGCTGATCGAGGCGGTTACGCCGCGAACCAGGGTGCTGTTGGTCAATTCACCCAACAATCCCACCGGCTGGACGCTCACGCGCGACGAGCAGCGCTCGCTGCTTGCGCATTGCCGGCGCACCGGCACCTGGCTGGTTGCCGACGAGGTGTACGAGCGCATGTGGTTCGGCGCCGGACGCTCTGCGCCCAGCTTTCTCGACATTGCATCGTCCGAGGATCGCCTGATCGTCGTGCACAGCTTCTCCAAGAGCTTCCTGATGACCGGCTGGCGCCTCGGCTGGATGGTGGTGCCCGATGGCGTGGTGGCGCAGGTCGGCAAGCTGATCGAGTTCAACACCTCGTGCGCGCCGGAGTTCGTGCAGCACGGTGGGCTCGCCGCGTTGGCGTTGGGGGACGCCTTCGTCGAAGGCCTGGTGCAGCGCCTGCGGGCCTGCCGCGACCTGCTGCTCTCCCAGCTGCGTCAGTTGCCTGGTGTCACGGTGGCGGTGCCCGATGGCGGCCTGTATGCCTTCCTGAGAATCGAGGGCCAGACCGATTCCCTGGCCCTGGCCAATCGCCTCGTGGCCGAGCAAGGCCTCGGGCTGGCGCCGGGCATTGCCTTCGGGCCGGAGGGCGAGGGCTGGCTGCGCTGGTGCTTCGCCTCGCGCGAGCCCGAGCGGCTGACGCGCGGGGTGGCCCGGCTGGCCAAGGCCCTCGGGCTATAATCGCGGTCCGCTCTTGCTGGGGTTCGCCCCGGGAGGACGGCAAGCACGGCGCGGGTCGGTTTCACCTGCGACCGCAAGTGGCCACTGAAACCGCATCCGGCTGTCTGCGCGGGCGGTTTCACGTCTTGAGGAAATCGTTCATGTCGATGGCAGTCAGCCAGAAAGCCGAGATCGTCAAGTCCAACGCGCGCGGCGCCAAGGACACCGGCTCACCCGAAGTTCAAGTGGCGCTGCTCACCGCGCGCATCAATGAACTGACCCCGCACTTCAAGACGCATTTGAAGGACCACCACGGCCGCCGCGGCCTGCTCAGGATGGTGAGCCGGCGCCGCAAGCTGCTGGACTATCTGAAGAACAACGACGCCGAGCGCTACTCGGCGCTGATCCACAAACTCGGCCTGCGCAAGTAGCGGCCGTTCGTTCGGCAGTCCGTGGCCACTCGGGTCACGGCCGCCGATTGCGGAGCGAGGCACCCATCTTGGCGCTGCTGTGTCATTCCAACGAGGCTCGGGTTGCGAGCCTTGCTGGAATGGCATCGCGCCGTCGTGTCCCACCGCTCCCGGTCCGCATGCCGCCGCACAGTGCATGCGCAACTGGAGCCAATCGATGAGCCTGTTCAACAAGGTCACCAAGACATTTCAATGGGGCCCGCATCGCGTGACGCTCGAGACGGGCGAGATCGCCCGCCAGTCGGGCGGTGCCGTGCTGGTCAACATCGACGACACCGTCGTGCTCGCCACGGTCGTCGCCGCCAAGAACGCCAAGCCGGGGCAGGATTTCTTCCCGCTCACCGTCGACTACATCGAAAAGACCTACGCCGCCGGCAAGATCCCTGGCAGCTTCTTCAAGCGTGAGGGACGCCCGAGCGAGCTCGAGACGCTGACCTCGCGGTTGATCGACCGCCCGATCCGCCCGCTCTTCCCGGACGGGTTCTTCAACGAAGTGCAGGTCGTCGTGCACGTCCTGAGCCTGAACCCCGAGGTGCAGGCCGACATTGCCGCGCTGATCGGCGCGTCGGCGGCGCTGGCCATCTCCGGCATCCCCTTCAATGGCCCGATCGGCGCCGCGCGCGTCGGCTATGTCAACGGCCAGTACGTGCTGAACCCCGGCAAGAGCGAGCTCGCGAATTCCAAGCTCGATCTGGTGGTCGCCGGCACCGAAGCGGCCGTGTTGATGGTGGAATCCGAGGCCGACCAGCTGCCCGAAGAGGTGATGCTCGGCGCCGTGGTCTATGGCCATGAGCAGGGCAAGATCGCGATCGAGGCCATCCACGAGCTGGTGCGCGACGCCGGCAAGCCCACCTGGAACTGGCAAGCGCCCGCCAAGGACGAGCCCTTCATCGCGAAGGTCGCTGCGCTGGGCGAAGACAAGCTGCGTGCCGCCTACCAGATCCGCAGCAAGCAGGCGCGCACGCAGGCCTGCCGCGAGGCCTACGCCTTCGTGATCGGCGCGCTCACCGAGGAGGGGCTGGCGTTCGACACCGTCAAGGTCGAAGGCCTGCTGTTCGAGATCGAGTCGCGCATCGTGCGCGGCCAGATCCTGGCCGGCGAGCCGCGCATCGACGGCCGCGACACCCGCACGGTGCGCCCGATCGAGATCCGTGCCGGCGTCTTGCCGCGCACCCACGGTTCGGCGCTGTTCACGCGCGGCGAGACGCAGGCCATCGTTGCCACGACGCTCGGCACCGAACGCGACGCGCAGCGCATCGACGCGCTGGCCGGCGAGTTCGAAGATCGCTTCATGCTTCACTACAACATGCCGCCGTTCGCCACCGGCGAAACCGGCCGCGTCGGCAGCCCGAAGCGGCGCGAGATCGGTCATGGCCGTCTCGCCAAGCGCGCGCTCATCGCGTGCCTGCCGAGCAAGGAGGAGTTCCCGTACACGATGCGTGTGGTCAGCGAGATCACCGAGAGCAACGGCTCGTCGTCGATGGCCTCGGTGTGCGGCGGCTGCCTGAGCCTGATGGACGCCGGCGTGCCGATGAAGGCACATGTCGCCGGCATCGCGATGGGCTTGATCAAGGAAGGCAACCGCTTTGCGGTGCTGACCGACATCCTCGGCGACGAGGATCACCTGGGCGACATGGACTTCAAGGTGGCCGGCACCGGCGCCGGGGTGACGGCGCTGCAGATGGACATCAAGATCCAGGGCATCACCAAGGAGATCATGCAGGTCGCCCTGGCGCAGGCCAAGGAGGCACGGTTGCACATCCTGGCCAAGATGGTCGAGGCCGTCGGTGGCGCAAAGGCCGAGGTGAGCCAGTTCGCGCCACGGCTGTACACGATGAAGATCAACCCGGAGAAGATCCGCGACGTCATCGGCAAGGGCGGCGCGACGATCCGCGCGCTCACCGACGAGACCGGCTGCACGATCGACATCGCCGAGGACGGCACCATCACGATCGCCTCGGTCGACGCCGACAAGGCCGCCTTTGCGCGCAAGCGCATCGAGGAGATCACCGCCGACGTCGAAGTCGGCAAGGTCTACGAAGGCCCGATCACCAAGATTCTCGACTTCGGCGCGCTGGTGAATCTGCTGCCCGGCAAGGATGGCCTGCTGCACATCAGCCAGATCGCGCACCAGCGCATCGAGAAGGTCACCGACGTGCTCAGCGAAGGCCAGGTGGTCAAGGTCAAGGTGCTCGAGACCGACGACAAGGGCCGCGTCAAGCTGTCGATGAAGGCGCTGCTCGACCGGCCCGAAGGCATGGAAGACAACGACCGTGGCGAGCGCGGCGATCGGCCGCCGCGTCGCGACCGGGGGGACCGCGGAGATCGCGGCGACCGTCCGCCACGTCGCGAGCGCGAGCCCCGCGAGGCCGCGGAGCAGGGCGTCGATCAGGCGCAGCAGCAACAACAGCAGCCGCCGGCGGCGCAGGTCGAGTAGTCGCGGGGTCGAGATGAAGGCCGTCGAGATCAAGGGCTTCGGTGCGCCCGAAGTCCTGGTGCTCAGCGAGCGGCCCGATCCGCAAGCGGGTGCGGGTGAGGTGCTGGTGCGGGTGGCGGCATCGGGCGTCAATCGGCCCGACGTGCTGCAACGAAAGGGTGCGTATGCACCGCCACCCGGTGCCTCCGACCTGCCAGGCCTGGAGTTCGCCGGCGAGATCATCGGCGGCGATGCGGCCGCGATGACGGCCGCTGGCCTCGAGGTCGGCGATCGCGTGTGTGCCCTGGTGGCCGGCGGTGGCTATGCGCAATTGGCCCTGGCGCCGGTGTCGCAGTGCTTGCCGGTGCCCAAGGGTTTGAGCGACGTCGAGGCGGCGGGCTTGCCCGAAACCTTCTTCACCGTCTGGACCAACGTGTTCGACCGCGCCCGCCTTTTGCCGGGCGAGACTCTGCTCGTGCAGGGCGGCACCAGCGGCATCGGTGTCACCGCGATCCAGCTCGGCAAGGCGTTCGGCGCGCGCGTCATCGCCACCGCCGGCAGCGCCGACAAATGCAAGGCCTGCCTGTCGATCGGTGCCGATGCGGCAATCAACTACAAGGAGCAGGACTTCGTCGAGGAAGTCAAGCGCCTCACCGATGGCCGCGGCGCCGACGTCGTGCTCGACATGGTGGCCGGCTCGTACGTCGCGCGCGAGGTGCAGTGCCTGGCCGACGAGGGGCGCATCGTCATCATCGCGGTGCAAGGCGGCATCAAGAGCGAGTTCAACGCCGGTGACGTGCTGCGCCGGCGGCTGACGATCACCGGTTCCACGCTGCGCCCGCGACCCGAGGCCTTCAAGGCTGCGATCGCCGCGGCGCTGCGCGCCAAGGTGTGGCCGTTGCTCGAGGCCGGCCGCGTGAAGCCGATCGTGCACCGCGTGTTCGATGCGGCCCAGGCCGCCGACGCGCACCGGCTGATGGAATCGGGCGAGCACGTCGGCAAGATCGTGTTGCGCTGGTGAGGGCGGGCGTGCAGCGCAAGCTCGTCGTCGGAAACTGGAAGATGCACGGCAGCCGCGCTGCCAACGAGCCGCTGCTGGCGGCGATGCGGCAGGCGCGGCCGTACGGTTGCGACGTCGCCGTCTGCGCGCCGTTCCCTTACCTCGCCGAGGTGGCAGTCGCCTTCGCGGGCAGTGACCTGCGTTGGGGCGCACAGGACTGTTCGGCGCACGAGCAAGGTGCGTACACCGGCGAAGTGTCGGCGGCGATGCTGGCCGAATTCGGCTGCCGCTACGCCATCGTGGGCCACTCCGAGCGCCGTCAGTACCACCAGGAGGGCGATCAGTTGGTGGCCGACAAGGCCAAGGCGGCGCTGGCCAAGGGCGTGACTCCGATCGTCTGCGTCGGCGAGAGTCTGGCGCAGCGCGAGGCTGGCGATACCGACAGCGTCGTCAAGCGGCAGCTGTCCGCCGTGATCCACACGCTGGCGCATTGCGCCGGCGAGATCGTCGTCGCCTACGAGCCTGTATGGGCCATCGGCACGGGACGCACCGCCACGCCGGAGCAGGCACAGGCCGTGCACGCGGTGCTGCGCGCCCAGCTGCAGGCCGCCACCGCGCACGCCGAGCGGATGAAGATCCTCTACGGCGGCAGCGTCAAGCCCGACAACGCGCGTGCGCTGTTCGCGCAGCCCGACATCGATGGCGGCCTGATCGGCGGCGCGTCGTTGAAAGCCGAAGACTTCATCGCCATCTGCCGCGCTGCCGGCTGACCGCCGCGCCACCGCACCAGGAGCTTTCGTCTCATGCAATTGTTGACCAACATCGTGCTGATCGTGCAGATCCTGTCTGCGGTGGCGATGATCGGGCTCGTTCTGATCCAGCACGGCAAGGGCGCCGACATGGGTGCGTCGTTCGGCAGCGGCGCTTCGGGCAGCCTGTTCGGTGCCACCGGCAGCGCCAACTTCCTGTCGCGCTCCACCGCGGTGTGCGCGGGGATCTTCTTCATCTGCACGCTGATGCTCGCGTTCGTGTCCGCCGGCGGCAGACCGCGCGGCGGCGACACCGTGCTCGACCGACCCACCTCGGCGGCGAGCGCGCCGGCTGCGGCATCGGGCCCGGTGATCCCGGGCGCGGTGATTCCCGGCGCGGTGCCCGCGACGATCCCGGCCAGCGCGTCGGAGCCCGCCTCGCGTTGACGCCGCGCATGCGCCCCGGCATCGCGCGTCCGGCGCGCCTTTGGAAGTCGGCCGCCGACAACGGCCGCGCACACGAAACGCATTAGAATCGACGGCTGTTCAGAGGCCTTTCCTCGAGGCCTTTGCCGGGCAAATCGGGCGCTCGTGAGCGCTGTGCCGACGTGGTGAAATTGGTAGACACGCTATCTTGAGGGGGTAGTGGCGAAAGCTGTGCGAGTTCGAGTCTCGCCGTCGGCACCAACGATGCGGCCTTGAAGGCGATAGACGGGCGTTCCGAACCACGACGAACATGGATCTGCAACCCTACCTGAGCGTGATGCTGTTCATCCTCGTGGGGGTCGCCGTCGGCGTGGCGCCGCAGTTGATCGGTTTCGTGTTCGGGCCCAACCGGCCCGACGCGCAGAAGAACAGCCCGTACGAATGCGGCTTCGAGGCCTTCGAAGACGCGCGCATGAAGTTCGACGTGCGCTACTACCTGGTCGCGATCCTGTTCATCCTGTTCGACCTGGAGATCGCCTTCCTATTCCCGTGGGCCGTGGCGCTCAAGGAGATCGGCGCCACGGGCTTCTGGGCGATGATGGTCTTTCTGGCCATCCTGGTGGTCGGCTTCTTCTACGAGTGGAAGAAGGGTGCGCTCGACTGGGAATGATGCAAGACATGCGCCCCCACGCACACATTCGTTCGCTGCCCCCCGAGGGGGCCTCGGCCTCCTTGAGGCGGCTCGGCGGAGGCTGACGATGGGCATTGAAGGCGTCCTCAAGGAAGGCTTCGTCACCACCTCGGTCGACAAGCTGATCAACTGGTCGAAGACCGGCTCGCTGTGGCCGATGTCGTTCGGCCTTGCGTGCTGCGCGGTGGAGATGATGCACGCCGGCGCCGCGCGCTACGACATCGATCGTTTCGGCATGCTGTTCCGGCCCAGCCCGCGGCAGAGCGACCTGATGATCGTCGCCGGCACGCTGTGCAACAAGATGGCGCCGGCGCTGCGCAAGGTGTACGACCAGATGGCCGAGCCGCGCTGGGTGCTCAGCATGGGCTCGTGCGCCAACGGCGGCGGCTACTACCACTACAGCTACTCGGTGGTGCGCGGCTGCGACCGCATCGTCCCGGTCGATGTCTACGTGCCCGGCTGCCCGCCGACCGCGGAAGCGCTGCTCTACGGCATCCTGCAGCTGCAGGCCAAGATCCGCCGCGAGAACACCATCGCGCGGGCCTGACCTCCGTATGAGCAGCCGACTCGACACCCTGCAGGCAGCCCTGCAAACCATCCTCGGCGCCAGCATCAGGAAGCTGGTGCGCGACCGCGGTGAGATCACGCTCACCGTCGGTGCCGACGACTACCTCGGTGCCGCGCGCACGCTGCACGACCATGCGGACCTTCGGTTCGAGCAGTTGATCGACCTGTGCGGCGTCGACTACGCCAGTTACCGCAACCAGCCATGGGACGGTCCGCGCTACTGCGTGGTGCTGCACCTGCTGTCGGTCACGCACAACTGGCGCGTGCGGCTGAAGGTGTTCGCGCCCGACGACGACGTGCCGATGGTGGCGTCGGTCACCGAGGTCTGGAACGGTGCCAACTGGTTCGAGCGCGAGGCGTTCGACCTCTATGGCATCGTCTTCGACGGCCACCTCGACCTGCGCCGCATCCTCACCGACTACGGCTTCATCGGGCACCCGATGCGCAAGGACTTTCCGGTGTCTGGGCACGTCGAGATGCGCTACGACGCCGAGAGAAAGCGCGTGATCTACCAGCCGGTGACGATCGAACCGCGCGAGGTCACGCCACGCGTCGTGCGCGAAGAGAAGTACGGCGGAGTCTAAGGGTGCTGTACTTCGACGACAACCTTGGCCTCGGCGCGCTTGACTTGGCTGGCGCCAAGTCGGCCTGCGCCGAGGTTCAGCGCGGCTCGCTGCCTGCGTCGGTAGCTGCTCATGGCTGAGATCAAGAACTACACGCTGAACTTTGGCCCCCAGCATCCGGCGGCGCACGGCGTGCTGCGCCTCGTGCTCGAGCTCGACGGCGAGGTCGTCCAGCGCGCCGATCCACACATCGGCCTTCTGCACCGTGCGACCGAGAAGCTCGCCGAGAGCAAGACGTTCATCCAGGCGCTGCCCTACATGGACCGCCTCGACTACGTGTCGATGATGTGCAACGAGCACGCCTACTGCCTGGCCATCGAGAAGCTGCTCGGCATCGATGTGCCCGAACGTGCGCAATACATCCGCGTGATGTTCGACGAGCTGACGCGCCTGCTCAACCACCTGCTGTGGCTGGGCGCGCACGGCCTCGACTGCGGTGCGATGAACATCTTCATCTACTGCTTCCGCGAGCGCGAGGACATCCTCGACATGTACGAGGCGGTGTCCGGGGCGCGCATGCACGCCGCGTACTACCGCCCTGGCGGCGTCTACCGCGACCTGCCCGACTCGATGCCGCAGTACCAGGCCAGCCGCATCCGCAACGAGCGCGCGATCAAGGCCCTCAACGAGAGCCGCCAGGGCTCGCTGCTCGACTTCATCGACGACTTCTGCAAGCGCTTCCCGGGCTACGTCGACGACTACGAGACGCTGCTCACCGACAACCGCATCTGGAAGCAGCGCACAGTCGGCATCGGCGTGGTGTCCCCGGAACGCGCGCTGAACCTGGGCTTCACCGGGCCGATGCTGCGTGGCTCGGGCATCACGTGGGACCTGCGCAAGCACCAACCCTACGAGGTATACGACCGCCTCGACTTCGACATACCGGTGGGCGTCAACGGCGACACCTACGACCGCTACCTCGTGCGCGTGCACGAGATGCGCGAGTCGAACCGGATCATCAAGCAGTGCGTG